>JBKPCQ010000235.1:0-11275 GCA_046727455.1 Actinomycetota bacterium | reverse complement strand
ACCCGCCGCTCGTAAACCGAGTAGGCGAGCTTGCGGAGTTTCACGCCTCGCAGCCTAGACGGTATGAGGTGCCTGGTTGACCGGGCCGGGGCCTCACTCGCAAGTTGACGTGGATTGCCGGCGAGGATTGGGCCTCGCTGGTAGAGCCGACATTTGCGGGAGGCCCCGGTGTTTTCTGAGCGTACGAGTGTGGGGCTGGATGTGCACGCCCACATATCAGCCGCGTAGCCTGTCGGAGCGGCTACCAGTCAGCGCTTGTCAGCCGCGGAGCGGCCGGCTGCCGACGGTTACTCGATACCCAGCCGGGCCTTGAGCGCGTCGAGTTCGGACCACAGGACGCCGGGCAGCTTCTCGCCGAACTTCTCGAACCACGCGACGACCTGCGGGATCTCCACCTTCCACTCCTCGGGATCGACGGCGAGCGCGGCCTCGATGTCCTCCCGGGACACGTCGAGCCCGGACACGTCGAGGGCGTCCGGCGTCGGCTGGAACCCGATCGGCGTCTCCACCGCGTCCGCGGTGCTGTCCAGCCGCTCGAAGACCCACTTGAGGACCCGGGAGTTCTCGCCGAAGCCCGGCCACAGGAACCGGCCGTCGGCACCGCGGCGGAACCAGTTCACGTAGAACACGCGGGGCAGCTTGCTCGCGTCGCCGTCGAGGCCCTTGCCCATGTCGATCCAGTGCCCGAAGTAGTCCCCGGCGTGGTACCCCATGAACGGGAGCATCGCCATCGGGTCGCGGCGCACGACGCCGACCTGGCCGACTGCGGCGGCGGTGGTCTCCGAGGAGAGCGTGGCGCCCAGGTACACCCCGTGCACCCAGTCGCGGGCCTGGGTGACCAGGGGGACCGTGGTCTTGCGGCGACCGCCGAAGAGAATGGCGTCGATCGGTACCCCGCGCGGGTCCTCGTACTCCGGGGCCAGGATCGGGCACTGGGTGATCGGGGTGCAGAACCGGGAATTCGGGTGCGACGACAGTTTTCCGCTTTCCGGTGTCCAATCTTCTCCGTGCCAGTCCGTGAGATGACCGGGTGGATTGCCCATGCCCTCCCACCAGATGTCGCCGTCGTCGGTGAGCGCCACGTTGGTGAACAGCGAGTTGCCCCGGGCGAGCGTGCGCATCGCGTTCGGGTTGGTCTTCCAGTCGGTACCGGGGGCCACGCCGAACAGGCCGTACTCCGGGTTGAGCGCGTACAGCCGGCCGTCCTCGCCGAACCGCATCCAGGCGATGTCGTCGCCGAGCGTCTCCACCTTCCAGCCGGGAATGGTGGGTTCGAGCATGGCCAGGTTGGTCTTGCCGCACGCGGACGGGAACGCCGCCGCGATGTACCGGACCGTGCCGGCCGGCGAGGTGAGCTTGAGGATCAGCATGTGCTCGGCGAGCCAGCCCTCGTCGCGGGCGACCGCGCTGGCGATGCGCAGCGAGTAGCACTTCTTGCCGAGCAGCGAGTTGCCGCCGTACCCCGAGCCGTACGACCAGATCTCCCGGGTCTCCGGGAAGTGCGAGATGTACTTGGTGTCCGAGCAGGGCCACATGACGTCCGCCTGGCCGGGCGCGAGCGGCGCGCCCACCGAGTGCAGGCAGGGCACGAAGTTGGCGCCATCGCCCATCTTCGCCAGGACGGCCCGGCCCATCCGGGTCATGATCCGCATCGACACGACGACGTACGGGCTGTCGGTGATCTCGACCCCGTACATCGGGTCGGTCGAGCTGAGCGGGCCCATGCAGAACGGGATGATGTACATGGTGCGGCCGGCCATGCAGCCCCGGTACAGGTCGGTCATGACGCGCTTCATCTCGGCCGGGGCCATCCAGTTGTTCGTCGGCCCCGCGTCGGCCTCGTCGACCGAGCAGATGAAGGTGCGCTCCTCGACCCGGGCCACGTCGGACGGGTCGGTCCGGGCCCAGAAGGAGTTCGGCTTCTTCTCCGGATTGAGCGGGACGAGCGCGCCGGACGCCACCAGCTCCCCGGTCAGCCGGTCCCACTCCTCGCGCGAGCCGTCACACCAGACGACCCGCTCGGGCATGGTCAGCTCGGCGACCTCGCGCACCCAGGCGAGCAGGCGGGGGTGCGACGTCGGGGCCTGCTCGATCCCCGCCAGCACGGCTGAAGCCGTCATCATGCTCTCCTCGCGTCGACGGATAGGACACGGTACGTAAGGACCGCTGGATTTCGCACAGCCTAAGCCCATCGAGCCGGGTAAGCACCGGGGGTGCTTGTGAAAATCTGCACAAGCGCGCAAGATTCTTCGGGTCGCTGCGCACCGACGTGCGGATTCATCCGGTAGGGAGCAGATGTACGCACAGACCCTCCTGCCACCGGACGGAATGGAGCGCCGGTAGCCGGCCCGAGTACGCTGCCCGGGTGGACGCACTCTGGGAGCGCTTCGGCCACCTGTTCCGTGAGCTGGGTAAGTTCGGCGTGGTGGGGTTCACCGCGTACCTCGTCGACGTGGCCGTCTACAACCTGCTGTACGACGGGCTCGGCTGGTTCTGGGCCAAGGTGGCCTCGACGGTGGTGGCGGCGACGGTCGCGTTCATCGGCAACCGGTTCTGGACCTGGCGCGACCGGGCCCGCTCCGGCCTTCACCGGGAGTACCTGCTCTACTTCTTCTTCAACGCGGTCGGCCTGGGCATCGCGATCGCCTGCCTGCAGATCAGCCACAACGGCTTCGGGCACTTCTGGCCGGACGTCTTCCACTCGCGCCTCGCCGACAACATCGCCGCGCAGGGCTTCGGCCTCGTGCTGGGCACCATGTTCCGGTTCTGGGCGTACCGGAAGTTCGTCTTCCTGGCGGCGAGCACCGACGAGGGCGCGGAGGAGCTGACCGGGGAACCCGTGTGATCCGCTCCGGCACCGGGGGTACCGCCGAGCTGTTCTACGACGACCTGGAGCCGGGGCTCGTGTTCGACCTCGGGGTGACGGTCGTCGACAAGACCGAGATGCTCGACTTCGCCCGGCGGTTCGACCCGCAGTGGTACCACGTCGACGAGGCGCTGGCGGCGGAGAGCGCGTACGGGGCGCCGATCGCCAGCGGCTTCTTCACCGTCAGCCTGTTCATGCGGGCGTACGTCGACCACGTGCTCGCCCGCACCGCAGCCGCCGCCTCGCCGGGCCTGGAGGAGCTGCGCTGGACCGCGCCGGTCTACGCCGGGGACCGGCTGGCCAGCCGGCTCACCGTACTCGACCGGGCGCCGTCGCGGGCCCAGCCCGGCTTCGGCACGGTGACCCTGGCCGGCACGATGACCCGGCTGGGCCCCGACGGCGAGCCCGAGGGCGACGTGCTGCGTACCCGCTTCCGCGGCTGGTTCGCGCTCCGGCCTACCTCTCCTGATCCTTGATGCTGCGGGCGATCTTCTCGGCGTCGCCGTCGTCGAACGTGTGCGCCTCGTGGTCGGCCTCGACCAGCTCGTACAGGTGGCTCTGGATCTTCTCCACCCGGGGGATGTCGGTCAGCACGACCTGGCCGCGCTCGCCGGCCGACTCGATCGTCAGGGTGCCGCAGGCCAGCAGGCGCTCGAAGAAGCTGTGCTGGAACGACACGTCGTTGACCCGGTTGAGCGGGATGTCCCGGCCCTCCCGCGCGAACACGCCGTGCCGCATGATCACCCGCTCGTTGGTGAACACGTAGTGGGTGGTGCGCCACTTCAGCCACGGCCAGACGGCGAGCCACACGATCAGTACCAGCGCGATCCCACCGATGACCATGAGCGCGATCGTGGACCAGCCGGCCGTGGGCAGGAACACCCAGGCCGCGACGACCGCGGCGATCAGCACGATGCCGGCGACGGCCGGCCAGAACAAGGCCTTCCAGTGCGGGTGCAGGTGCATTTCCACATGCTCGTCCTTGGTGAGCACACTCTCCGGGAAGCCCACACCAACCTCCTGTCGTCACGATGTCCGGTGTGACGGTAGCGGTACGCCGCCACTTTCGGGGTCGGCTGACCGGTTATCTGATGTGGCGCACGTCCCCAGCCGCGACCGGGCCCACCCCGGCGACGACCAGCCGGCCGGTGCTGTCGACGTCCGATGCCGTGCCGCTCACCTCGCTCCCGTCGGGCAGCGCCACGCGGACCTCCCGGCCGAGCGTGGCGCAGTGCATCCGGTACGCCTCGCGCAGGCCGCTGGCGTCGGGGTCGCCGGCCGCGCCGCGCCAGCGGCGGTACCAGTCGGCGAAGCCGCGCAGCAGCGCGCGCAGCAGCGGGTCGCGGTCCGTGCAGGCGGCGCCGGCCAGGCGCAGCGACGTCGCCTCCGGTACCGGCAGCTCGTCCTCGCGCAGCGTGACGTTGAGCCCGATGCCGACGACGACCCCGTCCCCGACCGACTCGGCGAGGATCCCCGCGCACTTGCGCTCGTCGATGAGCAGGTCGTTGGGCCACTTGAGGACGGCGTCCACCTCGCCCAGCCGCCGTACCGTCTCGACCAGCGCCACCCCGGCGAGCAGCGGCAGCCAGCCGTTGAGCCGCCCCGGACGGAGCAGGACGCTCAGCGTGAGCCCGGCGCGCGGCGGCGACTCCCAGTGCCGGTCGAACCGGCCACGGCCGGCCGTCTGCCGCTCGGCGACCACGACGAGCCCCTCGGCCGCGCCGGCCCGCGCGGCGGCAGCGGCGTCGGCGTTGGTCGAGCCGGTCTCGTCCGCTATCCGCAGGTCCGTCCAGAGCCCGCCGGGGACGACCAGCGCTCGGCGCAGCGCGGCCCCGGACAGCGGCGGCCGGTCCAGGTCGGAGTATGGCGAACCTCGCACCCGGTCACCCTACGCCTTAACGACCGTTACGATCGCGGCGTGACCGACACCAGGATTGACCCGCACAGCACCGCCGGGAAGGTCGCCGACCTGCGGCACCGGATGGACGAGGCGGTGCACGCCGGCTCCGCGCGGGCCGTGGAGAAGCAGCACGCACGGGGCAAGAAGACCGCTCGCGAACGGATCGAGCTGCTGCTCGACCCCGGCTCGTTCGTGGAGCTGGACGAGCTGGCCCGGCACCGCAGCACGGCGTTCGGTCTCGAAGCGACGCGGCCGTACGGGGACGGCGTGGTCACCGGGTACGGGACGGTGGACGGCCGGCAGGTGTGCGTGTTCGCGCAGGACTTCACGGTGTTCGGCGGCTCGCTCGGCGAGGTGTTCGGGGAGAAGATCGTCAAGGTCATGGACCTCGCGCTGAAGATCGGCTGCCCGGTGATCGGCATCAACGACTCGGGCGGCGCGCGGATCCAGGAGGGCGTGGTCTCGCTGGGGCTGTACGGCGAGATCTTCATACGGAACGTGAAAGCGTCCGGGGTGATCCCGCAGATCTCGCTCGTGATGGGCCCGTGCGCGGGCGGCGCGGTGTACTCACCGGCATTGACGGACTTCACCGTCATGGTGGACAAGACATCGCACATGTTCATCACCGGGCCGGACGTCATCAAGACGGTCACCGGCGAGGACGTCGGGTTCGAGGAGCTGGGCGGGGCCCGTACCCACAACACGACCTCGGGCAACGCGCACTACCTGGCGTCCTCGGAGGAGGACGCGATCGAGTACGTGCAGGCGCTGCTGTCCTTCCTGCCGTCGAACAACCTCGACGAGCCCGCTGTCGGGGCGGATCCCGCTGCGCTGGCCGTCTCCGCGGAAGACCGTGAACTCGACACGCTGATCCCGGACTCGGCCAACCAGCCGTACGACATGCACCGGGTGATCGAGGCGGTCGTCGACGACTTCCTGGAGGTACAGGCGCTGTACGCGCAGAACATCGTGGTCGGGTTCGGGCGGGTCGAGGGGCGGCCGGTCGGCGTGGTGGCCAACCAGCCGATGCACTTCGCCGGCTGCCTCGACATCGCGGCCTCCGAGAAGGCGGCCCGCTTCGTGCGCACCTGCGATGCCTTCAACCTGCCGGTACTCACGTTCGTCGACGTGCCCGGCTTCCTTCCCGGCACCGGCCAGGAGTGGGACGGCATCATCCGGCGGGGCGCCAAGCTGATCTACGCGTACGCGGAGGCCAGCGTCCCGAAGGTCACCGTGATCACCCGCAAGGCGTACGGCGGGGCCTACGACGTCATGGGCTCCAAGCACCTCGGCGCCGACCTGAACTTCGCCTGGCCGAGCGCGCAGATCGCGGTGATGGGCGCGCAGGGTGCGGTGAACATCCTGTACCGCTCCGAGCTGGCGTCGGCTTCCGATCCGGTGGCGCTGCGGGCCGAGTTGGTCGAGGAGTACGAGGACACGCTCGCGAACCCGTACGTCGCGGCCGAGCGCGGGTACGTGGACTCGGTCATCGAGCCGTCGGCGACCCGGGTACAGGTGGTGCGGGCGCTGCGGACGTTGCGCACCAAGCGGGAGACCATGCCGCCACGCAAGCATGGCAACATACCCCTGTGACGACGCCCGTTTTGGAGCGCGGTTTCCGTGGACCGAGGAGGACTACTTCGCGCTCGGCGAGACGCCCGCTCGCGTCGAACTCTTCGACGGGAGCCTGCTCGTCAGCCCTCGCGGCACCGTCCGACACCAGTCATGGTCGCTGAGCCTCGCAAACGCGCTGGACGCCGCCGCTCGCGAGGCCGGACTCGACGTCTACCTCGCCATCAACCTCCGGCTCCGGACCGGCCGCATCGCGATCCCCGACCTGGTGATCACCCGGCCGGTCGATCTGGACACCGTCACTGTCGAGGCCCGCGACATCGAGCTGGTCTGCGAGATCACCTCGACCAACGCGGCCACCGACCGGGTGCTCAAGATGCACTACTACGCCGGGGCCGGCATCCCGCGGTACCTACTGGTCGACCCGCGGCCGATGGCCCTGTACCTGTGCCGGCTGGGCGGGGACAAGTACGTCGAAGAGGCGAGCGCCCTCCCCGGGGAATCGCTGCTGTTCACCGCACCGGTCGTCACCGAGCTGGACCCGGCCTCACTGGACCGCTGACGCGCGCAGGTACGGCTCGACCAGGAGGTAGCCGCCGGCGAGGAGGGCGACGAGGTTGACCAGGCCGAAGACGGCCACCCAGAGCAGGCCGGGCACGTGGGTGAGCCGGGCCAACTGGTCGGCGTCGGAGTCGGGGGCGCGGCCCCGGTACCGCAGGCGTTGCAGCTCGCCTACCGGCCGTACGCCGCCGACGAGCAGGAACCACACGCCCGCGTACGCGAACGCTGCCTGCACGGCCGGCTCGGCGTACCACGACATGACGAAGACCAGCGCGCCGACCGCCACCACCGCGACCGCGCCGTAGACGTTCCGGATCATCGCGAGTACCGCGAGCAGCAGGGCCAGGGCGAGCCAGAGCAGCAGGGTGATCCGGCCGGCGGCGAGCAGCACGGCACCGGCGACCCCCAGCAGCGACGGGGTCAGGTACCCGGCGAGCAGGGAGAACACCATGCCGGGGCCGGTCGGGCGGCCGCGCGTCAGGGTGAGCCCGGACGTGTCCGAGTGCAGCCGGATGCCGCGCAGCCGGCGACCGGCGAGCACGGCGACGAGCGCGTGCCCGCCCTCGTGCGCGATGGTGATCGCGTTGCGGGCCAGTACCCACGCCGGCCGGGGTACGACGGCGAGCACCGCGAGGGCCGCGGTGGCGAGCACGAGCAGCTTCGGCGGGTCGGGCTGGGTGCTCCACACACGGTGCCAGAGATCGGTCACGACTGTGCAGGGTACGTTACTGCCTGCCCTGGAAGGTCCGGGTGATCAGGTCGAAGCTGGGCAGGTTCGCCTGCCACTGGTCGTCGGGGGTCTCCCAGTAGATGCCGTACGCCTGGTGGTCGTTGAAGATCGCGCCACGGTTGATGACGTGCAGCCGCCCGTTGCGGCCGTTGTAGGTGAACTCCCAGTCGGCCGCTTTCACGTGGTACGGGACCGCGCGGATGCCGATCTGCCGGTACCCGGGGAAGTCGCCGGCCGGGACCCGGCGCGCGGCCTGATCCTGCCAGTCGGCCACCGGATCCGGCTTCGGTTGGCTGGACTGGTCGATGCCGAGCAGGCGGCCACCGGCCGGGTCCCGGAAGTAGACGATGCCGCCGCGATCGGAACGCGTCCAGCCGTCCGGTACGGCGACGGTGAAGCCCGTGTTGTCGCGGTAGTAGTGCCAGCCGGCCGGGAGCGTGGAGTCCGGACCGTCCGCGGGCGAGGGAGCAGCCGCTCCGGCGCCGCCGGAGGTCGCGGCAGACGGGGTGGCGGACGCGGCCGGTGTCGGGCCGCCCGGCTGTGGGTGCGCCGGAGTGTGGCCGATCCGCACGGCGAAGGCGATCCCGATGCCGAGGATCAGCAGCAGTTCGAGGACCAGGGCACCGACCAGGATCCGACGGCGCAGCCCGCCCCGGTCACGCGTTGGCGCTGCTGGTTCGGGTACCACCCCTGGTGGAGGGACCACCGCGGTCGCGTCTCCGGCGGGGGCGGGGGGCGCCGACTGCGGGGCGTCGGCCGGCGCTTCCTCGTCGGCCGGGCGCGGGCGCGGCGCGCGCCACGGTGCGGTCTTCGGCTTCGCCTTCGGGCCGAGCGCCTGGCGCATGGCCTGCTCCGCCTCGACCGGGCCCATCCGGTTGGCCGGGGTCTTGACCAGCAGGCCCGTCAGCGCCGGCCGCAGCGGCCCGGCGTGTGTCGGCGGGTCCGGCTCCTCGGTGGCCAGAGCGGTGAGCGTGGCGATCGCGGAGGAGCGCTCGAACGGTGCCTTACCCTCCACGGTGGCGTACAGGGTGGCGCCGAGGGACCACAGGTCCGAGGCCGGCGAGTACGCACCGTCGCGGGCCCGCTCGGGCGAGATGTAGGCGGGCGATCCGATGATCATGCCGGTCCGGGTGACGGTCACGTCACCCTCCATGGTGGCCAGGCCCCAGTCGGTGAGTACCACGCGCTGCCCCGACAGCAGCACGTTGCTCGGCTTCACGTCGCGGTGGACGATGCCGGCACGGTGCGCGGCGCACAGCGCGGCGAGCACGGCCAGACCGATCCGGGCCACCTCGGGCGGCGGCAGCGGACCATCCTCCACGATCGTCTGGTGCAGTGAGCGCGACGGCACGTACTCCATGACGATCCACGGGTGTGGCTGCTTGTTCACCACGTCATAGATGCGTACGACGTTGGGGTGGTTGAGCCGGGCGATGGCCCGTGCCTCGCGCAAGCTCCGCTCGTTCGACATGTCCTGCTCGGCCGCCGTCAGTCCCGGCGGGGGCACGACCTCCTTGACCGCGACGTCGCGGCGCAGCACCTCGTCGTAGCCGAGCCAGACCCGGCCCATGCCGCCGGAGCCGAGCGGGCTGACCAGACGGTACCGCTCAGCCACCGGAGAGCTTGGGGCCGACACCATTTGACCGTACCCAACGCCCGCGAGCCTGTAACGTCCGGCACCGTATGCTGAGAGGATGTCCGAGGAGCCGGTGTTCCGGGTGGTACGCGGCACCCCGACCGCCGAAGAGGTGGCCGCGCTGGTGGGCGTGCTGCTGACCCGGTCGACGCCGCCGCCGGCCCCGTCGGCCTCGCGGTGGGCCCGATCGGCGCGCCCGTTCGCCGGCATCCGTCCGGGACCGGGCGCCTGGCGCGCGTCCGCCCTTCCCCAGCAGGGCTAGTCCGGGTCCTCCTCCGCCCGGGTCCGCCGGGCTGAGATCGGGAGCGGCAGCCGGCGGCCGCGGCCTTCGGCGTTGCGCCGCACGGCCTCCGCGAGCTCCGGCAGCTCGGCGACGAGCGACTGGCGGCAGTGCTTGCAGACGAGCGCCCGGGACGGTACGAACTCCAGGCAGTACGGGCACTCCCGCAGTTCGAAGTTGCGCCGCTGGCTGATCCCCACCGCTGAGATGAACTTCACCGCCAGGAACAGCGCCACGGCCAGCAGCAGGAAGCTGAGCACCTGGCCGAGGAACTCACCCAGTTCGATCTTCGACCGGCCGATCCGGATGTTGAGTGAGGCGAAGTCCGGCTGCCCGAACAGCACGGCCACCGAGTCCATCACGATGTACTGCGCGAACGCCTCGACCAGCTTGGAGAACGCCGCGCCGATGATGAACCCGAGCGCCAGGTCGACCAGGTTGCCGCCCATCGCGAACGACCGGAACTCGCGCCACACCCTGCCCATGTCCGCCAATCGTGCCACGCGCGGGCCAGTACGCTGGCCGCTGTGCCCACCTTCATCCTCGCGTCGGCCAGCCCCGCGCGGCGCCGGCTGCTCAGCGCGGCGGGGATCGACGCCGAGGTCGTCGTGAGCGGCTTCGACGAGTCCACTGTGGACCATTCCGATCCGGCCCTGCTGTGCCTCACCCTCGCGCGGGCCAAGGCGGAATCGGTGGCGGCCGGGGTGGCGGACGGACTCGTCCTCGGCTGCGACTCGGTGCTCGAGTTCGAGGGCGCCGCACTCGGCAAGCCGGCGGACGCCGCTGAGGCCACCCGGCGGTGGTACGCGATGCGCGGGCGCCACGGCGTGCTGCACACCGGGCACTGCCTGGTCCACGCCGGTACCGGCAAGCGCGCCGAGGCGGTGGCCGGCACCACGGTGCACTTCGCCGACCTCACCGACGAGGAGGTGGCCGCATACGTCGGTACCGGCGAGCCGCTGCGGGTCGCCGGGGCGTTCACGATCGACGGGCTGGGCAGCCAGTTCATCGAGTCCATCGAGGGCGACCACGGCAACGTGATCGGGCTGTCCCTGCCGCTGCTGCGCCACCTGGCGGCGGAACTCGGCTACCGGCTCACCGACTTCTGGCGGATGGTCTAGGTTCGGCGGCATGACCAACAAGTCCGTTTTCCTCGGCGACGACCTGCACGCCTACCTCGTTGCCCACGGTTCGACGCCGGACGACGTCGTGGCCGACCTGATGGCGGAGACCCGGCGGGTACTGCCCCGGGCGGCGGGCATGCAGGTCGCCCCCGAGCAGGCCGCGTTCCTCACGCTGCTCACAAGGCTGGTCGGCGCGCGGTACGCGGTCGAGGTGGGTACCTTCACCGGGCTGTCGTCGATCGCGATCGCCCGCGGCATGGGCCCGGAGGGGCGGCTGGTGTGCTGCGACGTGTCCGAGGAGTACACCAAGATCGCCCGGCGGTACTGGGACCGGGCCGGTCTCGCCGACCGGATCGACCTGCGCCTCGGTCCGGCGCTCGACACTCTCCGCGCGATGCCGGCCGACCCGCACATCGACCTGGCGTTCATCGACGCCGACAAGACCGGGTACCCGGCGTACTGGGCTGAACTGGTACCCCGGCTGCGGCCCGGCGGCGTGATCCTGGTCGACAACGTCCTGTGGGACGGCCGCGTACTCGACCCGACCGACGAGGACGACCACGCGATCGTGCGGTTCAACGACGACGTCCTGGCCGACGACCGGGT
>JBKPCQ010000234.1:0-7100 GCA_046727455.1 Actinomycetota bacterium | reverse complement strand
CGGACTGTCGCACGGCGACTGTGCACAATGGAGCCACTTGCCCGAAATCCTGGACGGAACGGCCGCGAAGTGGCAGCGTGTGGGGCATGGCGGAGACTGGAATCAACCCGACGGCCGCAGCGCTGTTGGGCCTGTTGCACGAGGGCCCCATGACAGGCGGACAGCTCATGGCCGCGGCGCAGAAGCGCCTCGGTCCTTACTGGTCGATGACCCGCAGCCAGGTGTACCGGGAACTACCCGCGCTGGCCGCCGCCGGATACGTCAAGCTGGGCAAGCCCGGTCCCCGGTCGAGCCAGCCGTACTCGATCACGCCGGCCGGCAAGCGGGCGTTCGGCCGGTGGTTGTCCGAGGAGCCCGGCCGCGACGCGGTCCGCAACCCCGTCGCGCTGCGGGTGGCGTTCGGCAAGCACCAGTCGCCGGGCCAGCTCAAGACCGCGTACGACCAGGCCACCGCCTACCACAACGCGGCACTCACCGAGGCCCGGGAGGCGGCCAGGGAATTGCGCCGCGACGGTGACGAGCACGCTGCCGCCGCGCTGGAGTTCGCCGTCGGATACCACAAGGCGGCGTTGAGCTGGCTCAAGAACGCGCCGACCGGCTGAGCGGGAGGACCAGGGGCGCGCCGCGTAGGCTTGATATCCGTGACCGCTGCTGACTTCGCCGACCAGCTCAAGAGCCTCGACAACACCCTGCGCAACATCGAGACCGTGCTCGACCTCGACCGGCTGCGCAAGGACAAGGACGAGCTGGAACAGGCCGCTTCGACGCCCGATCTGTGGGATGACCAGGCCCGCGCGCAGCAGGTCACCTCGCGGCTGTCGTACGTCCAGGGCGAGCTCAACAGGCTGGAGCGGCTCCGGGCGCGGCTCGACGACGCCGTCGTACTGCTCGGCCTGGCTGAGACGGAGAACGATCCGGACACGCTGGCCGAGGTGGGCACCGAGGTGGTCGAGCTGACCAAAGCCATCGACGAGCTGGAGATCCGTACCCTGCTGTCCGGCGAGTACGACGCCCGGGAGGCGCTCATCACGATCCGCTCCGGCGCGGGCGGCGTGGACGCCGCCGACTTCGCCGAGATGCTGCTGCGGATGTACCTGCGCTGGGCGGAGCGGCACCGGTACCCGACGGAGGTGTACGACACCTCGTACGCGGAGGAGGCCGGGATCAAGTCGGCGACCTTCGCGGTCAAGCAGCCGTACGCCTACGGCACGCTCTCGGTCGAGGCCGGTACCCACCGGTTGGTCCGGATCAGCCCGTTCGACAACCAGGGGCGGCGGCAGACCAGCTTCGCCGCCGTCGAGGTGGTACCGGTCGTCGAGCAGACCGACGAGATCGACATCCCCGAGGACGAGCTACGGATCGACGTGTACCGCTCGTCCGGCCCCGGTGGCCAGGGCGTCAACACCACCGACTCCGCGGTACGGATCACCCACCTGCCCACCGGGATCGTGGTGAGCTGCCAGAACGAGCGCTCCCAACTGCAGAACAAGGCCACCGCGATGACCGTGCTCAAGGCCAAGCTGCTCGCCCTCAAGCGGGCCGAGGAGCAGGCCAGGATGGACGTCATCCGGGGCGACGTGGCCGGATCGTGGGGCGACCAGATGCGCTCGTACGTGCTGCACCCGTACCAGATGGTCAAGGACCTCCGCACCGACTACGAGACCGGCAACCCTTCCGCGGTCTTCGACGGCGACATCGACAGGTTCATCGAGGCCGGGATCCGGTGGCGCAAGCGCCGCGAGCGTGGGGAAGACTGATCGCCGTGCAGATCTCGGCACGCGGTGACTACGCCGTCCGCGCGGCGGTGGCGCTGGCCGTGGCCTACCCCCGGACGGTGTCCGCCCAGGTCCTCGCGGCCGAGCAGGGGATGCCCCGGAAGTTCGTCGAGACCATCCTGGCCGACCTGCGCCGCGCCGGGCAGGTGCAGAGCACCCGGGGCGTCGACGGCGGTTACGCACTGTCGCGGCCGCCGAGCGAGATCCACGTCGGCGACGTGCTGCGGGCGGTGGACGGGCCGCTGGCCGGGGTACGCGGGATGCGGCCGGAGGAGGCCAGCTACAACGGCAGCGCGGTACACCTGCAGGAGCTGTGGATCGCGGTACGGGCGGCGGTGCGGCGGGTACTCGACGAGGTGAGCCTGGCCGAGCTGGCCAAGGGCCGGTTGCCGGCCCACGTGCGCCGGTTGATCGCGGACAGCGCCGCCTGGAAGCCCCGCTGAGATCACTGTTGGTGATCAGCGGTAGCGACGATCTTCTGCGCAATTCACCCGGAACTCGTCCGTAAGCGCCCGGAGTGCGTTTGGCGTTCCGGTTACGGCGCGTAGACTGCCCTACCGTGATTCGGCTTGAGCATGTCACCAAGACCTATCCGAAGGCTTCGCGACCGTCGCTCGACGACGTGTCCACCTCGATCGAGAAGGGCGACTTCGTCTTCTTCATCGGCCCGTCCGGCTCGGGGAAGTCGACGATCATCAAGCTGCTACTGCACGAGATCACGCCGACCAAGGGCCGGGTCGTCGTCAACGAGAAGGACGTCACCGCCCTGCGCTCCTGGCGGATCTCCGGCTTCCGGCGCCAGATCGGGTGTGTCTTTCAGGACTTCCGGCTGCTGCCCAACCGGACCGCGTACGAGAACGTGGCATTCGCGCTGGAGGTCATCGGCAAGTCCCAGGGTGTGGCCCGCCGGGTCGTTCCCGAGGTGCTCGAACTGGTCGGCCTCGGCGGCAAGGAGCACCGGTACCCCCATGAGCTGTCCGGCGGTGAGCAGCAGCGGGTCGCGGTGGCCCGGGCGTTCGTGAACCGCCCGCTGATCCTGCTCGCCGACGAGCCGACGGGTAACCTCGACCCGGACACCTCCATCGAGATCATGCGACTTCTGGACCGGATCAACCGCACCGGTACGACTGTGGTGATGGTCACGCACGACTCCAACATCGTGAACCAGATGCGCCGCCGGGTCATCGAGATCGAGAGCGGCAAGATCGTCCGGGACCAGCCCCGCGGCGTCTACGGCTGAGAGGAACCCAGCGAACCGATGCGCTTCAAGTACGTCCTGTCGGAGGTCATGGTCGGCCTCTGGCGCAACGTCACGATGACCGTCGCCATGATCATCACGATGGCCGTATCGCTGACCATGCTCGGCGCGAGCCTGGTCCTGTACAAGCAGATCGAAGCCATGAAGGGGTACTACTTCGAGCGGGTCGAGGTCTCGATCTTCCTGAAGAACGACGCCACCCAGGACCAGCAGCGCGCCCTGGCCGACCAGCTCCGCAACGATCCCCTGGTGAAGCAGCCGGTCACGTTCGAGACCAAGGACGAGGCCTACAAGAAGTTCCAGGTCCAGTTCAAAGACGCGCCCGACCTGGTCAAGGCCACCCGGCCGGACTCCCTGCCGGCGTCGTTCCGGATCAAGCTCAAGGATCCGAAGCAGTTCGACCAGATCGCCGCGCAGTACCGCGGCAAGGACGGCGTCGACGACGTGCTCGACCAGCAACGGCTGCTGGCCAAGGTGTTCGGGGTACTCGGCGCCGCGCAGAACATGGCCCTGATCGTCGCCATCATCCAGGGCGCCGCCGCGCTCCTGCTGGTCGGCAACACGATCCAGGTCGCCGCGTACAGCCGCCGGCGTGAAGTGGCGGTGATGAAACTGGTCGGCGCGTCCAACTGGTTCATCCAGTCGCCGTTCGTCCTGGAGGCGATGTTCGCGGGCATCATCGGCGCGGTCCTCGCCTCGCTGGCGCTGATCGCGGCCAAGGTCTGGTTGATCGACGGCACGCTGAAACCGTTGACGTCCCTGCTCACCCCGGTGGGCTGGGGGCGGATCCTGTGGATGGCGCCGATCCTGATCGGGATCGGGGCGATCGTCAGCGGCGTCACCGGCTGGGTCACCCTGCGCTTCTACATCAGGAAGTAGCGGGTTAAGGGGCTCTGAGCTGCGAAGATAGGCTTTTGGATCACGGTCAGGCCGTGGTCAGGCCGTCATCCAGCTCAGGGCCGTCGCCCGGCCCCGGGTCGCTACCGAACGCGTCGTCGATCGCTCGACGGGTCCGGTCCTCGCTGCTAGGCAGCAGATGTGTGTAGATCCGGAGAGTGAATCCCGGGTCGGCGTGGCCGAGGTACGCAGCGAGAGCCTTGATGCTCTCGCCGGCATCCAGCAGTACCGAGGCGTATGTATGCCGCAGCACGTGCATTCCGTTGCGCCGCGTGTCCGGGATGCCGCTGGCGCGGATTGCCGGTTTCCATGCCCACCGGTTGAAGGCCGGCCGGTCGAGCACCTTCAGGTTGGTGTTGTAGAGGTAGAGGGTGACCGTGACAGGGGCGCCGGTTGAGCTGCCCCAGGGCAGCGTGATCGGTAGCGGCGGGTACTGGCGGGCGTGGGCGTCGAGCCGGCGGATCACCGAGTCCGGGTCGTGACACCCGCACCGTTCTACCGGCGGCTGCACGCGTGCCGAAGAGGTCGCTTCACCGGACAGTGTGACGGATTGTGGGCAGCGGATCACCGGATGAACGGGTCGAGCGCACCGGTCGGTTTCAGTCGTACCGTAACCTTACGGCGGGTTGGAAATGGCTCACTGAGTGACGAACTGAGTGACAACCAACGTTGACAACAATGTACGACGACGGACATCCACGGACCGTCCTCGCTGGTCACTGGGCATGCAGAGGCAGGTCGGAGGTCCATGATCATTCGTTCACACCGAAGAGGTCGGTTGGCCGCACCGCTACCGCCGTCGAGCGCGGGATATGATCGAACTGCTGTTCGATAAAGCTGGCCTGGTGGTGGAACCCACCATGTCGCAGCTCAAGGAGGCCCGCCGGGCCTACGCTGCCGCCCGGGAGCTCGACCCCGCCCTGCGACGCTTCGACGAGTCCAGCATCCGGCCGAGCGGGCCACAGTGGTGCCTTCCCGGGATAACCGAAGGCGACTCGTGTTTGGTATATCGCGCGACTCATGCAGTCCAAGGCATGCACTCCCGGTGGCAGACCGCTAGGATCACCGATCGTGCGCGCGGTGCACGCGCATATGGGCGTGCAGATGCACGTGCATCCGGACTGTGAGGAGGTGAATGGCACCGTGGGCTTCTGGAAAGAGTTCTGGAAAGAGTTGGGGCGGACGGTCCGCGCTGCGCTCGCGACGTGGCACGGGACCGCCCGCCTTGGCGCCCTGCTGATCTTGGGATCAGTTGCGGGCGCGGTGTTCCTGGCTGTTGCTGACTGGCTCAAGCACTAGAACATGACCGAAGAATACGCGGTTACGCACAAGGTGGACGCCTACAAAGTTCGTAGGCGTCCAACCGCTCTCCGGGGGTCCTCGACGAAGATCGGGCCGTCTCCAGGCCGTCCAAGGGGGACCTGCGGTAACCAACGCTGACCATCGTCAACGAAGGATGCCCAGGTCAAACGGGGAGCGTAGACGCCACCGGCTGGTCACTGGCCAGCGTGATCACTTCATCAGGAAGTAGCGGTACCCGCCTCCGATCAACGGCCGGAGCCGGTCCCAGTAGTCTGCGCTGGACGGCTTCGGCCGCTGGCGGTCATCGTCGGGCAACGTTGGTCCCCTCCGGCGACCGGGCGACGGCCTGGCCCAGGATGATCCGGCTTGTCGGGTACGCACCGTTCAGGGGGAGTAGACAGTTACCTGGAGAGTGGGGGTCGACGCCCAGCCGGCAGGTTCGAAGGCCACCCGGGCGATGGGCATGCGGGTGGCGGCCTCGGCGAGCAGGCGTTCGACGGTTGACTGCTCGGCCTCGTCGAGGTAGTGCCAGAACAGGCTGTGCCAGATCACGGTGGTGACGCCGGGACCGGTGCCGCCGCCCAGTTGGGTCTGTAGCCAACGCGCCGCGGTCTGCCGTTCGATGTCGACTCTCGTCTGCGCGCCGATTCGCAGCGCCTGGTTGAGCTGCTCGAGTACGGTGGTGTGCTCGGCCGGGACGAATGAGCGGAGAATGAGGGCGTCGTCCGGATCCGCCGGGTCGAGGGGGTTGAGGTCGCAGCCCTGCCGGTCGACGATCTCGATGTGGCCCGGGAATGGTCCGTTGGCGCGAATGCGGACGCCGGATCCCCGGTCTCCCCATTGCCAGCCCGATCCCAGCCAGTGGTAGCGGTCCAGATGCAGATTGAGGCCGGCGCACGCACCGAGTTCCAGGAGCCGGACACGGGCCGAGCCGATCATCGCCAGACCGCGGAGGAGCATCGCGCCGCGGTCGGGCAGGTGTTGTTGTACCGGGGGCGGTCCAGAGCGGCATGGATGTGTTCCGGGTGGGCGAGCATCGCCTCGCGGGCAAGCGCCCACGCGTCATCGGCCCACCGTTCCGCGTCACGGGCGTCGCGAACCGCGGCCTGGATATGTGTCGCCAATCGCGGTACCCGCCCCCTGGGCACCAACTGGTTTACGCCGGCCAGTGCCCGGATGCCGAACAGTGGAGCTTGCGCGGCGGGATGGCCGAGCAACAGGCCGGACACCGGTCCGCCGGACCGGATCTCGTCGGCCAGGCCTGCGAGGAGCGCGGAGCTGATCGGCGCGGTCGCGGCCAGACCTTGCGAGAACGACAGCAGTTGGCTGCTGATCCGGCCGGAGATGCTGGAATGCTGCTGCGAGGTCGTCACCGCCACGACCCGCCGGGCCGGCCCCGGACGTTCCGATCGGTCCCGCCCCACGTCCTCGACGGCAGAGCCTGGCTGCATGCGTCCTCCTCGGTCACCGCCTCGGTCGACTCGAGCGAGGCGCGGCAGGTTCACGCTTCCCTACGTCCCGGCCGGGTGTCGGGTTCGCGGGACATCACCGCCGGCCCTCCGGTCGAACCACCGTCTCCCGGGCGTAAGTGTCCGAGCGAACGGGTCATGCCCCGGCTCCCGATGACAGCCCGGACCGGGCCACGGCCTGACCACGGCCCGACCACGGCCCGGCCGATCGGCGCCGGTGACGCCGGCGTGCGGAACGTGTGTGGATGTTGTGGCGGCGAGCCTGACGCGCCTTTCCGCTGGGTAGGCTGCGGGCGTGCCGACCGAGGCGATGCCCTGGGACCTTGTGGTGTACGCCGTGCTGGTGCTGCTGCTGATCGCCGCCACCCTGGTGCTGGCGCTGGCGGCCACCGTCGGGCT
>JBKPCQ010000233.1:0-15436 GCA_046727455.1 Actinomycetota bacterium | reverse complement strand
CGCTATGGCCTTGGCGGCGCGCTAGCGGCGTGGCTGCGCGCCGTGGAGCCACTCGGACACCGGCGCGCTGGCGCTTTACCAGCGGGTGGGCATGACGGCCCGGCGCAGCGCGACACACTGTTCGAAGCCCCTCGTCCCGGGGTAACCCCGCGATAGCGGGCCCTCCAGCACTGGCCGCGACCGCGCCGCCGATGGATGGTGGGAGTATGGCAGGCACCGTCGCCGTCCCCGCGACGGCGACCGCCCCGGTCAGCCCGTCGCCGCTGGCGCGGGCTCGCCGGCTGTCCGTGGTCCGGTTCGACTTCGTCGGCGTCACCGTGGCGGTGTGCCTGTTCTGCATGTCGCTGACGCCGTCGCTACTGCCCCGGCCGTGGTACCTCCAGGGCCTGCTCAGCGGAGTCCTGACGGCCACCGGGTACGCGGTCGGCGTCGCCATGGGCTGGACGCTGCGTCGTGCCATCGGGCGGGGGAACCATCTGGTCGGGCCGGTCGGGTGGCGCCGGGCATGGTGGGTGCTCGGGTGCGCGGGTGGGGTACTGGCGGCGCTGTTCCTGGTCCAGGGCTCGCGCTGGCAGCGCGACGTCCACCTGCTGATGGGCGAGCCCGCGCCCGCCGAATTCGGCTACCTCGGCGTACCGGTCCTGGCGGCGGCCGTCTTCGCGTCGTTCGTCGCGCTGGCCCGGCTGGTGCGCGCGGCCTCCCGTGCGCTGGGCCGGCTGTTCGGCCGGTGGATCCCGGCGGCCGCCGCCCGCGTGCTCGCCGTCGTCGGCGTGGTCGTGCTGCTGGTCGCCCTGCTGCAGGGAGTGGTCGCCAACGGGCTGATGGCCGCCGCGAACGCCGGGTTCGAGTCGATCAACGGCCAGACCTTCGGCGATGTGACGCAACCGACCGGTACCACCGTGTCGGGCAGCCCGGACTCGCTCGTCCCGTGGGCGTCGCTCGGACGCTGGGGCCAGAACTTCGTCGCCCGCGCGCCCACGGTCGCCGAGCTGAGCCGGTTCAGCGGGCGGCCGGCCACCCCGCCGGTCCGCGTCTACGTCGGCCTGCACTCGGCGCCGACCCTGCCCGACCAGGCCGACCTGGCCGTCCGGGAGCTGGAGCGGACCGGCGCGTTCCAGCGGGCGGTCCTGTGCGTGATCACCACCACCGGTACCGGCTGGGTCGACCAGCGCTCGTTGGTACCCCTGGAGTACCTGTACAACGGCGACACCGCGCTCGTCGCCCTCCAGTACTCATACCTGCCCAGCGTGATCTCCTACCTGGCCGACCAGGACCGGGTCCGCACCGCCGGGCGCGAGCTGTTCGACGCGGTCTACGCGCGCTGGTCCCGGCTGCTCGCCGGGCAGCGGCCGAAGCTCCTCGTGTTCGGCGAGAGCCTGGGCGCCGCCGGGGCGGAGGCCGCCTTCAGCGGCGTCGATGACCTGCGCAACCGCACCGACGGCGCGCTGCTGGTCGGCCCGCCGAACAGCAGCCGGCTGTGGGGCGACTTCGTGGCCGGCCGCGATCCCGGCAGCGGCGAGGCCCTGCCGACGTACCAGCACGGCGCGACGGTACGGTTCGCCGGGCAGCTGGCCGACCTCGCCGCGCCGGCGGCAAGCTGGCTGGCGCCCCGGGTCGTCTACCTCCAGCACGCCTCCGACCCGGTGGTCTGGTCGTCGCCCAGGCTGATCCTGCACCGCCCGGACTGGCTCGCCGAGCCGCGCGGGCGGGACGTGCTGCCGGCGATGCACTGGTACCCCTTCGTGACCTTCTGGCAGCTCAGCGTGGACCTGGTGTTCGCCAACGACGCCCCGCCCGGGCACGGGCACGACTACCGTGGCGAGGCGGTCGACGCCTGGGCGTTGATCGTCCCACCACCCGGCTGGACCGCCGACCGTACGGCGGCGCTGCGGACGCGGCTCGGTGCCGGGTGACGGCCGTCGACCGGGTCAGTCCCACCGATCTCACGTTCCTCGTCATGGACCGCGGGGCGGTACCGCAGCAGATCGGCGCGGTGCTGATCCTCGGGCCAGGGCTCGACCTGCCCGGCGCTTCGCGGCTGATCGCCGGCCGGATCGCCGCGATCCCCCGGCTGCGCCAGCGGCTGCGGCGGGTACCGCCCGGCTGCGGCCGGCCGATCTGGATCGACGATCCGGCCTTCGACATCGGCCGCCACGTCGGGGAGGTGGCCTGCCCCGCTCCCGGCGACGAGCGGGCGCTCCTGGACACCGCGGCCGGCCTCGTCACCGACCGGCTTCCCCGCGACCGCCCGCTCTGGCGCGCGGTGTTCGTCACCGGGCTGGCCGGTGGCTGTGTCGCCCTCGTGGTCGTCCTGCACCACGTGCTGGCCGACGGGATCGGTGGGCTGGCGATCCTGGCCCGCCTCGTCGACGAGGGGACCGGCGTCGCCGGGGCGGGGCCGCGCGCCGCGGACCCTGCGCCGCCGGTCGGGTCCGCACAGCCGGCACCGCCGGTGGCGACGCTCGCCTTCGACGCCCTCCGCGAGCGGCTGCGCGCCCTCACCCGTACCCGCTGGACCTGGCGGCAGCTTCGTGCCTCCCTCGCGGCTGGGGGCGGGCTGGCACCCGAACGGGCCGTCCCGTGCTCGCTGGTCCGGCGGACCGGGCCGCGGCGGCGGCTCGCCGTGGTACACACCGACCTCGCGGCGTTGCGGGCGGCGGCCCACGCGAACGGCGCCACGGTGAACGACGCCGTCCTGACCGCCGTCGGCGGCGCGCTGTGCCGGGTCCTGGCCGGCCGGGGGGAGCGCGTCGACGTCGTCGCCGTCGCGGTACCCGTCGCCGGGCGCCGGTACGCCAGCGCCGACCACCTGGGCAACGAGGTCACCCCGATGCTCGTGGCCGTTCCGGGTACCGGCGACCCGGAGCGGCGGCTGCACGACGTCGCCGCCGCTGTCCGGGCCCGCCGGGCGCTGGCCACCGGTCCCGCGCCGATCGCCGTGCTCGGGCCGGTGTTCCGGGTGGCGGCCCGGCTGGGCTGGTACCGCTGGTACGTCAACCACCAGCGCCGGCTGCACACGCTCGTGAGCCACGTGCGGGGCCCGGACCGGCCGGTCGCCTTCGCCGGCGCCGAGGTACGCGACGTGGTCCCGGTCGCGGTCGCCGACACGGGCAACGTCACCGTCTCGTTCGAGGTGCTGTCGTACGCCGGTACCCTGACGATCACCGCGATCGTCGACCCGGACCACTTCCCCGATCTGCCCGTCCTCACCGAGGCGCTGGGGGCCGAACTGACGCGGCTGGCCCACGGCGCGACGCTGCCGACGTGAGCGGGAGACCAACCGCCGCGTCAGCCGCCGCACGGTCCGGAACCGACGGCCGCAGCCGGCCGGCGGCGAACGTGGCCAGGTAGGTCAGCGTCGCCACGGCCAGGATGGCGAAGCTGGGCGGGACCCGGACCAGGTAGCTGACCGCCAGGCCCAGCCAGACGCTGCCGACGGCGATCCCGGCCGACAGCCACAGCGCCCGCCACGGCCGGGCGGTCAGCCGTGCCGCCGCGCCGGCCGGGGCGGCCAGCAGGCCGAGGATCAGCAGGGCGCCGACCACCTGCGTGGCCTCCGCCGTGGTCGCCGCCACCAGGACCAGGAATGCGTAGCCCAGCAGGCGCACCGGTACGCCCCGGGCCGCGGCGACGTTCTCGTCGACGCTCGCGAACAGCAGCGGCCGGGCGATCGCGAGGAGCGCCGCGCAGATGGCCACCGCGATGACGGCGGTCACCACAGCGCGGTTCGCGGACAGCCCGAAGATCGATCCGAACAGGACGGTCACGCTGGCCGCGCCGTTGCCGGTACCGCTTCGGGTGGTGGTGTAGACGGTCAGGAAGAACACGCCCAGGCCGAGGATCCAGGCGAAGACGCCGCCGATGACGACGTCGTCGGGGCGAGCGCGGCGGCCGAAGGTACCCATGCCGAGCGCGACCATGATCGTGACCGCGAACAGGCCGACGCGGGCGTCCAGCCCGAGGGCCAGCGCCGCGAGTGCGCCGGTGAACGCGACGTGGGAGAGCGCGTCGGCGGTGAAGACCTGGGCGCGCTGCACGAGGAAGTACCCGACGAGCCCGGCGACCAGCCCGACGGCGCTGCCGGCGAGGAACGCGTACTGCATGAACGCGTGGGTCAACATGACGTCACCGCCGCGCGGGAACGGCGTAGCTGAGCGCGTACCCGGCGAACGCGATCGTGGTCAGCCAGAACCCGATCGGGTAGGGCGAGTAGTACGCCACGAACAGCGCGACCCAGACGGTGAGCAGGGCGAGGACGACCGACAGCACGAGGCTGGTCGCCGGCCGGACGGTGAGCCGCTGAGCGGTGGCCGACGGCAGCACGAGCAGCGCGAAGACCAGCAGCGCGCCGGTGATCTGCCCGACCTCGGCCGCCGCCGCCCCGAGGAGCACCAGGAACACGGTGCCGAGGGTCCGGGCCGGTACCCCGTGGGCGCGGGCCACGTCCGGGTCGGTGGACGCGAACAGCAGCGGCCGGCCGATGACCGCCAGGACGACGAGGGCCACGGCGGCGACGGCGGCGAGGGTGGTCACCTGCGCGGCGGTGATGCCGAGGAAGCTGCCGAACAACAGTGCGTTGGTGCCGTTGAGGAAGCCCCGGTACAGGGTGACGAAGAGCATCCCGGTCGCCAGGGCGAACGCCTGCACGGTGCCGACGACGGCCGACTCCTCCCCCTGGCCCCGCCGGGTACCGGCCGGAAGCGCCGCGATGACCAGCGCCGCCGCGACGGCGAAGGCGAAGTACCCCGTGGCGACGCTCAACCCGAGCCAGACGGCCATGGCCGCGCCCGGGAACCCGACCAGGGCGAACGTATGCCCGGCGAAGCTCTGCCGCCGCAGCACCATGAACCAGCCCACCGGCGCCGCGAGCAGCGCGACGACGGTACCGGCGCGGAACGCGTTGAGGATCGACGGCAGCGACCACATGTCCTGGATGTCGGCGATCAGGTTCCAGGAGAACTGGCCGGTCACGACCCGCCCTGGTGCCGGTCGCTGTGCCGGGCGGGCGCCTCGGGCTGGCCGACGACGACGAGCCGACCGTCCGATGTGGACAGTACCTCGACCGGGGTGGCGTACAGCCGGCTCAGCGTCTCGGACGTGATGACCTCGGCGGGCGTACCCGAGACCGCGCCGCCGGCCCCGAGGTAGATGACCCGGTCCAGGTAGCTCAGGATCGGGTTCACGTCGTGCGCGACGATCATGACAGCGACGTTCTCGGTCCGGCAGATCCGCGAGATGAGCGCCGCGACGGTGGCCTGGTTGGGCAGGTCGAGGCTGTCCAGCGGCTCGTCCAGCAGGAGCAGCCGGGGACGGCGGGCCAGCGCCTGCGCGATCAGCAACCGCTGCTGCTCGCCGCCGGACAGCTGCCCGACCGGCCGGTGCGCGTACTCCCCCGCGCCGACCAGCGCGACCAGCTCCCGGACCCGTGCCTCGGCGGCCTGGGAGCGGCGGCCGGGCAGCGGCAGTCCCCACCGGTCGCCGTCGTACCCGAGCCGGACCACGTCCAGCCCCCGGATGCGCAGCGAGGGGTCGAAGCTACGCCGCTGGGGCAGGTAGCCGATCGCGTGGTTGGCCTGGCCGGGCGCGCGGCCCAGCAGCCGCACCCGGCCGGCGGCGAGGGGTATCAGCCCGAGGATCGCCTTCAGGAGCGTGGACTTGCCGACCCCGTTGGGACCGAGGACGGCGACGAACTCCCCGGCCGACACCGTGGCGTCCACGTGCGACCAGACCGTGCGCCCACCGAGTACCGCGCTGGCGTCGTGGACCTCGACGAGTGCGGTGCGTGTGCCGGCGCTCTCGGAGGCCGACCGCTCGGCGACGCTCGGGATCGGGGACATGCTGCGGGACATCACCGTAACGTTAATGGAAATCACATCCATTATCCAGTGGGCTGCACCACGCCGGTCACCACGGTGGCATGCAGGTCGTCGTCGCAGACGACGGCCGGGGTGAGGCCGGCCGTCGCGAGCGCGGCGCAGGCCGCGCCCGCCTGGTCCGCACCGGTCTCCACGAGCAGGTACCCGCCCGGGGCGAGCCAGTCCCGGGCCGGCCCGGCGACCCGGCGGACGAGTTCGAGCCCGTCGGCCCCACCGTCCAGCGCCACCAGCGGCTCGTGGTCGCGCGCCTCGCGCGGCATGAGGTCGATGGCCCGGGTCGGTACGTACGGGACGTTGGCGACCAGCACGCCGATCCGGCCGCGCAGTCCGGGCGGCAGTGGGTCGTACAGATCGCCCAGGTATACCTCTGCGCCGAGGGCCGCGAGGTTGCGCCGCGCGCACCGGACGGCGGCCGGCTCGATGTCCACCGCGTACAGCCGCACGCCGGGCACCCGCGCCGCCACGGCGCAACCCACCGCACCGGTACCGCAGGCCAGGTCGACCACGACGGTCCCGGGCACGGTGAGCGCGGCGGCCCGCCGGACGAGCAGTTCGGTGCGCCGGCGCGGCACGAAGACGCCGGGATCGGCCGCGAGGCGCAGCCCGCAGAACTCCACCCAGCCGACGACCTGCTCCAGCGGAACGCCCGCGACCCGCCGCTCGACCATCTCCCCCAGCGCTTCCGGCGTCGCCGCCGAGTCGGCGATGATACGTGCCTCCTCCTCGGCGAAGACGCAACCGGCGGCGCGGAGCCGGCGGACGATCTCGTCCGGAGGGCTATGGAGCGGCAAGCTCGGCCTCGATCGGGGTGCCCAGCTCGACGGTGCGGGAGACCGTGCAGAGCCGGTCGTGGGACATCCGCACCGAGCGCGGCAGCGCCTCCCGGGCCGCGTCGCCGCCCTCCCCCTCCGGGAACGCCACGATGAACTCGACCCGCAGGTTCACCATCCGGTTGCCGCCCTCGTTCCGGATCTTGTCCCCCGTGACCCGGATCCGGAAGTCGGTCGGCTCCGCCCGCTTGCTGGTGATCAGGTCGACGTCGATGGCGGTGCAGCCGCCGATGGCCGCCAGAAGCAGCTCGACCGGGGTGAACTTGTCGTTCCCGCCGGAGCCGATCGCGATCGTGCCATCCCGCGCGTTGCGTGCGACATACTCACCAACAGCCGTGCGCTCGATGTCCACCGAGCGGAGCGTGTCCTCAGCCATGACGGAAACCTACCCGGCGGCGCCGGCCGTGGCGGGTCCGGCCGCCCGCGCCGGCCGGCTCGCCGGCCCGGCCTGACGGTGCGACGATCGCGGCATGCGGGTACTTGTCGTCGGCGGGTCGGGGTACGTCGCCGGGCTCGTCCTGCCGCTGCTCGCCGGGCGGCACGCGATCCGGGTACTGGACCGGCGGCCCCCACCGGACGGGGTGGAGTACCTGGCCGGCAGCGCGACGGACCACGCCGACCTGCGTAGCGCGGTCGAGGGCGTGGACGCGGTCCTGCACTGCGCGATGGGTAGCAAGGACTGGGACACGCCCGACGGCGCGGCCGACGCCTTCGACGTCAACGTCAAGTCCGTCCACCTGGCGCTGCGCGCCGCGCACGACGCCGGGGTACCGCACGCCGTCCACATCAGCAGCCTGTCCGTGTTCCGCGACCTGACCTCGCGGGAGCTGGACGAGTCGGTCCCGCCCGACGCCACGGACGTGTACGGGCTGACCAAGCGGCTCGGCGAGCAGGTGTGCCAGGCGGCCGCCGCGCAGTGGGGGCTGTCCGTCAACATCCTCCGGCTGGCCTGGCCGACCACGGACGACGCCTGGCCGGCCTGGAGCCTGCCCCGGCCACCGAAGCTGGTGTACGCCGCGAACGGCGCGCTCGTGGAGGCGACCGCCGCCACCGACCTGGCCGCCGCGGTGCTCGCCGCGCTGGAGCACCGCGACGGCTGCCAGGTCTTCACCATCACCGGCGACACCTCGGCCGGACTGTGGAGCACCGCCCGGGCCCGTGCCGTGCTGGGCTGGTCCCCCACCTTCCGGCGGTGATCAGCGGACCAGGCTCGCGGTGTCGATGGCCACCGCGTCCTTGCCGGGTACCGTCACCGTCGCCGTACCGTGCTGGTCGACGACCACTTTCGGCGCGGAGCATCCGTGGATGACGTCGCAGTAGGTACCCCGGCGCAGCCCCGTCTGGAACGTCGCGGTCTGCGCCCCGGCGTGGTTGTTCAGCGCGATCCAGCCCCGGTTGCCCCGGCTGAACGCGATCAGGTTGACCCCGTCGTCGTACCAGTTCGCCAGCGCCGCGTCCCCGACGAGGTTGTGCCAGCCGACCATGCTCGCGATGCCGGTGACCCGGTCCAGGCAGGTCCACGCGGCCCCGCACACGGTGTCGGTGATGAAGCCGTGCGCGTCGCTCGGCGGGGAGTCGTCGTTGCCGGTGAAGGTGAAACTCGCGTACACCTGCGGCCGACCGTACCCGCGCGCCAGCATGAACTCGGTCGCCAGCACATTGGTGGCGCCGTCCTTGTAGCTGAGCGTGGAGCCGTTGCGCTCGGTGTCGTGGTTCTCCACGAACACCAGCGTCTTGTCGGCGGGCAGCAGTCCGGCCTCCTCCCCGAACACGGCAAGGCCGGTGATGTTGCCGGTCGCGCCCGGCGGGTAGCTCTTGAACGCGCCCTCGATCTGGTACGCGAAGTCGAAGCCGAGCAGGCTGCCGACCCCCTCGAACGCGGCCGGCGCCAGCTTGCCCGGACCGCCGGGGAACACCTCCAGGGCGACGTACGGCGCGGTGCCGTCGAGCGTGCGGTGCAGCAGCGCCTCCAGCCCGGCCAGGTCGACCTCGCCGATGTGCTTGGCCGCGTCCACCCGGAAGCCGGACACGCCCATGTCGATGAGCTTGTTCAGGTACCCGGCGATGGTCGCGCGCACGTGCGCCGACTCGGTCTTCAGGTCGGCGAGGCCGAGCAGCTCGCACTTGGTGACCTGGAGGTAGTTGTTGAAGTCGTCGATGCCGCCGGCGGTCGGACAGTCGGCCGGCGGGTGGTGGAAGTCGGCGAACCCGTAGTCCGGATAGGCGAAGTGGGTGTACTGCACGCCGCCGTACGACACGCTGCCCTGGCCGGTCATGTGGTTGATGACCGCGTCGACGTACACCTTCACGCCGGCCGAGCGGCAGGCAGACACCATCGCGCGGAACTGCGCCTCGGTGCCCATCCGGCTGGTGAGCTGGTAGTCCACCGGCTGGTACACCTCCCACCAGGGGTGCAGCACCGGCGGGTCGACGGCCTGGGTGCGCATCAGGGAGTCCTGCGGCGGAGCGACCTGGACGCCGCCGTAGCCGGCGGGGCCGAGTACCCGCACGCACTCGCGGGCCACCGAGGGCCAGTTCCATTCGAAGAGGTTGGCGATCACGTCGTGCTGCCGGCCGTCGCGGCTGGCGTCCGCGGACCGGCTCGGCGCCGCCGCGGCGAGCGACGGTACGGTGAGCCCGCCGACCACGAGGACAATCCCGAACAGTGCCGCGCGGATCCGGCGCGCGCGACGAGTTGACATGCCCATGCCACGCTCCTGACGTCAGGGGCGCGGACCGCGCGGGCGGGACCGACGGACCCGGCGTCGCGCCCATCGGGGGAGGTACGGGCGTACCTTACCGCGTCACGGGCGGCGAAGGGCGGGAACGTCGGACAGGTGGAGCTGCTCGCGCAGCATCCGGTGCGGCACGATGTCGGGCGGTGGCGTGGGCTCCTCCAGCCGGCGCCGCTCGTCCTCGTCGAGCGTCAGGGTCACCGCGCCGAGCAGATCCTCTAGCTGCGCCAGGGTCCGCGGGCCGATGATCGGCGCGGTGACCCCTGGTACCCCCAGGAGCCAGGCCAGCGCGACCTGCGGGACCGGCCGGCCGTGCCGGGCCGCGATCCCGGTGGCGGCGTCCACCACCCGGAAGTTGCGCTCGACCGCCCGCCGCGCCGCCGCCTCCTCCAGGTCGGCACCGGCGCGGGTGACCCGGCCGTCCGCCGGCAGCGACTCCCGCGTGTACCGCCCGGTGAGGAAGCCCGCGCCGAGCGGCCCCCAGGGCAGGACGCCGAGCCCGGCAGCCCGGCAGAACGGCAGCAGCTCCAGCTCCGCCGACCGCTCGACGAGCGAGTACTGCGGCTGGAGGCTGGCGAACGGCGCCCAGCCCTCCCGGTCCTGCACGGCCACGGACCACGCGAGCAGCCAGGCGGGGAAGTTCGACGCGCCGAGCGCCCGTACCTTGCCGGCGCGGACCAGGCCGTCGAGCGCCGCGAGGGTGTCCTCCAGGGGCACGGTCGGGTCCGGGCCGTGCACCTGGTACAGGTCGATGGCGTCGACTCCGAGCCGGGACAGGCTCGCGTCGCACGCCGCCCGGATCCGGGCCGGCGCGAGACCTTCCCCGCCGGGATCGGACACCCCGAACCGCACCTTGGTCGCCACCACCACCCGGTCGCGGTGCCGGGCCAGCCACGGCGCGAGGGTGCGTTCGGACGCGCCGTCGCCGTACGTGTCGGCGGTGTCCACGAACGTGCCGCCCGCGTCCAGGAACCGGTCGAGGATGCGGTGCGCCTCGGCGGCCGGCGTGTCGCCGCCCATCAGCATCGCGCCCAGGCAGAGCCGGCTGACCGTAAGCGGACCCAGCGCGGCGGTCGGCATGCCCGTCATCCCGACAGCCTAGGCCGTGGCGGGCGGTGTCTGGACTGGCGAGCGCCCCGACGCGGGCGGCGTCTGGACTGAGGAGCGCAGCGACGAGGGAAGACGTCGCCTGGGGAGCGTCGGGGCCGCGCGAGCGGAGCGAGCGCCGACATCTCGGGCCGTGGCGGGCGGCGTGATCCGGAAGGATGGCGGGATGCGGACGTTCGCTTCCTACGACGGCACCCGGCTCGCATACGCGGAGAAGGGCGACGGGGCACCGCTGGTCTGCGTGCCGGGCGGTCCCGGCCGGGCCTCGGCATACCCCGCTGGACCGGATGGACCTGCTGGGGCATTCGGCCGGCGGGGCCGTCGCGACCCTCTACGCGGCCCGGTACGCGGACCGGATCGGGCGGCTGGTGCTCGTGACGCCGAACTGGCGCGCCACCGGCCTGGAGTTCACCGAGGAGGAGTGGCTGGCCTCGATCCGGCGGCGGGCGGGCGAACCGTGGTTCGCCGAGTCGTACGCGGTGCTCCAGCGGCTGCCCGACGGCGTGTCGGGCCCGGCGGAGCGGCGGGCCGTCGCCCGGTTGTTCTTCGGGCGCTGGAACGCCGCCGCGGTCGAGTACTCGTCGGCGGCGAGGTGGATCCGGCGCCGACGCGGCGCTTCCTGGAGGAGTACGCGGCGCTGTTCCCGAACGGCCGGCTCGTGATGCAGCCGGACAGCGGGCACTGCCCGTGGATCGACGACCCGGAGCGGTTCGTGGCGACCGTGGCGGCGTTCCTCGATCGTTGACGGCGGACGAAGTGCGGGCGTAACTTCGCGGCATGTCCCTGTTGTCCGATCTTGCCGGCGCCATCGCAACGGGCACGGTCGAGGTGGTGGACCTGACGGCGCCGCTGCACGCGGACACGCCGATCCTCGCGCTCCCGGAGCCGTTCGGAAACACTTGGCCGTTCGAGCTGGTCGAGATCAGCCGGTACGACGCCCGCGGGCCGGCCTGGTACTGGAACAACATCCGGACCGGCGAGCACACCGGTACCCACCTCGACGCCCCGATGCACTGGGTGACCGGGCAGGCCCTGGAGGACGTGTCGCGGGTACCGCCCCAGCGGCTGGTCGCCCCCGCGGTGGTCCTGGACTTCGCCGACCGGGTGGCCGAGGATCCCGAGTTCCTGCTCACCGTCGACGACGTGACCGGGTGGGAGGCCGAGCACGGGCCGCTTCCCGAGGGCGGCTGGCTGCTGTACCGCACCGGCTGGGATGCCCGGGGCGACGACCCGGCCGCCTTCACCAACGACGGCCGGACCCCGGGGATCGCGGTCGACTGCGCGAAGTGGCTCGCGGAGGAGCGGCCGATCCTCGGCATCGGCGTCGAGACGGTGGGCACCGACGCCGGCGCCGCGCACGCGTTCGAGCCGGCCTTTCCGTGCCACACGTACCTGCTCGGCGCGGGCAAGTACGGGCTGACCCAGCTCCGCAACGCCGGCCGGCTGCCGCCCCGGGGCGCGGTGCTGATCGTGGCGCCGTTGCCGATCGTGCGCGGTTCGGGCAGCCCGTGCCGGGTGCTCGCGCTCGTCGGCCGGTAACCCGATGCGCGTCGCGGAAGCTGTCGGGCGGGTCCTCGCCGGCCTCGGCGCCGACCGCGCCTTCGGGGTCGTGGGGAGCGGCAACTTCCACGTCACCAACGCGCTCGCGGCGGCCGGGGTACCGTTCGTCGCCGCCCGGCACGAGGGCGGGGCCGCGGTCATGGCCGACGCCTACGCGCGGATGTCCGGCCGGCTCGGCGTGCTGACGGTGCACCAGGGCCCCGGCCTGACCAACGCGCTGACCGGCATCGCCGAGGCGGCCAAGAGCCGTACCCCCATGGTGGTGCTGGCCGCGGACACCGGCGCCGCCGGGAGCCGGTCGAACTTCGCGCTCGACCAGGCCGGGCTGGCCGCGGCGGTCGGCGCCGCCCACGAGCGCGCGGCCACCGCGGACAGCGCGGTGGACGACGCGGTGCGCGCGGTGCGCCGGGCCAGAGCCGAACGGCGCACCGTGGTACTCAGCCTGCCCCTCGACGTGCAGGCCGGTGAGGTCGCCGGGCCGCCGCCGGTCGTCCTGCCGCCCGACCCCGTGGTGACGCCGGCACCGACGGCGGTGGCGCAGCTCGCCGACCTGCTCGGCGCTGCCGAACGCCCGGTGTTCATCGCGGGGCGCGGCGCGCGGGGCGCCGCGAGGGAGATCTCGGACCTCGCCGCCCGCTGCGGCGCGCTGCTCTCCACCTCGGCCGTTGCCAAGGGACTCTTCGCCGGCGATCCGTGGTACCTCGACGTGGCCGGCGGGTTCGCCTCGCCGCTGGCCGCCGAGCTGATCCTCGGCGCCGACACGGTCGCCGCGTGGGGCTGCACGCTGGGCATGTGGACCACGCGGCACGGCCGGCTGATCGCACCTGGTACCACGGTCGCCCAGGTCGACATCGAACCCGCCGCGCTGGGCGCCAACCGCCGGGTCGACCTGGCCGTCACCGGCGACGTCGCGGCCACCGCCGCGGCCGTCGCCGCGTCGGTCCGGCCGTCGCCCGGCTACCGCCAGCCGGCGGTGCGCAAGCGCATCGCCGACGAGGTGCGCTGGCGGGACGTGCCGTACCAGGACGCGAGCGGTGGCGGGCGGGTCGACCCCCGCACCCTGTCCGCCCGGCTGGACGACCTGCTGCCCGCCGAGCGCGTGGTGGCCGTCGACTCCGGCAACTTCATGGGGTACCCGTCGATGTACCTGTCCGTGCCCGACGAGCGCGGGTTCTGCTTCACGCAGGCGTTCCAGTCGATCGGGCTCGGCCTGGCGACGGCGATCGGCGCCGCCCTCGCGCAGCCGGACCGGCTACCGGTCGCCGCGCTCGGCGACGGCGGCTTCCTCATGGGCGTCGCCGAACTCGACACGCTGGTCCGGCTGGGCCTGCCGATGCTGGTCGTCGTGTACGACGACGCGGCCTACGGCGCCGAGGTGCACCACTTCGGCCCGGACGGGTACCCGCTCGACACGGTCACCTTCCCGGACACCGACCTGGCGGCGGTCGCCCGGGGGTTCGGCTGCGCGGGCGCCACGGTACGGGCGGTGGCCGACCTGGACGCGGTACGCGCCTGGCTGGCCGGGCCGCGGTCGCGGCCGCTCGTGGTCGACGCGAAGGTGGTCGCCAGCCAGGGATCGTGGTGGCTGGAGGAGGCGTTCCGCGGCCACTGAGCCGCGGCACCGGTCAGGGGCGGCGGCACCGGTCAGCGGCGCAGGGCGAAGACCGCGGCGCGGATCTCCCGGATCACCTCGTCGATCTCGTCGACCTTCGCGGTGATCGCCGCCCGGGTCTGGCGGTCCCTCGTGCGCCCGGCCACGCCCTGCAGGTCCAGGCCGAGCCGGAACAGCCGCTGGATGACCCGGTTCTGCAGATCCTCGCCGATGTGCTGGCGGTCCTCGACCAGCCGCAGCCGGTCGTTGTCCAGCCGGGCCCGGGCGAGCTGCACCGCCCGCGCCGCCTGCATGCAGAACGCGGCCAGCATCTCCAGGTCCACCCGGCCGAAGGGGCTCTCCCCGGCCGCGCGGCACACCAGCAGTACGCCGCTGACCGCCGGCTCGCTCAGCATCGGCACCGCCACGCCCGGCCCGGCCCGGACCCGGAACGACGCGTCGGTGGCTGGGTCCGCGACCAGCACCGGCCGGCGCCCGGTCAGCGCCTCGCCGGCGACCGAGCCGTCCACCGGGATGAGCCGGCCCCGCCACGCCTTGAAGACCCCCTCGGTCGCGGCCACCCGCAACCGGTCCGGCTCGTCGGCCGGTACGCAGATGGCGGTACCCGCCGCGGCACATACCGCCATCGCGTGCTGGGCGATCCGGGACAGCCCGCGCTCCGGGTCCTCGTTGGTCAGTGCCGTGGTCATCGCGACCATCGCCGCCTGCCAGTCCTGCCGGCGGCGCGCCTCGGCGAACAGGGCCGCGTTGCCGATCGCCACCCCGGCGGCGTTGGCCAGCGCCAGTACGAGCTGCTCGTCGTCGCGGCTGAACTCGTCCGCGCCCTGCTTGTCGGTGAGGTAGAGGTTGCCGAACACCCGCGGCCCGACCCGGATCGGTACCCCGAGGAACGAGCGCATCGGCGGGTGGCGCTCCGGGAACCCGCCGGACGAGAGGTGCTCGGCGATGTCCGGCAGGCGCAGCGGCTCGGGGTAGTCGATCAGCCGGCCCAGCAGACCCTTGCCCTCGGGCAGGTGCCCGATCGACCGGACCGCGTCATCGTCCATGCCGGTGTGCAGGAACCGCACCAGGCGGCCCTGCTCCACCACGCCGAGCGCGGCGTAGCGCGCGTCCACCAGGGTCCGGGCGGCGTCGAGGATGTGCCGTAGTACCTCGTCGAGGTCGACCGCCCCGGCCACCTCCAGGTTGGCCCGCAGCAGGCCACGCAGCCGACTCCGGGCGGCCGGAACGTCACGCGCCCGGACGATGAGCTGCTCCAGCAGCTCGTCCAGCTCCAGGTGGTCGTTCATCCGGCCACCTCCCCGGGGAAATGTCCGTACCAGGCCAGTCTCCCATGGCGGGTGGGTGGTACCTAGGGGGCGGCGGTGGACCTTCGCCCCTGGCCGGGCGGGCGGTACGGGGGCAGGGTAGGGCCATGGCTACTCCGCTCATCAAAGCGACCGACGTCGAGGTGGTGACGTGCGGGCAGTTGCCGGACGGGATCGTCGAGTACGCCCGCGAGAAGGTCATGGACGTGGTCCGGGACAGCCCAGTACCGATCCGGCACGCCCGGGTCAAGCTCAGCCACGCCGCCGAGCCGACCGTATCGCGCCCGGCGCAGGCCAAGGCGAACCTCGACCTCGACGGCCGCCCGCTGCGCGGCCAGGTGGCCGCGGCGACCCCGGGCGCGGCGGTCGACCTGCTGCGCGACCGGCTCCGGGCCCGGTTGGCCGGGCC
>JBKPCQ010000232.1:0-16067 GCA_046727455.1 Actinomycetota bacterium | reverse complement strand
GTGTATAAGAGACAGGCTCCGGGCCGCTCGGGTCACCGGACGGGGTCGCCCATATCCCGGCCCGGGTCCCTGCCCCCGGCCCGCCGCCGCCGAAGCCGCCGACGAGCGCGGCGACCGAGACGACCGCGCTGGCCGCGAGGCAGACCGCGAGCGCGGGGATGCCCACACGGGCGAGCGCGGTTCTCGGCAACAGGGGCACGGTGGGTTATCCGATCACCGGCGGCGGGTACCCGTCAACCGGCCCGGCCGCGTTCCCGCGACGCGGAACGGAACCGGTACCCCCGTGGCGTGGGCCCCGACCGGACCCGCGAGGATGGAAGCCTCGATCGACAGGGAAGGGGTGATCGTGGGCGGGGAGGCACCGGTCCGGCAGGTGACGCTACCGGACGGTACGACGGCCTGGGTGGTCAGCCGGTACGACGACGTCCGGGCCGGGCTCGCCGATCCCCGGCTCTCGCTGGACAAGCGCAACGCGAAGGACTGGCGTGGCCTGTCGCTGCCGCCCGCGCTGGACGCCAACCTGCTCAACATGGACCCGCCCGACCACGACCGGCTGCGCAGGCTGATCGGTCAGGTGTTCACCCCGCGCCGGGTCGCCGCGCTGCGGCCGAAGGTACAGCGACTGGCCGACCGGCTTATCGATGCGATCGAGCCTGATCGATCGGCGGAGCTCGTCGCGCGGTACGCCGTGCCGCTGTCCGCGACCGTCCTGTGCGATCTGCTCGGGGTGCCCGAAGACGGCCGGGAGGAGCTGCGCTCCTGGATCGTCGGGCTGTCCGGATCGGCCGGCGAGCGTTCCGCGGCCGTCGACGCGCTCAGCGGGTATCTGACCCGGCTGCTCGCCGCCAAGCGCGGCCGGCGCGGCGACGACCTGCTCTCGGCGCTCGTCGCGGCGCCCGGCGAGCACACCATGGACGAGCTGGTCTCGCTCGCCTTCCTGCTGATCGGCGCGGGCTTCGAGAACGCCGCCAACCTGGTCTCGGGCGGGATCCTCGTGCTTCTGCGCCACCCTGAGCAGCTCGTCGCGGTCCGGCGCAACCCGGCCGCGGTCGAGCCGGCGGTGGAGGAGCTGCTCCGCTTCGACCCGCCTGCGCCAGTGGCGATCCGCCGCTTCCCGACCGAGGACGTCGCGATCGGCGGGGTGACCATTCCGGCCGGGGCACCGGTACTCCTGTCGATCGCCGACGCCAACCACGACCCGGGGCGGTTCCACGCACCGGACCGGCTGGACATCCGACGTACCGACCAGGCGCACCTGTCGTTCGGGTACGGCATCCACTACTGCGTAGGGGCGCCACTGACCCGAGTGGCGGCCACGATCGGCATCGGTACCCTGCTGCGCAGGCTGCCCGGCCTGGCCCTGGCGGTACCACCGGACGAGCTGCGCTGGCGACCGTCGTTCCGGGTCCGCGGCCTGGTCGAGCTGCCTGTCCGCTGGTGAGTTTGTGCAGCGTCCACAAGGGATAGCTCGGACCACTAGCGATCTCGCCCACCCGGCGTTATGCTGATCGCCGCTGGGCCGGCGTCTTCCCCCGTGGACGTCGGCCTAGTTCGTTGGGCACCCCTCGCCGCGCCGCGCGGGCGGCTACGCTGGCGGCCATGCCGAGGCGGATCAGTGTGCGGGAACGCCGGGCCCGGCTCGCGCGCCGGCACCGGCTGGCACCGGGGACCCGGGCGACCACGGTCGAGGAGGTGGCCGGCGCGCTCGTCGCGCTGCACGCCACCGACCCGGCGACCGTGCACCTCGCGGCGGGCGCCCGGCTCGCCGACCCGTCCGTGGCAGCCGTCGAGCGCGCCCTCTACGACGACCGCACGCTGGTCCGGATGCTCGGCATGCGGCGCACGATGTTCGTGGTGCCCCGCGCGTCGGTACCGGTGATCCAGGCCGCGTGCACCGACACCGTAGCGGCCAACGAGCGCCGGCTGCTGGTCCGGCACCTCGGCGAGGCCGGCATGGTGGACGACCCGTCGACGTGGCTCAAGGACGTGGGCGACGCGACCGTCCGCGCGCTCGCCGCCCGGGGCGAGGCCACCGCGACCGAGCTGGCCCAGGACGAGCCCCGGCTGCGCACGCAGCTCCACATGGCGGCCGGCAAGCCGTACGCCGCCGTGGTCAACGTGACCACCCGCGTCCTCAACGTGCTCGCCGCGGACGGGCGGATCGTCCGGGGCCGGCCGCGCGGCTCCTGGATCAGCAGCCAGTACCGCTGGTCGACGATCGAGGACTGGCTGCCCGGCGGGCTGGAGCCGTGGTCGGCCGCCGCCGCCCGGACCGAGCTGGCCCGGCAGTGGCTGCTCGCCTACGGGCCGGCGCCAGCCGGCGACCTGCGGTGGTGGGCCGGCTGGACCGCGGGCGAGCTGAACAAGGCGCTGGCCGGGCTCGACGTGGTCGAGGTCGACCTGGACGGCGGCGGCACCGGGGTGCTGCTGGCCGAGGACACCGAGCCGGTACCGGACGAGCCGCCCTGGGTCGCGCTGCTCCCCGCTCTCGACCCGACCGTCATGGGCTGGGTGGATCGCGGATGGTACCTGGGACCGCACGCCACAGCGCTGTTCGACCGCACCGGCAACGCCGGGCCGACCGTGTGGTACGACGGGCGCGTCGTCGGCGGCTGGGCGCAGACATCGACGGGCGAGGTCCGGTACCGCCTCCTGGAGGACGCCGGCCGGGAGACCGCGGCACGGGTCGAGCGGGCGGCGGCGGAGTTGACCGCCTGGCTGGGCCCGGTCCGGGTCACCCCGCGGTTCCGTACCCCCCTCGAACGCGAGCTGTCCGGGTAGATCTCACTCCGGGCGCAGCCAGAGGGCGCCGAGCGGGGGTACCCGCAGCGCCGCCGAGGCCGGCAGTCCGTGCCAGGGCAGCTCGTCGGCGTACACGGTGCCGAGGTTGCCGACCCCCGAGCCGCCGTAGAGGATCGAGTCGGTGTTGACGACCTCCGTCCACGCGCCGGCGCGGGGCAGCCCGATCCGGTAGTTCTCCTGGGGGACGCCGGCGAAGTTGACGATGCACACCAGCGGCGCCCCGTCGTCGTCGTACCGGATGAACGAGAACGTGTTGTGCGCCGAGTCCTCCGCGCTGATCCAGCGGAACCCGTCGGGCACGTTGTCCTGCCTCCACAGTGGAGGGTTCGCGCGGTACGCGGCGTTGAGGTCGCGGACCAGCCGCTGCATGCCGGCCCGGTCGGGAAGCCGCAGCAGGTCCCAGTTCAGCCCGCGGGACTCGCTCCATTCGTAGTCGTCGCCCAGCTCGCTGCCCATGAACAGGAGCTGCTTGCCCGGGTGCGCCCACATGTACGCGAGCAGCGCCCGGGTGTTGGCGAGCTTCTGCCACATGTCGCCGGGCATCTTGCCGACCAGCGAGCCCTTGCCGTGCACCACCTCGTCGTGGCTGATCGGCAGGATGTAGTTCTCGCTCCAGGCGTACATCAGGGAGAAGGTCATCTGGTGGTGGTGCCACTGGCGGTGGATCGGCGACTTGCGCATGTAGGACAGGGTGTCGTTCATCCAGCCCATGTTCCACTTGAAGCCGAAGCCGAGGCCGCCCAGGTAGGTCGGCCGGGTCACGCCGGGCCAGGCGGTGGACTCCTCGGCGACCGTCATGACGCCGGGATGGTGCTTGTAGACGGTCGCGTTCATCTCCTGCAGGAAGCTGATCGCGTCGAGGTTCTCCCGGCCGCCGAACTGGTTCGGTGCCCACTCGCCTGCCTTGCGCGAGTAGTCGAGGTACAGCATCGACGCCACCGCGTCGACCCGCAGCCCGTCGGCGTGGAACTCGTCGCACCAGTACAGCGCGTTGGCCACCAGGAAGTTGCGGACCTCACGGCGGCCGTAGTCGAAGACGAAGGTACCCCAGTCCGGGTGCTCGCCGCGCCACGGGTGGCCGTGCTCGTACAGGGGTGTACCGTCGAAACGCGCGAGGGCCCACTCGTCGCGCGGGAAGTGCGCCGGCACCCAGTCCAGGATCACCCCGATGCCGGCCTGATGCAGCTTGTCGATGAGGTGGCGCAGCCCGTCCGGGTCGCCGAACCGCGCGCTCGGCGCGTAGTACCCGGTGACCTGGTACCCCCACGAGCCACCGTAGGGGTGCTCCATCACCGGCATCAGCTCCACGTGGGTGAAGCCCATCTCGACGACGTAGTCGGTGAGCTGGTCGGCAAGCTCCACATAGGACAGTCCCGGCCGCCACGAGCCGAGGTGCACCTCGTAGATGCTCACCGGCTCCTTGTGGTGCTGCGCCTGGGCGCGCTGGGCGAGCCAGTCGGTGTCCTTCCACTCGTACCGCGACTCGGTGACCACCGACGCCGTGCGCGGCGGCGCCTCGGTCTGCCGGGCCAGCGGGTCGGCCTTGTCCCGCCACACCCCGTCGCGGCCGAGGATCCGGTACTTGTACCGCTCGCCGACGCCGATCCCGGGGACGAACAGCTCCCACACCCCGCTGCTGCCCAGCGAGCGCATGGGCCAGCCGTCGTCCGCGCCCCAGCCGGTGCAGTCCCCGACCAGCCGGACGCCGCGCGCGCTGGGCGCCCAGACCGCGAAGGACACGCCACCGGACCTGACGTGCGCGCCGAGGACGTCCCACAGCCGCTCGTGCCGGCCCTCGCCGATCAGGTGCAGGTCCAGATCGCCCAACGTGGGCGGGTACCGGTACGGGTCGTCGACGACCTCGCCGTCCACGTCGAGCCGGTAGTCGAGGACGGTGCCGGGGACGGCCGCCTCGAAGACACCCTCGTCGTGCACCTGGGTCATCGGGAAGCGACGATCGTCCATCAGGACCGACACCGAGGATGCGCCGCGCCGGAGCGTCCGGACGACGGTGTCGTCGCCGCGCGGATGCGCGCCGAGTACCGCGTGGGGGTCGTGCACCGCACCCGAGATCAGCTCGTCCATGCCTCGTCCTCCAGCATCCGGGCGATGGCTTGCACCGGGATCCGCAGCCAGCTCGGCCGGTGCCGCGCCTCGTACGCCGCCTCATAGATGGCCTTGTCCAGCTCGTACGCGCGCAGGAGCGGGGCCTGTTCGCGCGGGTCGAACCCGGCCGCCGCCGCGTACCCCGCACAGAACGCCGAGCGGTTGCGGGTGCTCCACTCCCGGGCGCGGTACGCCATCTGCTCCGTCTCGTCCTCGTCGACGTCGACGAGAAGCTGGTTGGTCGCGTACTCGTACGAGCGCAGCATCCCGGCGACGTCGCGCAACACCGAATCGGGCCGGCGGCGCTCGGCCAGCGGCTGCCCCGGCTCGCCCTCGAAGTCGATGAGCAGCCACCGCTCCGGGGTCCGCAGCACCTGGCCGAGGTGCAGGTCGCCGTGGATGCGCTGGACGGGAATCGGATGCTCACCGGCCGCGCGGTACGCCGCCCGCACCCGGGGTGCGTACCCGGCCAGTTCCGGTACCGCCGCGGTGGCCCGCTCCAGCCGGTGCGTCATCGCGTCGACCGGCGCCTCGGCCATCGCCTTGCCCAGCTCGTCGGCGAGCGTGTGGTGCACGCCGGCGACCGCCTCGCCCAGCCGGTGGGACTCACCGGCGAAGTCCCCGCCCACCTCGTCGGCGTGCAGGTCGGCCTCGGCGAACAGGTCCCGGACGCTGGCCGTGGCCATCCGCCAGCCCTCGGCCGAGTTCTGCGCGTACGCGGTGACCATGGCCAGCGCGACCGGCTCGCCGTCGCCCCCGGTGCTCTCGATCGCGCCGAGCAGCCTGGCGACGTTCGGGTTGCCGGCCCGGGCGAGGACCCGGTTCAACTCCAGGTCGGGGTTGAGCCCGCCGACCACCCTGCGGAACACCTTGAGCAGCGCGGCGGCGTCGAACACCACGCTGGTGTTGCTCTGCTCGGCGCCGCCGACCACGGCCGGGGCGTTCACCGGAAGCCGCGCGCCGGGCTCGGGCACGAACCGCAGCACGCCCACCGTCGTGCCAGCCTGGATCAGGCCCAGCAGGTACTGCGCGTCGGCCTCGTGGAACAGCGCGTCGTACCCGGTGCGGTCGCCGTCCATCCCGATCGTCGCCGCGGCCGCGTACTCGTCGATCGGTCCCCGGTCCCAGCCGACGAAGACCTGGTACCGCTCGGTGCCGCCGTCGGCGTACCGGGCGTCGAGCAGGAAGTGGTCGAGGTTGTCGCGCAGCCCGGTCACCACCGCCGGCGTGACGGATTCCAGGTGGCGCTTGCGCCCGGCGTACCAGCGCTGGTGGGGCAGCCACTCGACGAACGGAAGCGTCACCTGTCCTCCTCCCCCTCCGGCCCGCACAGCTGGAACCAGTAGAAACCATGGCCGGGCAGGGTCAGCAGGTAGGGCAGGTGGCCGACGCGGGGAAACTTCACCCGGCCGGTCAGTTCGACGGGGCGGTACCCGGCCCAGTTGTTGAGGTTCAGCTCGATGGGCTGCGGGAAGCGGGACAGGTTGTTGACGCACAGCACGATGTCGTCCTTGTGCTCGCGCAGGTACGCGAGGACCGAAGGGTTGCTACCGCCCAGCTCCCGGAAGGTGCCCACGGCGAACGACTCGTGCCGGCGGCGGACCGCGAGCATGGTGCGGGTCCAGTTGAGCACGGACACCGGGCTGTCCCGCTGCGCCTCGACGTTGACCGCCTGGTACCCGTACAGCGGGTCCTGGTTGCACGGCAGGTAGAGCCGGCCGGGCGTGGCGGTGGAGAAGCCGGCGTTGCGGTCGGGCGTCCACTGCATGGGCGTGCGTACCGCGTCGCGGTCGCCGAGCCAGATGTTGTCGCCCATGCCGATCTCGTCGCCGTAGTACAGCACCGGCGACCCGGGCAGCGACAGCAGCAGCGCGGTGAACAGCTCGAACTGGTTGCGGTCGTTCTCCAGCAGGCTCGCCAGGCGGCGGCGGATGCCGACGTTCGCCCGCATCCGCGGGTCCTTGGCGTACTCGGCGTACATGTAGTCGCGCTCTTCGTCGGTCACCATCTCCAGCGTCAGCTCGTCGTGGTTGCGCAGGAAGATGCCCCACTGGCAGTTCTCCGGGATGGCCGGGGTCTGGGCGAGGATCTCGGAGACCGGGAAGCGCGACTCGCGGCGGACCGCCATGAAGATGCGCGGCATCAGCGGGAAGTGGAACGCCATGTGGCACTCGTCACCGCCGCTGGCCGGTTCGCCGAAGTACTCCACCACGTCCGCCGGCCACTGGTTGGCCTCGGCGAGCAGCACCCGGCCCGGGTACTCGTCGTCGATCACCTTGCGGCATTCCTTGAGGAACGCGTGCGTCTCCGGGAGGTTCTCGCAGTTGGTGCCCTCGGCCTCGAACAGGTACGGCACCGCGTCCAGCCGGAACCCGTCGATCCCCAGGTCGAGCCAGAACCGCAGCACGTTCAGCATCTCCTGCTGCACGGCCGGGTTGGCGTAGTTGAGGTCGGGCTGGTGGGAGAAGAACCGGTGCCAGTAGAACTGGCGGCGGACCGGGTCGTAGGTCCAGTTCGACTCCTCGGTGTCGACGAAGATGACGCGGGCGTCGGGGTACTGCTCGTCGGTGTCGCTCCAGACGTAGTAGTCGCCGTACCGGCCCTCGCGGTCGCGCCGGGACTCCTGGAACCAGGGGTGGGCGTCCGACGTGTGGTTCATCACCAGGTCGGTGATCACCCGGATGCCGCGCTTGTGCGCCGCGTCGAGCAGCGCGACGAAGTTCTCGACGGTACCGAAGTCGGGCAGCACCTTGTAGAAGTCGCGGATGTCGTACCCGCCGTCACGCAGCGGCGAGTCGTAGAACGGCGGCAACCACAGGCAGTCCACGCCGAGCCACCTGAGGTAGTCCAGCTTCTCCATCAGCCCGCGCAGGTCGCCCGACCCGTCGGCATTGGAGTCGTAGAACGCCCGTACCAGTACCTCGTAGAAGACGGCGCGCTGGAACCAGGTGCGGTCGGCGGGCAGGCTCCGGGCGGTACTGAAGTCGCTCGCGACCGGATGCTCCACCGTCCCACCGGGTGCGACGTGGCTGCCCTCCACGCGGTCGTCCGGGTGCCGTAGCGCCGCGCCCGGGTCGAGCGCCTGCCTGTGCGGTTGCTGTGCCAGGTCCATCTAACCCCATCTACCGGGTAGCCGGCGCCACTAACCGTGGCGGTGCACCGTGAATACGTGAGCGGGCTCCAGGTGAGGATCGAGCCGAACCGCGTTGTACTGCCCCCAGCTGTACCTCGCCCCGGTCAACTCGTCCCGGACCGTGAACCGCTCGTGCGAGTCGAAGCCCAGCGCGGGCATGTCCAGTGTCGTGTTACCCCACTGCACGTGGGTCGGGTCCAGCGTGCAGATAACCAGCACGGTATTGCCGGTGTCGGCGTCCCGCTTGGAGAAGCAGAGCATCGTGTCGTTGTCGATGTCGTGGAAGCGCAGGTTGCGCAGCCAGTGCAGGGCCGGGTTGGCCCGCCGGATCGAGTTGAGCCGGGCCAGGTAAGGCGCGAGCGACCGCTTCTCGGCCAGGGCGCGGACCCAGTCGCGCGGGCGGAGCTGGTACTTCTCGTTGTCGAGGTACTCCTCCGCGCCCGGCCGGGGCAGGTGCTCGAACAGCTCGTAGCCGGAGTACAGCCCCCACGACGGGGTGAGCATGCTGGCCAGCACCGCCCGGATCTTGAACATCGGCGGCCCGCCGTGCTGGAGCGTCTCGTGCAGGATGTCCGGGGTGTTGGGCCAGAAGTTCGGCCGCATGTGGTCGACCGAGGCGACCAGCTCTTCGCAGTACTGCCGCAGCTCCCAGGCGCTCGTGCGCCAGGTGAAGTAGGTGTACGACTGGGTGAAGCCGATCTTCCCGAGCCCGTGCATCATCGCCGGCCGGGTGAACGCCTCGGCGAGGAACAGCACGTCCGGCTCGACCTGCTTGACCTGCGCGATCAACCACTCCCAGAACGCGACCGGCTTGGTGTGCGGGTTGTCCACCCGGAACACCTTGACGCCGAAGCCGACCCAGTGCAGGACGATCCGCAGGATCTCCGCGCGGATCCCCTTCGGGTCGTTGTCGAAGTTGAGCGGGTAGATGTCCTGGTACTTCTTGGGCGGGTTCTCCGCGTAGGCGATCTGCCCGTCCGGCCGGGTGGTGAACCACTCGGGGTGCTCCTTGACCCATGGATGGTCCGGTGCGCACTGCAACGCCAGGTCCAGCGCGACCTCCAGGCCGACCTCCCGCGCCGCCTTGACGAACGCGCGGAAGTCGTCCTCGGTGCCGAGCTGCGGGTGGATCGCGTCGTGCCCGCCCTCCGCCGCGCCGATCGCCCACGGCGAGCCGACGTCGCCCTCGGCGGCGACGAGCGCGTTGTTGCGGCCCTTGCGGTTGACCCGGCCGATCGGGTGGATCGGCGGCAGGTAGGCGATGTCGAAGCCCAGGTCCGCGATGGCCGGCAGCCGCTTCGCCGCGGTGGCGAAGGTGCCGTGCCGCAGGACCGTGCCGTCGGCGGCGACGACCGCGCCCTCCGACCGGGGGAAGAACTCGTACCACGCGGAGAACAGCGCCCGCTGCCGGTCCACCCAGATCGGGTACCCGGCCGAGCTGGTGACCGCCTCCCGTACCGGGTGCTCCCAGAGCAGGTCGGCGAGGTCGAGTCCGGGCGAGACCCGCTCGAACAGCGGCAGCTCGTCGTCGCACAGCGCCGCCACGGCCGCCTCCACCGCCCCCCGCGCCTCGGCGGGCACCAGCTTGGCCGCCCGGGTCAGGATGTCGGCGCCCTCGGCGAGATCGTTGGCCAGGTCGGCCACGCCCTGCCCGGCGGTGATCTTCTTGATGACCGCGTCCCGCCAGGCGCCGTACGGGTCGCTCCACGCCTCGACCGCGAACGTCCAGTGCCCGACCACGTCCGGCCGGATCGTCGCCTGCCACTGGTCCAGGCCCGGCTCACCGGGCTCCATCCGGGTGAACGGCTGTTCGACGCCGTCCGGCCCGCGCCAGACCACGTTGCACCCGAGCATGCCGTGCCCCTCGCGGTAGGCCACCGCGGCGACCGGCACATGCTCGCCCACGACCGCCTTCGCCGGATAGCGCCCACCCGCGACAGACGGCGTCACGTCCTCGATCGGGAATCGTCCGGTCATCGATCTCCACGTTAGCCACGGTCGTCGGTCCGTCAACCGTACCGGCTCAGGTAGTGGTCGCCGCCGCGCGCTCCGCGGTCGACCGCTCCACGCAGAACTCGTTGCCCGCCGGGTCCGCGAGGGTCACCCATCCGGTGCCGTCCGGCCGGCGGTGGTCGCCGACCAGGGTCGCGCCGAGATCGAGCAGGCGGGCCACCTCAGCGTCCCGGGTGGTGTCCGGTTGAAGATCGAGATGTATCCGGTTCTTGACGACCTTTCCTTCCGGTACCACCTGGAAAAGCAGCGACGGGCCGCCGGCCGGGTCGACGAGCAGCCCCTCCGGGTCGTCCGGCCGGTTCGGGTTGTCCGGATCCTCCTGGTAATCCGTCGCCTTGGTCCAGAACGCGACCAGCGGCCGCCAGTCCGCGCAGTCGAACGTGATCGTCCTGATCCTCATGGTCATCGGTACTCCTGAAAATCTTGAGAAGAGTTGAACCATTCCAGATTGGTCCCCGTGTGATGGGCGTTCCTGGCGCATCGACGCGCCAGTCGTCCTCAAGGGGGAGAGTCATGTTCCGCACGAAGCGTTCCCGCCTCGCGGCGTCGATCGCGGCCGCGGCCGTGCTCGGCACCGGCGCCGCCCTCGCCGCGGCGCAGATGGCGCAGGCACACGACGAGCACGGCACACCTACCACCGCCGCCGCCGACTCCACCGGCGCGGCGACCTTCCTGGTGGCCGCCCTCAACGGCCGAAACGAGGTACCCGGGCCGGCCGGCAGCCCCAAGGTCGGCGACCCCGACGGCCAGGCCGTCGCGGTCCTGCGGGTCCAGGGCAACCAGATCTCCTACGCCTTCAAGTGGAAGAACATCGGCGCGCCGACCGCCGGCCACATCCACATCGGCGCCCGGGGCAGCAACGGCACCGTACAGGTGCCGTTCTTCGGCGCCGGCCTGCCGGACAGTGCCGAGGCGGCGGTCGGCTCGGTGACGGTCACCGACCCGGCGCTGCTGAACTCCATCAAGACCGACCCGACCGGCTTCTACACCAACCTGCACACCGCCGAGTTCCCCGGTGGCGCGGTGCGCGGCCAGCTGCACACCGTGACCCACGCGGTCGACCTCAATGCCGTCCTGCGCGGCGGCCCGCTCGCCGCTGTACTGAGCGGTGACCAGGAGGTACCGGGGGCAAAGCCGGTCGGCGACCCGGACGGGCACGCCACCGCGTTCATCGGTGCCGACGGCACCCGCGTGCACTACTCGTTCACCTGGTCCGGCATCGGCACGCCCACGGACGGGCACATCCACGCCGGTCCGGTGGGCGTCAACGGCGACGTCGCGGTGCCGCTCTTCACGGCGCCGAACGGGCTGCCCGCCTCGGTCTCCGGCATCGCCGGCGTGGTCAACGGCGTCAAGTCCGACCTGGTCCGGCAGATCCGCCGCGGCCCGAACGACTTCTACGCCAACCTGCACACCGCGGAGTTCCCCGGTGGGGCGGTGCGCGGCCAGCTCTTCCGGGCCGGCGCGGGCGACGACGACGCCTTCGACCAGTCCACGTTCGTCGCCTCCGTGGTGCGCGGCGAGCAGATCTACGCCTGCACCCAGCAGGCGGACGGTACCTTCGCCTTCACCCAGCACAACGTCAGCGCGACCCTGCAGACCGGGATCGCCCACTCGTTCGTCAAGGACGACGTCGGCCCGCCGCAGTGGATCTCCCGGGACCGCAGCGCCGTCACCGGCAAGCTGCTGAACAAGACCGCCAACGGTACCGGCAACATCGCCGAGCTGGAGCTGGAAGCCACCCAGTCCGGCGCGCCGCGCGGCCAGCTCGCGAACACCACCGAGATCCTGCGGCTCAACACCGTCGGTGGGGTGGCCCCGGCCGGGGCCTGCGACCCGCACACCCAGCCCATCGCCAACGTGCCTTACCAGGCCGACTACATGTTCCTCGCCAAGTAGTCGCGCTTCCCTCGCGGAGCGGCCCACCCCCCGGGCCGCTCCCCAGGCGGGGCGGCCCATCCCCCGGGCCGCCCCGCCGTCTCTGTTCAGAAGGTGTCCGCGCGGGCCGGCGGCTCGTCCACCCCGGCGACCTGCGCGTCCGACAGCGCGAGCACGTCCCGGAGCGCGCCGCCGAGGCTCCCCGGCACGCAGAACGGCGCGGCCGCGATGAACCGCCGCGCCGACTCGTCGAGGTGGTCGAGCTGCTTGCGCAGGGAGCGTTCCTTCGGCGGGCCGCCCGCCTGCTCCTGGAGCGCCGCCAGGTCGGTCACGAATCGCATCACCGGGGCCACGGCGGTCAGCCTAGGCGGACCCTGCGACAGAATTCCCGAGGTTTTTCGCGGCGAGACGGAGAGGGGCCGACCGGCGCTCCCCCGCCGGCCGGCCACGCTTTCCCATTGTGCGCGAACGGCGCCAGGATGCGCGTGCGGTTACCGCCGGCTGATCGCGGCCGGGCTCGGGTCGGTCCGGTACCCGGACATGGAACGAGGCCGCCACGGGGGAAGCGGCCTCGTTGTCCGAGTATGTTACGCCGACAATCGCCGACGAGGAAGCCCTTTCGCTCAGCCCTTGTACTGTGCGATGACCTTGGTGTAGGCGAGGCCGCCGTCCCGGTTCAGCTCCCAGAACGTGAAGCGGGCCAGGTGGTGCTGCTGGCAGTATGCGAGCATCGTGCGGAAATCGGCGACTTTCACGTTCTCCCCCTCGTCGGTGTGACCGTTCATCGAGGAGATGCCCTGGCGCGAGTAGATCTTCGCGTCGGACTCCTTGAGCGCCGCCTTGAGCTGGCGGTGCAGCCCCTCGCTCGCCTGGAGGCTGAGCTTGCCCATGTCTGCGTGGGCCTGGCCGCCGAAGTCGAACGGCATGATCGACCACACGTCGACCGGCGAACCGATCGAGGCCGCCTGGCCCGGGATCTTCGCCTCGCCGCCGACCAGGCCGGTGGTACCGACACCCAGGGTGAGGATGAGCTGGACGCCGGGGTTCTTCTGCTTGGTGATCTTCAGTGCCTGGAGCACCTTCATCGACTGGGAGACCTCGCCGGCCTCCAGGTCGATGTCCAGCGCGCGGAGCTGGTACGCGCTGATCACCTTCTGGTACGCCCCGGCGAGCGCGGCCGGGCTCCCGCACGCGTTGCCCAACTTGTTGCCGGACGCGCCGCCCACCGAGACCACCACGTCGCCGCCGGCCTTCCGGATCGCGTTGATGCGGTTGACCGGTCCGGCGCTGGTCAGCGATGCGCCGCCGTCCCATACCGGGGTACAGCTCCCGCGGTTGAGGATGAACGCGAGGGTGAACGCCTTGACGCCGGTCTGGCGCATGACGGCCACCGGGTCCCTGCCCCCGGTCACCGGATAGATGTACGGCGACCCGGCCAGGGACACCGGCGGCGGCGCGACCACCGCGGGCGAGAGGGTCGCCGCCTGGCTGGTGGCGACGCCACCGGCGACGGCTCCGACAACGAGGGCGGTGATCCCGCCCGCGATCAGGACCGTGCGTCGTCTCATCAATCCTCCGTCTGGCTGCGGGGCGCCGGGCCACTCCGGCGCGATCAGGCCGATTCTGCCTGACCAGACGTCTGACAGGAAGCCTTCCTGATGGAAGTTCTTCAATGATGTGATTCCACCGTTGTCCAGAATTGTTCAGCGGGGGCACCGATCCCGTTCCCGAGCCGGCCCACAAGCTGGAACATACGAGCTACCTCCGCCTGCGCCCGGCCGGCAACAGGCGTTCCACGGGCGGTGCGTCCGAGGGGGCCGCACCGCCCCGGTGCGGGTCACGGTCTCCGTTCCCCGGTCGGAGACCGTGACCCGCCAGCCGGCAGAATGCTCGTCGTGACAGTCTCGATCCAGCAGCGCATCGCCGACGAGCTCGGCGTCCGGGAGAACCAGGTGACAGCGGCCGTCGAACTGCTCGACGGCGGGGCGACCGTGCCGTTCGTCGCGCGGTACCGGAAGGAGGCCACCGGCGCCCTCGACGACGCCCAGCTGCGCACCCTGGAGGAGCGCGTGCGGTACCTGCGCGAGCTGGAGGAGCGCCGCGCCGCCATCCTGGAGTCGATCCGCACCCAGGGCAAGCTCGACGACGCGCTCGAAGCCCGGATCCGGGAGGCCGACTCGAAGGCGCGGCTGGAGGACGTCTACCTGCCGTACAAACCGAAACGCCGGACCAAGGCGCAGATCGCGCGGGAAGCGGGCCTGGCGCCCCTCGCGGACGGCCTCCTGGCCGACCCCACCACGGACCCGGCGGCGGCCGCCGCGGCCTTCGTCGACGCGGACCGGGGGGTGGCCGACGCGGCGGCCGCGCTGGACGGCGCGCGGGCCATTCTGGTCGAGCGGTTCGCCGAGGACGCCGACCTGATCGGCGCGCTGCGCGAGCGGATGTGGTCGCGGGGCCGGCTGGTGTCGAAGGTACGGGACGGCAAGGCTGAGGACGGGGCGAAGTTCGCCGACTACTTCGACTTCGCCGAACCGCTGACCAAGCTGCCGTCGCACCGGATCCTGGCGCTGTTCCGGGGCGAGAAGGAGGAGGTGCTCGACCTCACCCTGGAACCCTCGGAGGACGGCTCAGCCGGCGAAGCCGGCGCGGCCGGCTCAGCCGGAGACTACGAGGCGGCCGTCGCGCAGCGGTTCGGCATCGGCGACCGGGGCCGGCCCGGTGACCGCTGGCTGCTCGACACCGTGCGCTGGGCCTGGCGTACCCGGATCCTCGTGCACCTGGGCATCGACCTGCGGACGCGGCTGTGGCAGGCGGCCGAGGACGAGGCCGTACGGGTGTTCGCCACGAACCTGCGCGACCTGCTGCTCGCCGCGCCGGCCGGGACCCGCCGGACGATGGGCCTGGATCCCGGCTTCCGCACCGGGGTGAAGGTGGCGGTGCTCGACGCGACCGGCAAGGTGGTCGCGACCGCGACGATCCACCCGCACGTACCGGCGCGGCGGTGGGACGAGTCGATCGAGGTGCTGGCGAAGCTGTGCGCGGCACACACGGTCGAGCTGATCGCGATCGGGAACGGTACCGCCTCGCGGGAGACCGACAAGCTGGCGGCCGACCTGATCGCCCGGCACCCGGCGCTCGGCCTGACCAAGGTCGTCGTCTCCGAGGCCGGCGCGTCGGTGTACTCGGCGTCCGCGTACGCCTCCCAGGAGCTGCCGGAGCTGGATGTGTCGCTGCGCGGTGCGGTGTCGATCGCCCGGCGCCTGCAGGACCCCCTCGCCGAGCTGGTGAAGATCGACCCGAAGTCGATCGGGGTCGGCCAGTACCAGCACGACCTCGCCGAGGGCAAGCTGTCCCGCTCGCTCGACGCGGTCGTCGAGGACTGCGTGAACGCCGTCGGGGTGGACGTGAACACGGCGTCCGCTCCGCTGCTCACCCGGGTGTCCGGGATCGGCTCGGGTCTCGCCGCGACGATCGTGGCGCACCGCGACGCCAACGGGCCGTTCCGGTCCCGTAAGGCCCTGCGCGAGGTACCGCGGCTGGGGCCCAAGGCGTTCGAGCAGTGCGCCGGGTTCCTGCGCATCCCCGGCGGCGCCGACCCGCTCGACGCGTCCAGCGTGCACCCCGAGGCGTACCCGGTGGTCCGGCGCATCCTGGCGGCCACCGGTACCGACCTGCGTTCGCTGATCGGCAACGGCGCGGTCCTGCGCCGCCTGCCCCCGCAGCGGTTCGTGGACGAGCGGTTCGGGCTGCCGACCGTCACCGACATCCTCAAGGAGCTGGAGAAGCCGGGGCGGGACCCGCGCCCGGCGTTCCGGACCGCGGCGTTCACCGAGGGCGTGGAGACCCTCGCCGACCTGCGGCCGGGCATGGTGCTGGAGGGCGTGGTGACCAACGTGGCCGCGTTCGGCGCGTTCGTCGACGTCGGGGTGCACCAGGACGGGCTGGTACACGTCTCGGCGATGGCGCAGACGTTCGTGAAGGACCCGCGAGACGTGGTCAAGCCCGGCGACATCGTCCGGGTGAAGGTGCTCGACGTGGACATCCCGCGCAAGCGGATCTCGCTGACGCTGCGGCTGGAGGACGAGGCCGCCCGCGGGCGGCCCGAGCGGCCGCGCGGCAACCAGCCGCGCCGGGA
>JBKPCQ010000231.1:0-14159 GCA_046727455.1 Actinomycetota bacterium | reverse complement strand
GTCGCGCCGATCGTCTGCAGCTCGCCCCGGGCCAGCATCGGCTTGAGGATGCTCGCCGCGTCGATCGCGCCCTCCGCCGCACCCGCACCGACGAGCGTGTGGATCTCGTCGATGAACAGGATGATGTCGCCCCGGGTGCGGATCTCCTTGAGCACCTTCTTCAGCCGCTCCTCGAAGTCGCCGCGGTAGCGCGAGCCGGCGACCAGCGCACCCAGGTCCAGCGTGTACAGCTGCTTGTCCTTGAGGGTCTCCGGCACCTCGCCCTTGACGATGCACTGGGCGAGTCCCTCCACGACGGCGGTCTTGCCGACGCCGGGCTCGCCGATCAGCACCGGGTTGTTCTTGGTACGGCGGGAGAGCACCTGCATCACCCGCTCGATCTCCTTCTCCCGCCCGATCACCGGGTCGGTCTTGCCCTCCCGGGCGAGCTGGGTCAGGTTGCGCCCGAACTGGTCGAGCACCAGCGAGGTCGACGGGGCGGCCTCGCCCTGCGCGCCGGCGCCCGAGGCCGCCGGCTCCTTGCCCTGGTAGCCGGACAGGAGCTGGATCACCTGCTGGCGGACCCGGTTGAGGTCGGCCCCGAGCTTGACCAGGACCTGGGCGGCGACGCCCTCACCCTCGCGGATCAGGCCCAGCAGGATGTGCTCGGTGCCGATGTAGTTGTGGCCGAGCTGGAGCGCCTCCCGGAGGCTCAGCTCCAGCACCTTCTTGGCACGAGGGGTGAAGGGGATGTGGCCGCTGGGCGCCTGCTGGCCCTGACCGATGATCTCCTCCACCTGCTGGCGCACGCCTTCCAGGGAGATCCCCAGGCTCTCCAGAGCTTTGGCGGCCACGCCCTCACCCTCGTGAATGAGGCCGAGCAGGATGTGCTCGGTGCCGATGTAGTTGTGGTTGAGCATCCGGGCCTCCTCCTGGGCCAGGACGACAACCCGCCGTGCTCGGTCGGTGAACCGCTCGAACATCCCTGTAGCTCCTCACGTGCGCCGCGGTCCGCACATACTCCCACGGCACCGAGTGTGTATCCGTGCCATAACTCTATCGCCGAGCACCGACACGGCAGCCCGTTCCGGCCGGGCGGGCGTCGAACCGTTGCCCGCCCGGGCCCGCCTGACGACCGGCGGCACCGGCCACTTGCTCGGCTTTTAGGTCAACTGGGCGGCGCCGGGCGGTGTTCCGGCTACGCGGAGAGCGAAATCCCCCGGGCCGGAGACAGGCGGAGGACGCCACCGTGGTCGGTGGCGTCCTCCGGCGGTACCCGCCTCAGCGCCCGGCGTCGGCGTTGTACTCGTCCACGATCTCCTGCGGAATCCGGCCACGATCGGAGATCGCCTTGCCCTTGCGCTTCGCCCAGGCACGGATCGCCTTGTTCTGCTCGCGGTCCGCCGCCGCGCTGCCCCGGGCGCGAGCCGCCGCTCGACCGCCGACGACCACCCCGCCCCGGCCGACCCGGCGGCTGTGCGAGATGAATTCGGCGAAAGCGTTGCGCAGCTTGGTCGCGTTCTTCTCGGAGAGGTCAATCTCGTACTGGACGCCGTCGAGCGCGTACTTCACGGTCTCGTCGGCCTTGCCGCCATCCAGGTCGTCCTCCAGGACGACAATTTCCCGTCTCGCCACCTTACAGATTCCCTTCACACAATCGGCAAGATGCCGATATGAGGAAACGATAACCCCCCGGACGGGCGTACCGTCAATAGATCTGGAAGTTCAGCTCGGAGAGTTTTTCAGCTCCGGCTACTTTCGGCAACTCGGGACGCACGTATAGGTCCAGCCCGCGCCGGCGCGAATTTCCTGTCCGGGTGGCGGGCGGGCGTCAATCCGCCAGTCGGGCGCTCCTGCGAAGACAAGTCCCGGGCGATTACCGGATACGGATGTATATCGGGGTGATTGCTGTGCGTGACCAGCACACTCCCCAGCGTTCGCTACCGGTGCGCCCGCGACGCTCCCGTCCGGCATCCAGGAATCAGCGGGTGTCGACAATTCCGCCAGGACACCCCGGATGACACTCCCGTGGCCACCGTCCGCCCGGCCGGGCGGCAATTCCCGGGCGGGACCGGGTTTAACAGGACACATTGCCGGAATCGGCACCCGGATCAGTTCTCCGGACGGCCGGCGGCGCGGGCGGGTTAGCCTGAGTCAATGTCCCAGGCACTCTCCTTCGGCCCGGCCGCCGACCTGTACGACCGCATCCGACCGACCTATCCGCCGGAAGCGGTGGAATGGGCGCTCGGCACGGCTCCGATACGGGTCGTCGACCTCGGCGCGGGTACCGGCATCCTGACCCGCGTGCTGCGCAGCCTCGGGCACGACGTGCTGCCGGTCGAGCCGGACGAGGCGATGCGCGCGCGACTGGCCCGGTCCACCCCGGGCGTCACCCCGCTCGGCGGGCGCGCCGAGGACATCCCGGTACCGGACGGCTCGATCGACGCCACGATGGCCGGCCAGGCGTACCACTGGTTCGACCGGGAGCGGGCGCACCGCGAGATCGCCCGCGTACTGAAGCCCGGCGGAGTGTTCGCCCCTATCTGGAACATCCGCGACGACTCGGTCCCGTGGGTCGCGGCGCTCAGCGAGATCGCCGACGCCGGCGGCCGGCCCGGCGAAGGCCCGCACGAGGGCTGGCTGGAGACCGGCTTCGGCCCCGACTTCGGCCCGCTGGAGCGCGAGCTGTTCCGGCACGAGGTACCGATGACCGCCGACCTGCTGGTGCAGCTCATGGCGACCCGGTCCTACTACCTCACCGCGCCGCCGGACCGGCGTACCGCGACCGAGGCGGCCATCCGGGAACTGGCCGCCGGCCTCCCCGAGACGTTCCCGCTGCCCTACGTGACCGTCGTATACCGGTCCCGTCGACGGTAGGCCCGCGTCGGGCCACGCGAGCGGAGCGAGCGCCAGAGTTACAGCTGGACGTTGCGCTCGAAGATCATGCGGAGCCCGATCAGCGTGAGCATCGGCTCGTGATGGGTGATCGTCTCGCAGTCGTCGAGGACCACCGAGGCGAGCCCGCCGGTCGCCACCACGGCGGCGACGTTGCCGCCCAGCTCGGCGGTGATCCGCCGGACCAGGCCGTCCACCTGGCCGGCGAAGCCGAAGATCACGCCGGACTGCAGGCATTCGACGGTGTTCTTGCCGATCACCCGGGCCGGCCGGACCAGCTCCACCTTGCGGAGCTGGGCGGCGCGGGCGGCCAGCGCGTCGACGGATATCTCGATGCCGGGAGCGAGCGGGCCGCCGAGGTACTCGCCCCGGGCGGAGACCACGTCGAAGTTGGTGGAGGTGCCGAAGTCCACCACGATCGACGGGCCGCCGTACAGGCTGTAGGCGGCGAGCGTGTTCGCGACCCGGTCGGAGCCGACCTCCTTCGGGTTGTCGATCGCGAGCTGGACGCCGGTGCGGATGCCCGGCTCCAGGATCACCGTGGGCAGGCCGCCGTAGTACCGGGTGAGCATGGTGCGCAGGCTGCGCAGCGCCATCGGTACCGTCGAACAGGCCGCCACCCCGGTGATCTGCACGCTGTCGGCGGCCAGCAGGCCGCGGAACATCAGCCCCAGCTCGTCCGCGGTGGACCGCGCTTCGGTTCTGATCCGCCACGAGTGCACCAGCTTCTCGCCCTCGAACGTGGCGAGCACGGTGTTGGTGTTCCCGATGTCGATACAGAGCAGCACGGCATCGAATCTAGTGCGGCGGGACGCCGCTCCTCCCGTGAGGATCAGCTTGTCGTCGAGGCCGGAGGTCGAGCGCGATGTCCAGGATCGGCGAGGAGTGGGTGAGCGCGCCGACCGAGAGGTAGTCCACGCCGGTCGCCGCGTACTCGCGGGCCAGGTCCAGCGTCAGGCCGCCGGTCGCCTCCAGCTCGGCCCGGCCGCCGACCGCCTCGACAACCTCGCGGAGCAGGGGCGGCGGCATGTTGTCGCACAGCAGGAACGTGGCGCCGGCCGCGACCGCCTCCACCGCCTCGCCGACGCTGGTGACCTCGACCTGTACCGGCACCTCGGGGAACGCCGCGCGGACCCGGGCGAAGGCGGCGGCGATGGAACCGGCCGCGAGCTTGTGGTTGTCCTTGATCATGGCGACGTCGTACAGGCCCATCCGCTTGTTGGTACCGCCGCCCACCCGGACCGCGTACTTCTCCAGCACCCGCAGGCCGGGTGTGGTCTTGCGGGTGTCGAGGACGGTGGCGCCGGTACCGGCCAGTGCCTCCGCCCAGGCGCGCGTGTGGGTCGCCACGCCGGACATCCGGCAGAGCAGGTTCAGCGCGGTGCGCTCGGCGGTCAACAGCGCCCGCGTCGGCCCGGCCACGGTCGCGAGCACCTCGCCCCGGTGGACCCGGGCGCCGTCCTGCTTGTGCGCGGTGAAGCCCACCGCGCCGCCGGACGCCTGGTCGAAAACGGCCGCCGCCACCGGCAGCCCGGCCACCACTCCGTCGGCACGGGCCACCAGATCGCCGGTGTCGTTCTGGTCGGCCGGGATGGTCGCCACGCTGGTCACGTCGAGCCGGTCCGGCCCCAGGTCCTCGTCGAGCGCCCGCTCGACGATCTCTACGACGGCTCGCCCGTCGAGATCTGAGCCCACCGGGGCCTGCTCCCGGCGCGCGGTCACGGCAACGCCTCCCAGGTCCCGGTGAGCCGGCCGGCGGGGTCGAGACCGGCCAGCAGGTGGCCGCGCCAGCGGGGCGACGCCGACGGGAAGTCCTCGCGCCAGTGGCAGCCCCGGGTCTCCTCGCGCCGCCAGGCGGCCGCGACCAGGGCGGTCGCCACGGTCAGCAGGTTGGTCGCCTCCCAGCTCGCGGTGTTCGGGCGGTCGCCGGGGGCGGCCAGCTCGGCCAGCGTGCCGGCGGCGCCGTCGAGCGAGGCCCGGCTGCGCAGGACCCCGGCACCCCGGGTCATCGCCTCCTGGAGCGGCCCCCGCAGGCCGGTGCGGGCCACCCCGCCCGCCGTCGAGGCCGGCGCCGGGTCGGCCTGCGGCGGCAGGTCGCGGCGGATGTCGTCGGCGATCCGCCGGGCGAACACCAGGCCCTCCAGGAGCGAATTGGAGGCCAGCCGGTTGGCGCCGTGGACGCCGGTACAGGCGACCTCGCCGCAGGCGTAGAGGCCGGGGATGGAGGTGCGGCCGGCCAGGTCGGTACGCACGCCACCGGACGCGTAGTGCGCGGCGGGCGCCACGGGGATCAGGTCGGCCCGCGGGTCCACCCCGATCGCGAGGCAGGCCGCGGTGATCGTGGGGAAGCGGTGGGCCAGGTCCGGGACGTGGCGGGCGTCCAGGAAGACATGGTCGGTACCGGTCGCCCGCATCTCGCGGAAGATCGCTTTCGCGACCACGTCACGGGGGGCCAGCTCGGCCAGCTCGTGCTGGCCCAGCATGAAGCGCTTGCCGTCGGCGTCGACGAGGTACCCGCCCTCGCCGCGCAGCGCCTCCGACACCAGCGGCTGCTGGTCGGTGCCGGCCGCCGCGCCGAGATACAGCGCGGTCGGGTGGAACTGGACGAACTCCACGTCGGTCACCACCGCCCCGGCGCGCAGCGCCAGCGCGACGCCGTCCCCGGTGGAGACGACCGGGTTCGTGGTGGCGGCGAAGATCTGCCCCATCCCACCGGTCGCGAGGACCACCGCACGGGCCAGGACCGCGCCGACGCCGTCCTCGGTACCCTCGCCGAGCACGTGCAGCGTCACCCCGCAGGCCCGGCCCCCCGGGTCCACGAGCAGGTCGAGGACCAGCGCGTGCTCGACCAGCCGGATCCACGGATCCCGGCGTACCGCCGCGTGCAGCGCCCGCTGCACCTCCGCCCCGGTCGCGTCCCCGCCGGCGTGCACGATCCGGTTGGCGTGATGCCCGCCCTCGCGGGTCAGCATCAGCCGGCCGTCCGGGTACCGGTCGAATTCGGCGCCCCACCGCATCAGCTCCCGTACCCGGGCCGGTCCCTCGGTGACCAGCACCCCGACCGCCGCCGGGTCGCCCAGCCCGACGCCCGCGACCAGGGTGTCCTCGGCGTGTGCACCGGGCGTGTCGAGCGGGTCGAGGACGGCCGCGATGCCGCCCTGGGCCCACCGGGTCGAGCCGTCGTCGATGTTCACCTTGGTGACCACGGTGACGTGCAGCCCGGCCTCGCGCAGGTGCAGGGCCGCGGTGAGGCCGGCGACGCCGGAGCCGACGACGACCACGTCGGTGCTCTCCGCCCAGCCGGGCTCCGGGGCGCCCAGCCGGCGCGGCAGGGTGTGCAGATCCATCCCGCCAGTGTTCGTCACGGTGTCAGACGGGTAACGGGCGGGTGCCCAGATCACGAACGGTACCCTTCAGCGGGGTGTCGGCCGAGGCGTAGCAGCCGAAGGTCTGGTCGCTGCCCAGCCAGGTGTCGGCGGTGGTCGGGCCGACGTAGCCGACCTTGAGGTCGGGGCGGGTGGCCGTGGTCGGCAGGCCGAGGTACGACAGGGCGGCCTCGCCGCAGCCCTTGGTCACGGCGGACGCGACGGCCCTGGCATCGAACGGAGCGTTGTCCGGCGTGATCCGGTACGAGCCGACGAACTCGCCGGTGTGCGGCTCCTCACACGAGGCGTACCGCACGGCGTCGCCGGTACGGGCCACGCAGGCGATTGCGAGCGGGCCGGCGTCCCCGACCCCCTTCAGGCTGCCCGTCCGGGTCACGTACCCGGTCCCGCCCGGCCCGGTCACCTGTACCAGGGCGCAGCCGAAGAACCCGTCGCGGGCCGGCTCGATCCAGTTGGCGAGCACGGTCACCCGGTCCCGGTGCCAGTCGCCGCCCAGGTACACCGAGGCGAAGGCGCCGCAGGCCCGCCGGATCTCGGCGAACATCAGATTGGTCGCGAGCTTGGCGTCGTCGCCCCTGGCCGCCCGCGCCTTGCTGATCAGGTCGTGGTCGACCTGGCCGACGTGGTACACCTCGGCGCTGTGCGCGGACGTACACGGCCGTACCGGGGCGTGCCAGGGCATCCGCGCCTTCCCCTCGGCCGGCTGGACCGCCCAGCACGAGCCGGCCTTCGGAGCGTGGGCCGGCAGTCTGGTGGGGATCGGCGGGTCCCGGTTGATCCACCAGAGCGCCACGCCGGCCGCCACCGCCAGCAGCGCGACGCCGATCAGCCATGTCCGCCAGCGACGCGCCATGCCGACCCTTCATCTACCGGGCAGTAATAACAGCCCGGCCAGCTTAGCCCGTCTCAGGCTTTCTTCGGGGCGCCGTCACGCAGGCCCTTGACCGAGCCGATGATCCGCACGCCGTTGACCGAATCGCCGTTGAACGCGAGAGCGAAGCAGCGCTCGGTGCGGTCGCCGAGGTTCCACTGGTCCTCGTCAAAGCCCACGTCCATCCAGCCGAGGTACCTGCTGAGCGCCTTGTTGCCGGAGAATCCGAGAAAGTGCGCCACGATCGCCTCGCACCCGTCGCTGGCGAGCTTGTGCCGGGTGTCCTGGTTGGCCGGCCAGGGTCCGTCGGGCGCTGCGTACAGTCCCGCGAACTCGCCGTTATGCGGCTTGTCGCAGGCGGCGTCCTCGGTCTTCGTGACGTTGCCTTTGCCGTTGTCGGTGACGATCAGGCAGGTGACCGCCAGCGGGCGGGAGCCGCGCAGGCCGTCCTTGACGCTGCCGTCGGTCGCGACGGTGTTGTACTCGCTGTCCTTGAACTGGATCACATCGCAGCGGTACCAGCGCGCACCGCCGGTCCACGCCTTGTCGTCGGGCAGGATCAGGCCGACCTCGACCTTGGCGGACTGCCAGTCGCCGCCGAGGTAGTCGGTGGCCGACTGCTGGCACTGGCCGTACGCGGTCTTCCGGGCGGCGCTGCCGGCCAGCGGCGGGGCGCTGCGATCGGCGTCGGCGCCGGTGAAGGAGCCCACGAACACGGTCTCGGTCTGGTGGCCTACGGTCTTGCAGTCGACCGCGCTGTCGAAGTCGCCGTACCAGGTCGGGTCGTACTCCTTGGGGTAGCACGCGCCGACGACGGGTACCGGCGTCTTGGCCTTGGGCAGGGCCGGCCAGGCGTTGGTCAGGTCGCCGTCGACTCCGGCCGGTTTGCCGCAGCCGCCCAGCGCCAGCGCGACGACCGCGCCGGCCGCCAGCGCCCACCCGCGTCGCATGGTCGCTCCTCCCCGTGGGCCTCCAGGCTGCGGAGCATACTTCAGCCGGCCCGCCCCGGCGATCCGCTCACCATATCGCCACGCACCAGGCCGGGCGGTGCGGCGGCCGGGTCGGTACCCCGGTCGACGATCCGGTTGGCCGCGTCGACGTGGACGATCCGGGGCCGGTACCGGCGCGCCTCCTCGTCGTCCATCTGCCCGTACGCGATGAGGATCACCAGGTCGCCCGGGTGTACCAGGCGGGCCGCCGCCCCGTTGATGCCGATCACGCCGGAGCCGCGCGGCCCCGGGATGACGTACGTCTCCAGCCGCGCGCCGTTGGTGATGTCCACGATCGCGACCTGCTCGCCGGGCAGCAGGTCGGCCGCGTCCAGAAGATCCTCGTCGATCGTTAGCGAACCGACATAGTGCAGGTCCGCCTGGGTCACCGTGGCCCGGTGGATCTTCGACTTGAGCATCGTACGCAGCATGGTCACAGCTCCACCGGGGCGTTGTCGATGAGACGGGTGGTGCCCACGCGGGCGGCCACCAGGAGGCGGGCCGGGCCGGAGGCGGGCGGCGGGCCGAGGTCCGGATCGGTGAGCGCGATGTAGTCCGGCCGGGGCAGCTCGGCGCGAGCCGCCGCCAGTACCGCTTCGGCGCCGTTGCGCCCCGCCGCCGCGCCGGCCCGCAGCGCCCGGGACAGCGCGAGCGCGGCTTGACGCTCCCCGTCCGAGAGGTACCGGTTGCGGCTGGACAGCGCCAGCCCGTCCGGCTCCCGTACCGTCGGCACGCCGACGATCTCCACCGGCAGGTCGGTGTCGCGCACCATCCGGCGCACCAGCGCGAGCTGCTGGTAGTCCTTCTCGCCGAAGAACGCCAGGTGCGGCCGGGTCAGGTGGAGGAGCTTGAGCACCACGGTCAGTACCCCGTGGAAGAAGCCCGGCCGGCTCGCGCCCTCCAGGGTCTCGCCCAGCGGCCCCGGGTTGACCCGGACCTGCGGCTCACCGCCGGGATACATCTCGCTCCCGCCGGGGGCGAAGACCAGGCCCACCCCTTCACGGGCGCAGATCGCCAGGTCGCGGTCCAGCATGCGGGGGTACCGGTCGAAGTCCTCGTTCGGGCCGAACTGCAACGGGTTCACGAAGATCGTCACGAGTACCTGGTCGCACCGCTCGCGGGCGGCCCGGATCAGCGCCACGTGCCCCTCGTGCAGCGCACCCATCGTCATGACCACGCCGACGGTGCCGTCGAGCTTGTCCCGGCCGGCGGCCAGCTCACCCCGCGTGGTCGCGACGATCATGTGATCTCCAGGATCGGCTCGGCCTCGGCGGCGGTCAGCCGGTGGGCGGCGACGGCCCGCTCGGCGGTACGGCGGGCGAGGGCGCGGTAGGCGGGCACCGACTCGGGCGGGAGCGCGGCCAGGTGGGCCGCCACCGTCTCCGCGTCCCCCCGGGACACCGGACCGGTCAGGGCCGCGTCGCCCAGCCGCAGCGCGTTGTCCAGCGCCGCGTGCAGCAGCGGGTCGAGGAACCGCTGCGGGTGCGCGACGCCGGCCTCACGCAGCAGATCCACCGCCTCGTTGACGAGGGTCACCAGGTGGTTGGCGCCGTGGGCCAGGGCCGCGTGGTAGAGCGTGCGGTGCTCGTCGGCGATCCATTCGGGGGTACCGCCCAGCTCCCGTACCAGCTCCTCGGCCAGCGGCCGAAGCTCGGGCGGGGCGGTGACGCCGAAGGGGATGCCCTTGCGCAGCCGGGCCAGGTCCTCCGGCCGGCCGGTGAACGTCATCGCCGGGTGTACCGCCAGCGGACCGGCGCCGCGCGCGACGGCCGGGGCGAGGACGCCGAGGCCGTGTGCGCCGGACGTGTGCACGACGATCTCGCCCGGGTTTTCGAGTCGGGCAACGACGTCCGCCAACGCGTCGTCGGGCACCGCGAGGATGGTGAGGTCGGCCGGTTGCTTCAGGACGACCGGGTGGCCCGCCTCGGTCAGGGCGGTGGCGAGCACCGACCCGACGCGGCCGGTGCCGATGATGCCGATGGTGCGGCCGCGCAGCGATGCGCTCATGGTGATCCAGTCCTCGGTGATGGGGTACCGGTCGGGTCCAAGTATGGATGGAGCGCCAGGCAGGGGCACAGAAGCTGTGGCAACCTTCACTGGATGAGGGCGGAGCGCTGGCGGGTGGCGATGCAGCGGGCGCTGTACGCCCCCGGCAGCGGGTTCTTCGTCGGCACGCAACCGGCGGAGCACTTCCGGACCAGCGCGCACGCGTCGCCGCTGTTCGCCGAGGCGCTGGCGCGGCTGCTGGACCGGGTCGACTCGGGGTTGGGGCACCCGGTCGTCCTCGACGTGGTGGACGTCGGCGCGGGGCGCGGCGAGCTGCTCGTCGCGCTCGCCTACGCGGCGCCCGGGAAGCTGCGGGAGCGGATGCGGCTGACCGCCGTGGAGCTGGCCGAGCGGCCGTCTTCGCTGCCGCCGGACATCGACTGGCGTGACTCCCTTCCGGAGCGCGTCACGGGGCTGCTGCTGGCGACGGAGTGGCTGGACAACGTACCGCTTGATCTGGTGGAGCTGGACGACGCGGGAGTGGCGCGGTACCAGCTCACCGACGGGTCGCTGGGGGATCCGGTGTCCGCCGAGGACGCCGAATGGCTCGCACGGTGGTGGCCGCCCCGGCCGGGCGAGGTGGCCGAGGTCGGGCGGCCGCGCGACGAGGCGTGGCGGGCGGCGGTGTCGGCGGTCGAGCGGGGGCTCGCGCTATGCGTCGACTACGGGCACCTGGCCGGCGAACGGCCGGCGCTCGGAACGCTGACCGGCTATCGGGGGGGAAGGCAGCTTCCGCCGGTACCGGATGGGGATTGTGACCTGACCGCCCACGTGGCGGTGGACGCGCTCGCCGGCCCTCGCACCACGCTGCTGCGCCAGCGCGAAGCGCTACGTGCGCTCGGCGTGTCCGGCGCGCGACCGCCCCTGGCGCTGGCCACGACGGACCCGGCGGCGTACGTGCGGGCGCTCGCCGCGGCCGGCGACGCGGCCGAGCTGACCGACCCGGCCGGGCTCGGCGGGCACTTCTGGCTCCTGGAGCCGGTCGGCCTAGGATTCGTGCTATGACGCGCGAGGTCGTCGTCGGGACCGGTACCGGTCTGGCGACGTCGGACATGGTGCTCAACATCGGACCGCAGCACCCGTCCACGCACGGCGTCCTCCGGCTGCGGCTGGTGCTCGACGGCGAGCTGGTGGTGTCGGCCGAGCCGATCATCGGGTACATGCACCGGGGCGCGGAGAAGCTGTTCGAGGTGCGCGACTACCGGCAGATCATCGTGCTGGCCAACCGGCACGACTGGCTGTCCGCGTTCTCGAACGAGCTGGGCGTGGTGCTGGCCGTCGAGCGGCTGATGGGCATGGAGGTACCGGAACGGGCGGTCTGGCTGCGTACCGCGCTGGCCGAGCTGAACCGGGTGCTCAACCACCTGATGTTCCTGGGCTCGTACCCGCTGGAGATCGGCGCGATCACTCCCGTCTTCTACGCCTTCCGGGAGCGGGAGACCCTCCAGGCGGTGATGGAGGAGGTCTCCGGCGGGCGGATGCACTACATGTTCAACCGGGTCGGCGGGCTGAAGGAGGAGGTACCCGCCGGGTGGACCGGGCGGGCCCGGCAGGCCATCGGGGAGGTCCGGCGGCGGCTGCCGGACCTGGACCGGCTGATCCGGTACAACGAGATCTTCCTGGCGCGGACGTCGGGGGTGGGGGTGCTGTCGGCCGCTTCGGCGGCCGCCTACGGCGCGTCGGGGCCGGTCGCGCGGGCCAGCGGGCTGGACTTCGACCTGCGGCGGGACGAGCCGTACCTGGCTTACGGTTCCTTGAACGTCCCCGTTGTCACGCGGACGGCCGGGGACTGCCACGCGCGGTTCTCGTGCCTGCTCGACCAGGCGTTCGTGTCGCTGGACCTGGCGTCGCAGTGCCTCGATCGCGTGGACCGGATCCGGGGGCCGGTCAACGTGCGGCTGCCGAAGGTGGTCAAGGCGCCGGAGGGGCATACGTACGCGTGGACCGAGAACCCGCTCGGGATCAACGGGTACTACCTCGTGTCGCGGGGCGAGAGGACGCCGTGGCGGCTGAAGCTGCGGACGGCCTCGTACGCGAACGTCCAGGCACTGTCGACGCTGCTACCGGGGTGCCTGGTACCGGATCTGATCGCGATCCTCGGCTCGATGCTGTTCGTGGTCGGCGATATCGACAAGTAGCCCCGCCGCGCGAGCGGAGCGAGCGCCGATATTTCAGCGCCAGCGGGCCGGGTCCGGCTCCCGTTCCTCCCGCCAGCCCTGTGTCCAGACCGAGGCGGGTTCCGGGCCGGTCGCCGGCAGCGCGGGCCGGTCGATGCGCGGCTGCCAGTCGGTGGGCGGCTGCCAGTCGGTGCGCGGCTGCCAGTCGGTGGGCGGCTGCCAGTCGGTGCGCGGCTGCCAGTCGGTGGGCGGCTGCCAGTCGGTGGGCGGCGGCTCGGGCCGGCCCCACTCGCCACCCTCCCGCCCCGCCGCGTCGTCGCGGCGTATCCCGGCCCACCGGTCTTCGAGGCGCAGCTCGGTACCGGTGTCGTCGCTGCGTACCGCCGCCCGCCGCTCGCCCATCCGCAGCTCCTGCCCGCGGTCGTCGGCGCGTACCGAGGCCCACCGGTCGCCGCGCGCGCCGGTCCATCGGGCCTCCTCGGTGGGATCGGCGGGTCGCTGGTACGCGCGGCCCTCGTCGAACTCGTACGGGTGGAGGCGGTACGGATCGGCGGTGGGATACTCCTCGCGGCGGTACTCGTCCTGACGCGGTTCGGAGCGGGCCTCGGCCAGCCGCTCGCGCAGGCGCTGCTCGGTCCACGACTCTTCGCGCCCGCCGGCCGCCGCGGCGGGTTCGGCCGGCCGGCCGCCGCCGTAGACGTTGCCGCCGCCGTGGACGTTGCCACCGTTATGGACGTTGCCACCGGCGCTGCCGTACACGGTGCCGGCGCCGTACCCGGTGCCGGCGTATCCGCCGCCGCCGTACACCGTGCCCCGGTCGGCGTCGGAGTGCGGGTCGACGATCGTGTGGCGGGTGGTGACCTGGACGGTCTCGGTGTGCCGGACCACGCCTCCGGCGACCATGGCGGCGCCCACCGCCGGGGCCATCGACGGCGCCGCCGCAGGCTGGGGCGCCTCGTACGCCTCGGGCCGCGGGGCGCGCGACGTGCCCGTCCGGAGCGCCTCGACCTGGGCCCGCAGCGCCTCGACGGTCTCGTGGAGTGCCTGGAGCTTTTCCGAGTACGCCCGGTGGGTCGCCCGGGCCGCCGTCGCGATGTCCTGCCGGATGTCTTCCCGCAGCGCGTCGACCTCGTCGAAGAGCTGGTCCTCCAGCTCGATCCGGAGGGTACGCACGTCGGGACGCAGCATGACCGACAGCCCGACGAGGACGACGATGAGGATGGCCAGGACGGCAGCCAACCGCAGGCCCCCGGCGCCGGTACCGAGCAGGACCAGGGCGGCCGCCACCGGCGAGAGACCGACGCCGGTCCAGAAGAGCACGGTTGGTAGCTGCCCGCCCCGCTGGTGCTGCTGGGCATTCGAGGCTGGCATGGCTGTAGAGGCTACCGACGATTTCCGGATTGTGGAATGGGCGGATCTTCACCAGGCGCCGGGCCGGTCCAGGTGCGGACCGGCCCGGCGAGAGTGGAACTTTTCGCCCCTAGCTTGCGAGAGCGGCATCCGACGAGAACACCAGACCCATACTGATCTGGCCGCCGGTCAGCGCCTTCTTGGTCAGCGGGCCACCGGTGTCCAGCGACTTGAACTGGCCGAAGGAGATCTTGTACGTGTTCTCCAGGCCCTGCTGGCAGAACGGCCGCTTCGGGCACTCCGCCGGGCCGCCGAGGATCGAGTCCTTGCCGGAGCACTTGCTGGCGAAGTCGGACAGCGACTTCAGCCCGTTCTTGCTGGCGAACTCCGAAGTCACCGCGAACGCGTTCTGGTCGTTGGCGGTGGACGGCTTGCCGACGCTGATCCCGACCTTGCCGCCCAGATCCTTGAGCGCCGACACGGTCTTGTCGACGTCCGGAGACCCGACCGGCGAGGCGCTCGAACC
>JBKPCQ010000230.1:0-4539 GCA_046727455.1 Actinomycetota bacterium | reverse complement strand
GGTTCCGACAGCGTGCCGCTGCGCTCGTTCCGACGTCGATGGGACGAGTCGCGCGTGACGAGTTCGACGACTGGGGCCCGGCGACCTACTTCTTGGAGGTCGGCGACGACGGGTGGCCGGAACGGCAGATCGGGGTGTACGACACCGGCCCGATCCTGTGCTACGGCCGCGAGCACGAGGAGGACCAGTTCGGTTTCCTCGGGCAGCTGAGCCTGGATGCACTCGACGACTGGGCGCCGTATGCGATCACCCTGCCGAGTTCGCCGATGCCTGGCGGCTGTCTGGTCTGCTGCTCGCACCCGGCGCGACCCTGCCGACGGTGGATGCCGAGCTGTCGGACCTGTGGCGACAGATGGTGTACCAGGTGGCTCGCGAGATCTCTGCCAGCGTCAAGGGCGCGTTGCGGGTACCTGGGCCGGGACGCAACTACTACCGCCTCGATCTGCGAACAGCCCGCGGCGATCACGTCGCGATACTGCTCAATGCCGCGGCGACCGGGACGGCGGCGGCCGCGCCGGCGAGGATGGCGGCGGTCAGCGCCCCGGTGATCGCGGTGATGGAGGCGTGCAGGTCGTGGGTGAGCGGGGCGAGCAGCACGGCGAACGAGTAGTACAGCGCCCCGTACCCGACGGTTTGGGTGACAGCCAGGGCGGCGGCGATCGCCCGTGCCCGGCGCTGTACCGGCCGGCCCGCCGGGTCGTCCCCACCGGCGGGCCGGCCGGTGGGCACGACATCGGCGTCTGCCGGGTGGTTCATCAGCCGCAGCAGCCGCCCGAGGACACGGCCGCGCTCGTGTCCGCTCTCTTTGCGGCTACGAGTTCAGGTATGCCAGGACGGCGAGGACGCGGCGGTTGTCGTCGTCGGAGGGCGGCATGTCCAACTTCGTCAAAATGTTGTTGATGTGCTTGCTCACTGCCTTCTCGGTAATGCGCAGCTTCGCTGCGATCGCGGCGTTGGACCGGCCTTCGGCCATCTCGCCGAGCACTTCCCGTTCCCGGGCGGTGAGTACCGCCAGTGGCTCCCGGCGGGCGAGCAGTTGCGAGATCACTTCGGGGTCCATGGCGGTGCCGCCTCCGGCGACCCGGCGGACGGCGTCGACGAACTCGCCGACATTCGACACACGATCCTTCAGGAGGTAGCCCACACCGCCGCGCGGGGTGCTGAGCAGTTCGCGGGCGTAGAGGGGCTCGACGTGCTGGGAGAGCATGAGGATCGGCAGGCCGGGCATCTGGGTTCGGGCCGCGATCGCGGCGTGCAGACCCTCGTCGGTGAACGTCGGCGGCAGGCGGACATCGAGGACAGCCACGTCCGGCTTGTGTGTGAGCAGGGCGGGCAGCAGGGCCGGGCCGTTGTCGACGGTTGCGACGACGTCGAAGTCGAAAGCTTGTAGCAGCCGGGTCAGTCCGTCCCGGAGGAGGGCGTGGTCCTCGGCGATGACAACGCGCACGGCAACTCCATGGTGATGACGGTGGGTCCCCCGGATGGGCTTGACAGTGTGATCGTGCCGTCGAACGCGGCGAGGCGGCGTTCGATACCGCGCAGACCCGTGCCGACGGCGGGGTCCGCGCCTCCGGTGCCGTCGTCCGCGACGACCATGATCAACACACCGTGGGCGTGCCGCATGGACACCGATCCGGTGTGGGCGCGGCTGTGCCGGATCATGTTGGTCAGCGCCTCGGCGACGGCGAAGTACGCCGCGGACTCGACGGGTGTGTCGGGTCGTCCCTGCAGGTCGATGTCGACCGTGATCGGGACCGGCAGACTGAGTGCCAGCGCGCGGACCGCGCCGTCGAGTCCGCGTTCGGCGAGCACCGGTGGGTGAATGCCGCGGATGAGGTGCCGCAGCTCGACCAGCGCCGTGCCGCTGGCCTCGCGCGCTTCGGCGAGCAGCTTGTGGGCCTCGGTGGGGCTCCGGTCGATGAGGGTGTCGGCCAGGCCGATGACCATGCTCAGCGAGACGAGGCGGGCCTGGACGCCGTCGTGCAGGTCGCGTTCGATGCGGCGCAGCTCGGCCGCCTGGGCGTCCACGGTGTCCGCGCGCGTGGTCGTCAGCTGCGTGACGCGCAGCCGCAGTTCGGCGGCCCTGGTCGGGGCGAGGAAAAGCCGGGCGAACTGCGCATCGACGCGGCGCAGCCACGGCGCCGCCCACAGGCCGGCGGCGAGGATGACGGCGCCTTGGGGTAGGCAGAGCAGGGCCGCGGGCCACGTGTCGATGGACCAGACGGCGCCGTAGCCGTACCAGCCGGTGCCGAGCCAGATCCACACCGGCGTCAGCGTCAGACCGGCAAGGCCGTATAGCGGCACCAGCACACCGACCGTCCCGAGGGTGAACCCGACGATCGCACCCGGTGCGAGCCAGGCGAGGTCGCGCCAGGTCGCCGGGTCCGTTACGGTCCACCGGAAGCGCTGCCAACCACCGGCCACCGCCCGTTCCGGGGGCGGATGGTACGGACGGGTCACCAGGACACCGGTCCGTGAAGCGCGTCTGCGCTCCAGATCGGTGCGCATCCGCACCAGCGTCATCGTCCACGGCACCAACGCCAGGCCAAGGAACGGCACCGGCGCCAGGGCCAACGCGACAACCGACACGGCCAGCAGCGCAATGTTGGTGAACGCCAGCCCGACCGCGGCCATACCGGCCAGCACGCAGCGCACACCGCGCCGGGCCCACCGGCCCAATCGTGCACCCGTCCCGGCTACGCTCACAGGTCACATTCTGCCCACCGGTGCGCGGTTCAAAGGTGGTGCTAGCACCACCGGGCCGCAGGACGTAGCGCTCCTGACGATCCATGCCCTGGCCGGTTTGATAGAGACATGACGATCACCATGACGCGGTCGCGGGCAACGACCGGCAGCGACTTCGCCGTCCTGTCCCGCCGGATCAACGGCGCGGGACTGATGCAGCGCCGGCCCGCCTACTACTTCGCCCGGCTGAGCGTTGTCGCGCTCATGTTGATCGGCGGCTGGACCGCGTTCTTCCTCATCGGCTCGTCCTGGTGGCAGCTGGTGACCGCCGCGTTCCTCGCCGTCACGTTCACCCAGGTCGGGCTCGTGGCCCACGACCTGGCGCACCGCCAGGTGTTCCGTACCAAACGTCCCGGCGAAGTCGCCGGCCGGTTGGCCGGAAACCTCGCCGTCGGTATGAGCTACGGCTGGTGGATGGACAAGCACACCCGCCACCACAACAACCCCAACCACGACGACCTCGACCCGGACGTCGCACCCGAGGTCCTCATCTGGGCCACGAAGTCGGCCCTCGGCCGGCGCGGGCTCAAAGGCTTCATCACCCGCCACCAGGCCGCGCTGTTCTTCCCGCTGCTCACCCTGCTCGCCATCGACCTGAAGGTGTCCAGCATCAAGGCGTTGCGCAACGGCACGGTGAAACGCCGCGGCCTGGAAAGCACCCTGCTGATCCTGCATGCCGTCGGCTACCTCTCAGCACTGCTGATCGTCCTCTCGCCCCTGCAGGCCCTCGCCTTCCTGCTCGTACACCAGGCGCTGTTCGGCGTCTACCTCGGCATGACCTTCGCACCCAACCACAAGGGCATGCCGCACCCGACCGGCGACGAGGACTACCTGCGCAAGCAGGTGGTCACCTCCCGCAACGTGCGCGGCGGTTGGCTCACCGACGCGGCGCTGGGCGGCCTGAATTACCAGATCGAGCACCACCTGTTCCCCGGCATGCCGACGCCCAACCTGCGCAAGGCCCAGCCGATCGTGCAGGCATACTGCGCCGAGATCGGCGTCGGCTACGAACAAACCAGCCTCATCGCCTCGTACCGGCAGGCCCTGCAATACCTGCACCAGGTAGGTGCACCGGCCCGCGCCGAACACGCGGCACGCTGAGCCGACGGCGTCCGACGACAGCCCCGACCGCACCGGCTGCACTCCACCAAGAGGGGGGCTCCTGGTCGGGATCGTCGACGGGAGGGACGGTTTCCTCTCGCCGTCCCCTGACGTGGATGGCGCCCGGCCCACACCCCGGGCAACGCCCGATCGTGCGACGTTCGAGACCCGATCTTCGGCAAGATTGCGCGGTAGCCGCAGCCTTGCCGCGCGCCCGACCTCGGCGTGCCCTGCTGGTCCGGGTCGGCGCTGCCGGTCTGAGTCGGCCTGGAGGTGCTCAAGAGCCTCGGCCGGCTCTACGTGCGGCACACCGAGGCCGACCCACCTGCCGGTCGTGGGCGGCTCCGTCGGACGACCGTTGTCCTCAACGTCGTCAACCGGCTCATCCCGTCCGCCTCGTCTAGCCGCCGGGCGGTCTCCACCTGCCAGCGGGCGCCGTTCACGCCGGTCACACCAGCATCGGCGCCATCGCCGACAAACCAGGGCCCGGCCCACCAGCCTGGGGTGCTACGCGGCGCTCGGGACGAATACGCGACATGCCCCGCAGGACGAGCTTGGGGCGGCCCCGGACGCGCTCGTGCGTCCCGGCGCCACGGTGGACACGAACACCGAGCCATCACCCTGCGCTCGCGCCGGCGTCTCCGGCTGGCCGGCGCCTACGCGCCGCGCTGATCCGCCTCCCGCTCGAGAGCA
>JBKPCQ010000229.1:0-8020 GCA_046727455.1 Actinomycetota bacterium | reverse complement strand
CGCCGGGATCGGGCGCCGGCACCGGCTCGCCGGGCAGCGCCGTGACCAGGGATTCGGCCCGTGCGTGCCGGGGCGGTACGGCCAGCCGCAGCACGTCGGCGAGCGTGCCGGCGTACCGCCGCGCCACCGCCCGGGCCAGCGCGACGATCTCGGCGCTCAGTACCGGCTCCGGCGACACCACCCGTTCGAGGAGGGTCAGCCGGCCGGGGTGCTCCGACGCCTCCGCCCGCGACAGCAGGTACCCGTCGACGAGCTGCCCGGCGAACCTGACCCGCACCCGGACGCCGGGGACCGCCTGGGCGTCGACGTCGGCGGGTACCAGGTAGTCGAACGGCCGGTCCAGGTGCGGCAGGGGTACGTCCACGCAGACCTTCGCCACCGGCGCGGCCGGCGCCGGTTCGCGGGCGCCGCGGGTGGCCATGCGGACGTTTCTACCAGCGTCGAAGCCCCGCCGCGCGGGCGGCGGGGCTTCGGACGAGGTGCTGCTCAGTTGCCGACGGCGGACTTCAGGTCGGCGACCCGGTCGGTGCGCTCCCAGGTGAAGTCGGGCAGCTCGCGACCGAAGTGACCGTACGCGGCGGTCTGCTGGTAGATCGGGCGCAGCAGGTCGAGGTCCCGGATGATCGCCGCCGGGCGCAGGTCGAACACCAGGCCGATGGCCTTCTCGATGCGGTCGACCGGCTGCGTCTCGGTGCCGAACGTCTCCACGAACAGGCTCACCGGCTGGGCCTTGCCGATGGCGTACGCCACCTGGACCTCGCAGCGCTCGGCCAGGCCGGCCGCGACCACGTTCTTGGCCACCCAGCGCATGGCGTACGCGGCCGAGCGGTCCACCTTCGACGGGTCCTTGCCGGAGAACGCGCCACCGCCGTGCCGGGCGTACCCGCCGTAGGTGTCGACGATGATCTTCCGTCCGGTCAGCCCGGCGTCGCCCATCGGCCCGCCCACCTCGAACCGGCCGGTCGGGTTGACCAGCAGCCGGTACCCGTCGGTTTCCAGGCCGAGCCCGTCGACCTCGGGGGCGATCACGTGTTCGCGCACGTCGGGCGTGAGCAGCGAGTCCAGGGAGATGTCGGGAGCGTGCTGGCTGGACACCACGACGGTGTTGAGCCGGACCGGCTTGAACCCCTCGTACTCGATGGTCACCTGGGTCTTGCCGTCCGGGCGCAGGTACGGGATCGTGCCGTCCTTGCGGACCGTCGCCAGCCGGCGGGCCAGCCGGTGGGCGAGCGCGATCGGCAGCGGCATCAGCTCGGGAGTCTCCGAGCAGGCGAAGCCGAACATCATGCCCTGGTCGCCGGCGCCCTGCGCGTCCAGCGCGCTCTCCGACTGGCCGGTACGCAGCTCGATCGCCGAGTCGACACCCTGGGCGATGTCCGGCGACTGCGCGCCGATCGCGATGTTCACGCCGCAGGAGGTGCCGTCGAAGCCCTTCTTGGACGAGTCGTAGCCGATCCGCAGGATCGTCTCCCGGACGATCGAGTTGATGTCGGCGTACGCCTGCGTGGTGACCTCACCGGCGACGTGCACCTGCCCCGTGGTGATCAGCGTCTCCACCGCCACCCGGCTCCTGGGATCAGCGGCCAGCAGGGCGTCGAGGACCCCGTCGCTGATCTGATCGGCGATCTTGTCCGGGTGACCCTCGGTCACCGACTCGGACGTGAATAGGCGGCGCGCCACAAATAACCCCCTTGACGGGTCGAGATTTTCAAAGAGTCTACGCATGCGATGCCGCCTACGATAAACCGGCCGTGTCGGCAATGCCTCTCCCCAACAGGGGCAGGACCAGGTCCCAGACGGAGTCGGCCAGGTCGTCCTTGAGTCTGGGGCCCAGCTCGGTGGTCTTGCCGTCCACGTCGAGGACGGTGGCCGCGTTGTGGTCGGTACCGAACCCGCGGCCCTCCCCCACCTCGTTGACGACGACCAGGTCGGCCCGCTTGCGGGCCAGCTTGGCCCGGCCGCCGGCGAGGGCGTCGTGGGTCTCCGCGGCGAAGACCACCAGGATCTGACCGGGCCGCTTGCGGGCGCCCAGTTCCACCGCGATGTCCGGGTTCGTGACCAGCTCCAGGGTTGGCGGTGGACCCGCTTTCTTGATCTTTTTCTCCTGGTACCGGGCGGGCCGGTAGTCGGCCGGCGCCGCCGCCATGATCACCACGTCGGCGTCGGCGGCCGCGGCCAGGGTGGCCACCCGAAGCTCCTCGGTGGTACCCACGCGCACGAGCGTCACGCCCGCCGGGTCGGGCAGGCCGACGTTGGCCGCGATCAGCGTGACCCGGGCGCCCCGGGCGACGGCCGTACGCGCGAAGGCGTACCCCTGCTTGCCCGAGGACCGGTTGCCCAGGTACCGCACCGGGTCCAGCGGCTCCCGGGTCCCCCCGGCGGTGACCACGACGTGCCGCCCGGCCAGATCGGGTGGTACCGGCCCGCCCCGGCGCAGGACCGCCCGCACCACCGCGAAGATCTCCGCCGGCTCCGGCAGCCGCCCCTTGCCGGTGTCCGGGCCGGTGAGCCGGCCCACCGCCGGCTCCAGGACGACCGCGCCGCGCTCGCGTAGCGTGGCGACGTTGGCGGCGGTGGCCGGGTGCTCCCACATCTCGGTGTGCATCGCCGGGGCGTACACGGTCGGGCACCGGGCGGTGAGCAGGGTGTTCGTCAGCAGGTCGTCGGCCAGCCCGTGGGCGGCCTTCGCCAGCAGGTCGGCGGTGGCCGGGGCGACCACCACCAGATCGGCCCGCCGCCCCAGCATGACGTGGGGTACCTCGTGCGCGTCCGCCCACACCTCGTCGGCGACCGGCTGCCCGGACAGTGCCGCCCAGGTCGGCGCGCCGACGAAGCGCAGCGCCGAGGCGGTGGGCACGACCCGGACGGAGTGTCCCGACTCGGTGAACAGCCGCACCAGCTCGCATGCCTTGTAGGCCGCGATCCCGCCACTCACGCCGAGCACGACGTTGGTCACCGCGCACCCCCGAGAGCGTGGATTTCCCCGCTAAGGGGCGGACCGGTCCAAGATCTCAGCCTTCGACCGGCTCGGCGACCAGGAGGCCGGAGTTGATCTCGCGCATCGCGATCGACAGCGGCTTCTCCTGCGGAGTCGTCTCCACCAGCGGCCCGACGTACTCCAGGAGCCCCTCGCCGAGCTGGCTGTAGTAGGCGTTGATCTGCCGTGCCCGCTTGGCCGCGAAGATCACCAGGGCGTATTTGGACGGGCTGCGCTCCAGCAGCTCGTCGATCGGCGGATTGGTGATGCCTTCAGGATTGGCGACGGTCACGGCGGAACACCCTCATGTGGTCGGGGACAGCGGCAGGCAATCGAGCAATCCTAGCAACTCGTCCGCGGCCCGCTCGACGGAGTCGTTCACCACCGTCACGTCGAACTCGCTCTCCGCAGCCAACTCCTCGTCGGCGTGCTCCAGCCGGCGCCGGACGGTCTCCGGGTCCTCGGTACCCCGGCCCATCAGCCGCCGGTGCAGCTCGTCCACGCTGGGCGGGGCGAGGAAGACGAGCAGGGCATCGGGCATCGCCTTGCGGACCTGGCGGGCACCCTGGAGATCGATCTTCAACAGGGCCGGCCGGTCCCGGCGCAGCCGCTCCTCGACAGGGGCACGCGGCGTGCCGTACAGGTTGCCGGCGAACTCCGCCCATTCGAGGAGTTTGTCGGTATCGATGAGGCGCTGGAACTCGACCCGGTCCACGAAGTGGTAGTGCTTGCCGTCGGTCTCGTACTCGCGTTTCGGCCGGGTGGTCACCGAGACCGACAGCCAGACCCATGGCGCGCGCGCCCGGATGAGCTCGATCACGCTGTCCTTCCCGACCCCCGAGGGGCCGGACAGGACGACGAGCCGAGCCGCCGGGCGCGCGTCGTCGTCAGTCCCCACTGCTTGTTTGTACCCTGTCCGGCTCACTTGCCGGCAGAGAACTCCCCGAGCAGTGCCTTGCGCTGCTGGTCGCCGAGGCCGCGCAGGCGGCGGCTGTCCGCGATCTTCAGCTTCTCCATGATCTGGGTTGCCCGGATCTTGCCGATCCCGGGCAGGGACTGCAGCACGGCGGAGACCTTGAGCTTGCCGACGACGTCGTCGGTCTCGGCGCGCTCAAGGACCGCCGAGAGCGTGGTCTTGCCCGACTTGAGCTGCTCCTTCAGCTCAGCGCGGGCCTTGCGGATCTCCGCAGCCTTTTCCAGCGCGGCAGCGCGCTGTTCCGGGCTCAGTGTGGGGAGCGGCACCAGTTCTCCTCAGGTCCCTCGCCTGGCCCTTTCGGCCAGGCTGTGGTTCGTGGTGTACGTGTGATTCCCAGCGCCGGGAAAACTAGCGGTCAGCGCCGGTTTCAGCAACGCCGGGGTCCACCATAGGGCGTACCTGATAGGGCGCGGTGCCCGCGAGCACGTCCTGACAGGCGGAAAGCACTTTTCCAGCGGCGGCGCGCAGGTGGCCCGGGTCCGGGCCGGCCGAGAGGATCTCCCGGGAGGCCGCCGGCAGGACCACGGGCAGCGACGAACCGAACACGCGGCGGAGATCGGCGGCCGACGCCCCCTGCGCGCCGATGCCCGGTGCGAGGATCGGGCCATTGATCAACGTGACGTCGAGGCCGGTACCGCCGACCGTCGCGCCGACCACCGCACCAATGCTTCCCGAGGGGTACGCACCCGCGTTGACCTGGGCAATCTCGTCGATCATGAGCTGCCCGACGGTACGCCCGTCCGGCGTGCGGGCGTGCTGGACGGTCGGCCCTTCGGGGTTCGAGGTGAGCGCCAGGACGAACACCCCGCCGCCGTGTTCGAGCGCCGTGTCGATCATCGGACGGAGCGTGCCGAAGCCCGCGTAGGGGCTCGCGGTCACCGCGTCGACGTACATGGGTCTCGATGGATTGAGGTACGCGTCGGCGTACGCCGCGACCGTCGAGCCGATGTCGCCGCGCTTCACATCGAGAAGAATCAGCGCTCCGGCAGCCCTCAACTGTCGGATAGTTGACTCAAGAACCATGATCCCTTGGGCGCCGAAACGCTCATAAAACGCCGACTGGGGCTTGAACACGGCAGCGAAGTCACCGAGAGTGTCGACGACGACACGGCTGAACCGTGCCAGCCCGTCGACGTCGTCGCCGTACCCCCAGCGGGTCAGCAGGCTCGCGTGCGGATCGAGCCCGACGCACAGCGGCCCCCGCTTGGCCACGGCCTCGGCCAGCCGCGCCCCGAACGCATCCATCAGGTGTCCTCTCCGGTCACCGCGACCACGGCCGCGGCGACCGCCTCGGTGATCGTCTTCAGGTCCTCGTCCCCCGTGACGTAGGGCGGCATCGTGTAGATCAGGTCCCGGAACGGCCGCAGCCATACCCCGGCACCGACCGCCGCCCCGCTCGCGGCGCCGACGTCGACGTCCCGGTCGAGCTGGACCACCCCGATCGCGCCGAGGACCCGCACGTCGCGTACCCCCGGCCGACCGCGCAGCGGCTCCAGCCCGGCGCGCAGCCCGGCCTCGATCCGGGCCACGTCGGCGCGCCAGCCGCCGGTGTCGAGGAGGTCCAGCGAGGCGTTGGCGGCCGCGCAGGCGAGCGGGTTCCCCATGAACGTCGGCCCGTGGGCGAGGATCGGCACGTCGCCCCGGGAGATCCCCTCGGCGACGGAGGCGGTGCACAGGGCCGCCGCCAGCGACAGGTACCCGCCGGTCAGCGCCTTGCCCACGCACATGACGTCGGGCCGCACCCCGGCGTGCTCCATGGCGAAGTACGCCCCGCTGCGCCCGAACCCGGTGGCGATCTCGTCGAAGATCAGCAGCACGCCGTACCGGTCGCACAGGTCACGGAGCACCGTCAGGTACGCCGGATCGTGGAAGCGCATCCCGCCGGCACCCTGCACCACCGGCTCCACGATCACCGCGGCCAGCTCGTGCGCGTGGCGGGCGACAGCGTCGGCCAGGGCGTCGGCGTAGGACGGCGCCCAGGAGGCCGGCGGCGGGGGGACGAAGACCTGCGACGGCAGGATCCCGGTCCAGAGGCGGTGCATCCCGCCCTCGGGGTCGCACACGCTCATCGGGTGGAAGGTGTCGCCGTGGTACCCGCCCCGCCAGGTGAGCAGCCGCCGCTTGGCCGGCCGGCCCCGGGACCGCCAGTACTGCAGGCACATCTTGATCGCGACCTCGACGCTGACCGAGCCCGAGTCGCACAGGAACACGTGGTCCAGCCCGCTCCGCCCGGCCAGGCGGGTACAGAGCCGGACCGCCGGCTCGTGGGTCAGCCCGCCGAACATGACGTGGCTCATCCGGCCGAGCTGGTCCCGCACGGCGGCGTCGAGGACCGGGTGCCGGTACCCGTGGATCGCCGCCCACCACGAACTCATCCCGTCGACCAGCTCCCGCCCGTCGGCGAGCCGCAGCCGGACCCCCGTCGCTTCCGTGATGATCAGCGGATCGCGGACCCCCGGCATCGGCGCGTACGGGTGCCAGACGTGCGCCCGGTCGAGCCCCAGCAGGTCGTCGCGGGCTGGCACTTGGGCCAGATCGGCAGGGCGGCGCTTGTCGCGGGCTGGCACTTGGGCCAGATCGGCAGGGCGGCGCTTGTCAGAGTCCAGCTCACCGGATTTCATGGACGATCCTCCGGACCAGCGCGGGGCCGGCGTAGACGAGGCCGGTAAAGAGCTGCACGAGGCTCGCCCCGGCGTCGAAGAGCCGCAGCGCGTCATCGGGTACCAGGATGCCGCCCACGCCGATCACCGGCAGCTCGCTCCGCTTGGCGACGAACGTGACGACCTCCCGGGCACGCTCGGCGAGCGGCCGGCCGGACAGGCCGCCCGCCTCACCGGCCAGGGCGGCCTCGACCGGCGCGACCCCCTCCCGGGACACCGTCGTGTTGGTCGCGATCACCCCGGCGACGCCGTGCTCGGCGCAGACCTCCAGCACCTCGCCGAGCGCGTGGTCGGTCAGGTCGGGCGCGACCTTGACCAGTACCGGCGTCGGCCCCGCCTCGGCTCGCAGGGCCGCCAGCAGCCCGGCCAGCGCCGGCCGGTCCTGCAAGGCGCGCAGGCCGGGCGTGTTCGGGGAGCTGACGTTGACCGCGAGGTAGTCGGCGTACGGCCGCACCGCGCGCAGCGAGAACACGTAGTCCTCGACGGCCTCGTCCAGCGGGGTGACCTTGGACTTGCCCAGCGAGACGCCGAGCGGCACGGGCAGCGGGCCCAGCGCCGCCAACCGCACGGCCAGGGCCGCCGCGCCGGCGTTGTTGAAGCCCATCCGGTTGACGACGGCACCGCTCGCGGGCAGGCGGAACAGGCGCGGGGTGGGGTTGCCGGGCTGGGCGTGGCGGGTCACGGTACCGACCTCGATGAAGCCGAAACCCAGCGCGGGCCAGGCGGGCAGCGCGCGGCCGTCCTTGTCCAGGCCGGCCGCCAGCCCGACCGGGTTGGGGAACCGGACCCCGAACACCGTGCGCGGCGCGGACCGCGCGTAGACGCGGCGCAGCGCGGCCAGCGCGACGGGGGGCAGCGCCGCGAGGCGGCGCAGCGTCCACTCGTGCGCTTCCTCGGCGTCGAGCCGGAACAGCAGCGGGCGGGCGAGCCGGTAGGTCACCCGGTCACCTCGCGGAGTGCGGCGTGCAGCTCCTGCAGCGGGCGTACCACCATCTCGCCGCGGATCAGCGCCTCGATGCCCATCACCGCCGCGGCGGCACCGGGAACCGTGGTGACGCATGGCGTGTCGGTGGCCACCGCGGCCGACCGGATCTCGTACCCGTCCATCCGCGCCGCCGGCCCCTGCGGCGTGTTGATGACCAGGGCCACCTCGCCGTCCTCGATCAGCCCGACGGCGTGCCGGACGCCGTCGGCCGCCTCGTAGTGCTTGGGCACGATCTGGCAGGCGATGCCGTGGCGGCGCAGGACGCTGCCGGTACCGGCGGTGGCGACGATCTCGAAGCCGAGGTCCGCGTGGCGCTTGATCGGGTAGATCATGCCGCGCTTGTCGCGGTTGGCGACGGTCACCAGGACCCGCCCGGACGTCGGCAGCGAACCGTACGCGGCGGCCTGCGACTTGGCGAACGC
>JBKPCQ010000228.1:0-6635 GCA_046727455.1 Actinomycetota bacterium | reverse complement strand
ATCCAGGTCCAGTCGGCCGGGGTGCGCCGCCCGGCCCGCCGCTCCCGCTCCACGTGCGCGATGAACCGGCGGGCCTCGGTGTGGTGGTCGGTGATCTTCACGCCGGCCCGCTCGAAGGACCACAGCACCGCCCGGTTCAGCTCGACCAGGGCCCGGTCGCGCCACAGCGTGCTCTCCCGCGTGGTGTCCAGTCCCAGCTTGTCCGCCAGGCGCGGGTGGGGGTGTCGCGATAGCCGGGTACGCCGCTCATGCCCGCTCCTCGATCGGGTGCCATCCGGTAACGGGACGATGGCATGCTGTGCGACCGGTCCGCCAAACGGTACCCGTTCGGGTCGCACAAGCTGTGCGACGGGCCGCGCACCTACCGGCTGACCGCCACGCGGGACGGACACCCCGCCGCCGTATAACTGAGGGATGGTCGGCCTACCGAGCCCGTACCGCTCCCGGGCGCGCGCCTGGTTCGGCCTCGCGCTCGGCGCGGCCGGCCTGACCGCGCTCACCCTCGGCCTGAACGGCAACCGGGGTCCCGCCTCGCTGACCACCGCCGCCCTGCTCTACCTCGTACCCGTCGTGGTCGTCTCCGTCGTCGGCGGGGTCTGGCCGGCGCTGGCCGGGGCGCTCGCCTCCGACGCGCTGCTCAACTGGTTCTTCGTGCCGCCATACCACACGTTCAGCGTCGAGAGCCGGGAGAACGTGCTGGCCCTGCTGGTCTACGTGCTCGTCGCGGTCAGCGTGAGCGTCGCCGTGGACCTGGCGGCCCGGCAGCGGGCCGCGGCGGTACGCAGCGGGATCGAGGCGCGCCTGCTCGCCCGGATCACCGCCGCGCCCGTCGTGGACCAGTCGCTGAACCGGCTGCTCGGCCACGTCCGCGACACCTTCCGCATGGACGCCGTCGCGCTGGTCGAGGGGGACGAGACGATCGCCAGCGTCGGGGAGGCGGACGGCGCGCCGCCGGCCCTGTCGGTCAAGGCCGCCGACGGGCTGCGGCTGGTGGCGTGGGGCCCCGAGCCGTTCGGCGAGGACCGCCGGCTGCTGGCCCGGCTGGCGGCGGGCGCCGCCCGTACCCTCGAAGCCCAGCGCCTGGCCCGGCGCGCCGCCGAGGCCGAGCAGCTGTCCGAGATCGACCGGCTCCGCACGGCGATCCTCGCCGCGGTCGGCCACGACCTGCGTACGCCGCTCGCGAGCATCAAGGCGGCCGCGTCCAGCCTGCGCGCCCCCGACGTGGAGTTCTCCCGGGAGGACCGCGACGAACTGCTCGCGACCGTCGACGAGTCCGCCGACCGGCTCGACGACCTGGTGGAGAACCTGCTCGCGATGAGCCGGCTGCAGGCCGGCGTGCTGTCCGTCGAGGCCCGCCCGGTGGCGCTGGACGAGGTGGTGTCGCGGGCGGTGCCGCACGCCCCGGTACGGATCGCGGTCGGCGACGACCTGCCGCTGGTACGGGCCGATCCCGGCCTGCTGGAACGGGTGGTGGCCAACCTGGTGAGCAACGCGGTGCGCGCGTCGGGATCGGTGACCGTGGACGCGGTCGCCGCACCGTCCTCTGTGGACCTTCGGGTCAGCGACGACGGTCCCGGGGTACCGGCTGGGGACCGGGACCGGATGTTCGCCCCGTTCCAGCGGCTGGACGACCGGACCGCCGACGGCGGCCTGGGCCTGGGGCTCGCGATCGCGCGCGGGTTCACCGAGGCGATGGGCGGCCGGCTCACGCCGTCCGACACGCCCGGCGGCGGCCTGACCATGACGGTCACCCTGCCGAGAGCCGATTCATGAGCAGGGTCCTGGTGGTCGACGACGACCGTCAGTTGCTGCGGGCGCTGCGGATCAACCTCACCACCCGGGGGTACGAGGTGCAGCTCGCGCCGGACGGCGGTACCGCCCTGACCCTGGCGGCCCGGCAGCCGCCGGATCTCGTGATCGTCGACCTCGGCCTTCCCGACATGGACGGCGTCGAGGTGGTGGAGGGGATCCGGGGCTGGTCGACGGTACCCGTGATCGTGCTGTCCGCGCGGCACCTGGAGCAGTCGAAGGTACGCGCGCTCGATGCCGGGGCCGACGACTACGTGACCAAGCCGTTCGGGGTGGACGAGCTGCTGGCCCGGGTACGGGCGGCGCTGCGCCGGCGCAGCCCCGCCCCGGAGGAGCCGGTGGTGCGCACCGACGCGTTCACCGTGGACCTCGCCGGCCGGCGGCTCATCCGCGACGGCCGGGACGTCCGGCTCACCCCGACCGAGTGGCACGTGCTGGAGGTGCTGGTCCGCAACGCCGGCAAGCTGGTACCGCACCGCCAGCTGCTCCAGGAGGTCTGGGGGCCGCGGTACGAGTCGGAGACCAACTACCTGCGCGTGTACCTGGCCCAGCTACGGGCCAAGCTGGAACCTGACCCGGCCCGGCCGCGGCACCTGCTCACCGAGCCCGGGATGGGGTACCGCTTTCAGCCGTGACAGGTCCGCGACCGCGGCCGCGAGGTCGACCAGCGCGTACGCCCGCGCGTACTCGGCCGGCGTGAACGGCGGCTCCAGCCGGCGTACCTCCAGCGTGCCGCCGGCCGGGTCGGGAAGCTCCATCAGGTGCGCCGAGTGGCCGGGGCCGTCCGGTGCCGGCCCCGGCCGCCGGGTGACCAGGACCTCGCCGAGCAGCCCGACCAGGGCCGCGTCGAGGTCACCGCCGTGGACCAGGCGGGTGGCGAGGTTGATCAGCAGGGTGGGCGCGTCGCGGAGACCGTCGGCGTCCGCCCGGCGTACCCACGGGTCCCGACCGCGGCCCTTCACCACCGCGGCCAGCAGATCCGCCTCGGACAGCGCGTCGGGCGCGTCGACCAGGAACTCGTCCACGGCGCCGGCCTCGGTCGCGTGGACCTGCACGGACAGGATGTTGACCGACCGCAGGGCGAGGCTCGCGGCCAGGACGGACAGGAAGCCCGGCTTGTCCTCGACCGTGGCCCGGACCCGCCAGAGTGCCATGGCGGCCTCCCGCTCAGTGATCCAGTGCGGCGGCGAGCCGGGTGGCCGGCGCCGCGTTGACCGGCCATGCGGCGGGCCGGTGCACGAGGCCCGCCGGCTGGTCCAGCCGGGGGCCGAGGACCAGCGCGCTGGCCCGGACGAGCTGGGCGAGCCGGTCCACCTCGGTGACGTGGAACGCGGGGCAGGGCAGGGACGGGTCGGCGCTGGTCTCGCCGCTGCGCGCCGCGACCAGCACGAGACCGGCCCGACCGAACGGCGCCGCCGCGTACCGGCAGCCGTCAGCGCCGTCGAAGGAACGCGGCCGCAGCGGGGTCACCTCCGGGCCGCGCAGCGGCTGCGGGGCGCGCCAACTGGCGTAGATCACGGAAGCGGTACCGCCGGCCTGGTCGTCGCCGCGCGCCCAGTCCACCGGTACGCACAGCACCGCCGCCCAGTCGGCGGACAGCAGCCCCGGTACCGCGTCGGTCAGCGTCGCGATCCCGTCCTGCGGGTTCGCGGCGACCTGGCCGACCAGCTCGGCGTCGGCCCCGCCGACCGCCGGTGCGCCGACCGACCGCCACACCCCCTCGACGCCGACCCCCGGGATCGCCCCCAACCCGGCGAGGATCCGGTCGACCGGTGCCGCGGCCGGCCAGATGACCGTGAAGTCGTCGACAGCCCGGCCGCCGACCCGTTCCAGCACGACCATCTGGACGATGTCGGCCCCCGTCACGCCCAGGGTGCGGGCCACCTGGCCCAGCGAACCCGGACGGTCGGGCAGCCTGACCCGAAGCCGCAGCAGCATCTCCTACCTCCCACTCGGAGCGTCCCCGGGCATCAGCGTGCCTTGGTCACGTTTCCGGGCGATTGCGGCGGCGTGTCCCGCCCGCCAAACGTGCCGCGCACCCGGCGCCGCGTGGCGCCCGGCCGCAGCTCAGGCGAGGCGGCGGAGCAGGGTCGTGACCCGCTCGGGGTCGAACTCGGTCGGGTCGAAGCGCTTGCCGATCCACTCCCGCATCGCCGCGTGCTCGGGGTGCCCCGGGTCGCCGAGAGCGGCCAGGAACCCGGCGTACCCGTAGGCCCCGCCGACGTCCTCCGGCGGGCAGGCGCCCTCGCCCTCCATGCAGAGCGGGTACCGGATGTCCGGCTCGGCCGCGTAGATCGTCTCCACGGTGACCTCGTGCTCCCACCAGTCACCGAAGTCGTAGGTGTACACGAAACGGGCGTCCTTGCCGACCACCGAGTCCAGCCGTACCTCCAGCTCGTCGCGCAGATCCAGCTCGCCCTCCGGGTCCGGCTCCCCGTACTGCACGCCGTCGATCTCGAAGGAGTGCAGGTGGTAGTTCTGCCAACCCATCGCGTACTGGATCACCCGGTGCACCCGGTCGAGCGTGTACGCGCCCGGCAGCGCGACCCGCCGCCACACCTCCGGCAGGACATCGGCCAGGCTGATCCGTAACTGAAAGATCTGTCGCGACATCGCGTCCCTTCTCGTCGTGACCCATTCTTGACTCAAGACGGTCCCGCTGACGAGGGGAACGGCGATGATCTGCAGCGCGTGTCGAGACCGGCGGCACACCGACTGCCCCGGCGGGAACTGGTGCGACTGCCAGCACCGGCCCCCTACTCCGACCCCGCCGGCGACCGGCGCGGCCGGCGAGTGATCATAACGGGATGTACCGCATCTGGCCCGATCCGGACCCGACGCCGCTCGACGACGCCGCGCTGACCGCGCTCTACGAGCACGCCGGCCCGGGAATCCGGATGAACTTCGTGACCAGCGTCGACGGTGCCGTGGAGATCGAGGGGCGCTCGGCCGGGCTGGGCAATCCGGCGGACAAGCTGGTGTTCGGGCTGCTCCGGCAGTACCCGGACGGGCTGCTCGTCGGCGCCGGCACGGTACGCGCCGAGGGGTACAACGCGGTCCGGCTGGACGGGGAGCGCCGGGCGTGGCGGGCGGCGCGCGGCCTCGACCCGTACCCTCGCCTGATCGTCATCTCCCGGCGTCTGGACCTCGACCCGACCCACCGCACGCTGTCCGAGGCACCGCGCCGGCCGATCATCCTGACCAGCCGGGCCGCGCCGCCGGACCGGATCACCGCGCTGACGGCGGTGGCCGACGTGCTGGCGCACGGCGACGACGAGGTGGACCTGCCGGCCGCAGTGGCCGACCTGCGCGAGCGCGGGATCGGGACGATCCTGTGCGAGGGCGGGCCGCGCCTGTTCGGCTCGCTCACCGCCGCCGACCTCGTCGACGAGGTCTGCCTGACCGTGTCGCCGCTGCTCGCCGGGCCCGGTGCGGGCCGCATCACGGCCGGTCCCCCGTCGGCGGTACGGGACCTTGCGCTGGCCCACATTCTGTATGCTGAGGACGCCATCCTGCTCCGGTACGCTCGGAAGCACCTGATCCGGTGAGGAGACGCGCATGACGACAGTGGAAATGCCGCGCCTGCCGATGACCGCCGAGGAGTTCGAGCGGATGCCACCGGTTGAAGGGCTGCGGATCGAGCTCTGGGAAGGAAACCTGGACGTGTCCGCAGCGGCCCAGATGCGGTGGCATGCAATGGTGATGCACGACATCGGTGACCTCTTCAAGAAAACCGCCCGGCAGATCTCCTACGAGACCGGGGTCGTGTTGACCCGGCGGACCGTCCGCGAGCCGGACGTGAGCCGCTTTCGCCCCGGCGTCTTCCCGCGACTTCGGCAGTCGCAGTGGCCCGCCGACGACGTCGACTGTGTCGTCGAGGTGGTCTCGCCCGAGTCCGACAAGCGCGATCGGGTGATCAAGCCGGACGAGTATGCGGCCGCCGGCATTCCGGAGTATTGGCTCGTCGAGGAGCACCCCACCGACGAGGCCGATGCGGTAGTCAACATCCACAAGTTGACCGACGCCGGCAGCTACACCCTAGTGCGATCGGTGCATTTGTCCACATTGCAGAAGGAGATCTGGGGGCCGCGCGGCGAGCCCGTGTGACTCGGGTGGGGGGCGTGGGGCACGATGCCTTGTCATGAGCCCTTCCCCGCTCAGTGATCCACCCGTCGTCCCGGGGCCGGCGGTGGGCCGGGTTCTCGGCACCGCCGACGCCACTCCCCTGTCCTTCTGGGTCGCCGTCGAGCCGGGCGCGTACCTCCAGCTCGACGACGTGGTGGTGACCCGGCGGGAGCTGCCGGACCGGGAGCCGGTGACGATCGCCGGGGTGGTCACCGCGGTCCGGGCGCGCCACGAGGGCGCGCTGTTCGAGTCCGACGTGTTCTCGATCGCCGACGGTACCCTGCCGGCGCAGGTCCAGGAGGCGGCGGAGATCACCACCACCCGCGTCGATCCCGAGCTGTACGTGCCGCCGACGCCGGGCGCGCTGGTACACCGCGCGGCCGGCGAGGTCCGCGCGAAGGCGCTGTACTTCGACCGGATGGAGCAGCCGGTGCCGCTCGGGGTGGGCCGCGACGGCGCCCCCGTGTACCTCAACTTCGAGTTCCTGAGCGGGCAGCGCGGCGCGCACGTGTCGATCTCCGGCATCTCCGGCGTCGCGACCAAGACGAGCTTCGCCACCTTCCTGCTGTACTCGGTGTTCCGCTCCGGCGTGCTGGGCGCGGAGGCGGCCAACACCAAGGCGCTCATCTTCAACGTCAAGGGCGAGGACCTGCTGTTCCTCGACCACCCCAACACCCGGCTCACCGAGTCCACTGTGGACG
>JBKPCQ010000227.1:0-12186 GCA_046727455.1 Actinomycetota bacterium | reverse complement strand
GGTGAGCCGGTGCCCGGTGGCTCGGCCGGCGGGGCGGGCGGCGGTCCCGGCCCTGGCCCCGGCGGGCAGTCCGGGCCGGCTGGAGCACCCGGGCAACCGGACGCCAGCGGCGCGGCGGGCGGCGCGGCCGACCGCGTAGGGACAGCCCCGAACCAGGCGCCCGCCGGTGACGTGATCCCGGACGGGTCGGCTCAGGCCGGTACCGGCCCGGGAAGCGGCTCCGGCGGCCAGGCCCAGCCGACCGGCCGCACCTCGCTGGTCGCCGCGGCGCGCCCGTTCTGGCCGTTCCTCTGGGGCGGTACGTTCGTGATCGCGGTGATCACCGTCGGACTTCTGCTGACCTTGCGGGACAAGCCCAACCGGCCCCCGGCAACTGCGTCCACCGGCCCTGGTCAAGGGTCCGAGCAGACGGTAGTCTCGCCGCGCGAACCGATCAGGATGGACTGGACCGAGCCACCAGGCTGACCGGGTATACCTCGAACCAGCCTCGTCGATCGCACGTTCCATCAGTCGGACGCAGGACAGGGCGGTACGGGGCCGCCGACGTACGCTCAAAGTGATATGACGCATCAAGCGGGCCGGCAACAACGTCGTTACATACCCGCCTTCGCATGAGCCGTCCCGCGAGGAGGTCACACGTGGCCAAGAACGTGGCCAAGAAGGTCCAGCAACTGGATCGGGTGGTCATCCGATTCGCTGGCGACTCCGGTGACGGTATGCAGCTTACCGGCGACAGATTCACCTCGGAGACCGCGCAGCTCGGCAACGACATCTCGACCCTTCCCAACTTTCCCGCGGAGATTCGCGCGCCCGCCGGTACCCTCCCCGGGGTCTCCAGCTTCCAGATCCACTTCGCCGACACCGACATCCTCACCCCGGGCGACGCCCCGGACGTGCTGGTCGCGATGAACCCGGCGGCGCTGAAGGCCAACCTGCCCGATCTTCCGCGTGGCGCCCAGATCATCGTCAACACCGACGAGTTCACCAAGCGCAACCTGAGCCGGGTCGGCTACGACGCCAACCCGCTCGACGACGGCTCGCTCGGCGGGTACGTGGTCCACCCGGTCGCGCTGACCAGCATGACCGTCGGCGCGCTGGCCGACCTGGAGATCTCCAAGAAGGACGCCGAGCGTGCCAAGAACATGTTCGCCCTCGGCATGCTGTCCTGGCTGTACTCCCGCCCGTACGAATCGACGATCGAGTTCCTCCAGCGGAAGTTCGCCAAGCGGCCGGAGCTCGTCGCGGCGAACATCGCCGCGTTCAAGGCCGGCTGGAACTTCGGCGAGACGACCGAGGACTTCGCGGTCCGGTACGAGGTCAAGCCGGCCCGGATGCCGGCCGGCAACTACCGCAACGTCACCGGCAACACGGCGCTCGCGCTGGGCATCATCGCCGCGCGGGTACGGTCCGGGCTGCCGGTCGTCCTCGGCGCGTACCCGATCACCCCGGCCTCGGACATCCTGCACGAGCTGTCCAAGCACAAGCGTTTCGGGATCACCACCGTGCAGGCCGAGGACGAGATCGCGGCGGTCGGCGTCGCGCTCGGCGCCTCGTACGGCGGCGCGCTCGGGGTCACCTCCACGTCCGGGCCGGGCGTCGCCCTGAAGGGCGAGACGATCTCGCTGGCCGTCGCGCTGGAGCTTCCGCTGATCGTGATCGACGTCCAGCGGGCCGGCCCGTCGACCGGTATGCCGACAAAGACCGAGCAGGCCGACCTCAACATGGCGCTGTTCGGGCGGCATGGCGAGGCACCCGTCGCGGTCATCGCGCCGAAGTCGCCGGTCGACTGCTTCTACGCCGCGATCGAGGCCGCCCGGATAGCGCTTACCTACCGGACGCCGGTGCTGCTGCTGTCGGACGGGTACATCGCCAACGGGTCCGAGCCGTGGCTGCTGCCCGAGGTCGACGAGCTGCCCGACCTGCGGGTGGAGTTCGCCACCCGGCCGAACGGCGAGGACGGGACGACGTTCCTGCCGTACCTGCGCGACCCGGTGACGCTGGCGCGGCCGTGGGCGATCCCCGGTACCCCCGGGCTGGCGCACCGCATCGGCGGCCTGGAGAAGGCCGACAAGACCGGGGACATCTCCTACGACCCGACCAACCACGACTTCATGGTGCGGACCCGGGCCGCCCGGATCGAGGCCATCGAGGTACCGGATCTGGAGGTCGACGACCCCGACGGCGACACGACCGTCCTCGTCCTCGGCTGGGGCTCCACCTACGGCCCGATCGGCGCGGCGGTCCGCGCGCTGCGCCAGCGCGGCCTGCTGATCGCGCAGGCCCACCTGCGCCACCTGAACCCGTTCCCGCGCAACCTCGGCGGCGTGCTGAAGCGGTACCAGAAGGTGGTGATCCCGGAGATGAACCTGGGCCAGCTCGCCCACGTCATCCGGGGCCGGTACCTCATTGACGCGATCCCGTACAACCAGGTCCGCGGGCTGCCGTTCACCGCCGCCGAGCTGGAGACCATGCTGGAAGAGGTTGTCAAGAATGCCTGAGATCTCGGTCAAGCTCACCCTCAAGGACTTCAAGTCCGACCAGGAGGTGCGCTGGTGCCCGGGCTGCGGCGACTACGCCATCCTGGCCGCCGTCCAGGCGTTCATGCCGGAGCTGAACATCCCGCGCGAGCGGATCGTGTTCATCTCCGGCATCGGCTGCTCGTCGCGCTTCCCGTACTACATGAACACGTACGGGATGCACTCGATCCACGGGCGCGCCCCGGCGATCGCGACCGGCCTGTCCATCTCCCGCCCGGACCTGTCGGTGTGGGTGGTCACCGGCGACGGTGACGCGCTGTCGATCGGCGGCAACCACCTGATCCACGCGCTGCGGCGCAACGTGAACCTGAAGATCCTGCTGTTCAACAACCGGATCTACGGGTTGACGAAGGGGCAGTACTCGCCGACGTCCGAGCTGGGGAAGATCACCAAGTCGACGCCGGTCGGGTCGGCGGACTCGCCGTTCAACCCGCTGTCGCTCGCGCTCGGGGCGGACGCGACGTTCGTCGCCCGTACCCTCGACACCGACCGCAAGCACCTACAGTCGGTGCTGCGCGCGGCGGCCGACCACAGCGGCTCCGCCTTCATCGAGATCTACCAGAACTGCAACATCTTCAACGACGGCGCGTTCGACACCCTGAAGGAGCCGGAGACCCGCGACGACTACGTGATCCGGCTGGAGCACGGAAAGCCGATCACGTTCGGCGCCGACGGGCAGTGGTGCGTGGTGCACCCACCGGGCGGGTTCGGGCTGGAGGTACACCGCACGGCGGAGACCCCGGCCGACCACATCGTGGTGCACGACGCGACCGTCAAGGAGCCGGCGTACGCCTTCGCCCTGTCCCGCCTGCCCGACCTGGACCTGCGGCACACCCCGATCGGCGTGTTCCGCAAGGTCGGCCGGCCGTCGTACGACGAGCTGGTCCGCGACCAGATCGAGGTGGCGCAGCGCAAGGTCACCGGTACCCCAGAGGAGGAACTGGCCGCGTTGCTGAACTCGGGCGACACCTGGTCGATAGCCTGATCCCGGACAGCCTGTCCGCGCTCCGCACCGCGCCGGGCGGGGCGGACTGGCTGGCGTCGCTTCCGCGCCTGCTGGCCGCCTGCGCGGATCGCTGGTCGCCGCGGCTGGGCCGGCCGTACGAGGGCGGGTACGCCTCACTCGTGCTGCCGGCGCGGCGAGCGGACGGTTCGGCGGCGGTTCTGAAGATCCAGGCGCTCGACGTCTTCGTGGACCTGCTGCCCCGGCTGTGGCGGCCGGCCAGCGAGCCGTTCACCCCGCTCGCGACCGAGGCGGCCGGCTGGCGCACAACGCTGCCCGAGGAGTGGGAGCAGGCCGGCCGGCCGTACGAGCGGCGGCTCCTCGACGCCGCCGTCGAGACGCTGCGCGACCTCGCCGCGAGCCAGGGCGAGCCGGTACTCCTGCACCGGGACCTGCACGGCGACAACGTGCTGCGGGCGGAGCGGGAGTCGTGGCTCGCGATCGATCCCAAGCCGCTCGTCGGGGAGCGGGAGTTCGGGATCGCGCCGATCGTCCGCTCCGCCGAACTCGGCCACAGCCGGGCGGCGGTCCGGTACCGGTTCGACCGGCTGACCGCGGAGCTGGGGCTGGATCGGGAGCGGGCGCGGGGCTGGGCGTTCGCGCAGACCCTCGCGTGGGGCTTCGGGGATGACGGGGTGATCCCCACCCACCTGGACGTGGCCCGCTGGCTCGACGAGCGATGACGAGCTATGAGGCGTCGGAGAAGCGCAGCGAGTCGGCGGCGAGGTCCGGGTGCTCGATCGCGCCCACCGTCGCCACCGCCTGGTCCAGCGTGAGCCGGCTGCCCTCGGCGTAGGCGGCGTCGAAGTCGGCGTCGCCCAGCTCCGCCCGTACCTTCGTCTGCCAGGTCTTCCAGTAGCCGGCGGTCAGCGCGCTGGCCTGGCCGAGGCCGGTACCGGCGGACTGCGCCGCGCCGAACAGCCGCGCGGCGGTGCGGTGGTCGCCGGCCAGCGCGCAGCGGACCCCGAACGCATTGACCACCTCGCAGGCCCGGGAGCTGAAGCCGTACTCCACCCGGAAGCGCAGCGCCACCGCCAGATGCTCGTGCGCGGCGACCAGGTCGCCCCGGCTGAGCGCGACCAGGCCGAGCAGCATGTCGACGGCCCGGCGACCGCGCTCGACCGGCTGCGCCGCCTCCATCGGACGGGCCGCGGCGAGGAACTCGGCCGCCTCGTCCAGCGCCCCACGCCGCCACAGCAGCTCGGCGAGCCCGTACACGGCGGACAACGCGTCGACGATCACGCCGTGCTGGTGCGCGTACTCGATGACCTCCCGGCAGACCTGCTCCGCCTCGGCGAGCTGGCCGACGTTGCGCAGGTACGCCGCGTACCCGGCCCGTACCCGGACCAGCAGCGCGGGGTCGTCAGCCCGGCGCGCGGTGGCGTCCGCCCGGTGCGCGAAGCGCAGCGCCTCGGCGTGGTCGCCGTCGACGCAGGCGTGCAACGCGTGCATGTGGTACGCGGCGGCCAGCTCCGCGTCCGGTACCTGCTCACCGGTCGTGGCCAGCCGCTTGTACAGGCGGAGCAGCCACATCCGCCCCTCGCGGGCGTGGCCCCGCTCCCGCCACCACTGGTCGAGCCCGGCGGTGATCCGCAGCCCCTCCCGCGCGCTACCGGCCGTAGCCGACCAGTGCAGCGCCGCGCGTACCTCGTCGGCCAGCGGGTCGAACGCGTGCAGCGACACGGTCACCGGGCGCCGGTCGGTACCCTGCCGGGCGGCCTCGACCGCGTGCACCGCCCAGGCGACGTGGCGCTCCCGCGCGGCCTTCTCCTCGCCGGCCGCGACGAGCTGCCGCGCGGCGTAGGCGCGGATCGGTTCGAGCATCCGGTACGTGGTGCCGGCGGGCGTCACCTCAGCCTGTACCAGCGACTTGTCCACCAGGACCGACAGCGCGCCGAACGGATCCTCGTCGAGCAGCCACTCGGCCGTGCCGAGGTGGATCCGACCGGCGAATACGGACAGCCACCGCATCAGGCGGGCGGCGGTCGCCGGCAGGGTCCGGTACGACCAGCTCATCGCGGCGTGCAGCGTGGTGTGCCGGCCGGCCGCCGAGCTGTCTACTGTGGACGGTGCGGCCAGCACGTCGTCGACCCGGGTGGCCAGCTCGGCCGCTGACAGTACCCCCAGCCGCGCCGCCGCCAACTCCAGCGCGAGCGGCAACCCGTCCAGCCGCTCGGCGAGCGGGCCGAGATGATCCAGCTCGGCCGGCTCCAGCGGCCGGCCACCCCGGGCGGCGCGGGCCCGGTCGAGCAGCAGCCGTACCGCCTCGGCCGGCTGGCCGTCGGGCCCTGGCCGCAGCGACATCGGCGGGATCCGCCAGACCACCTCGCCCGGCTGGCCCAGCGGTTCCCGGCTGGTGGCCAGTATCCGGATCGACCGGCTCACCGACAGCAGCCGGCCGACCAGCCGGGCGGCGGCCGCCGGCTGCGCGTCGCAGGTGTCGAGGACGAGCAGGAACCGCCGGTCCACCGCGTAGTCGGCGATGGTGTCCAGCACCGACCGGCCCGGCTCAGGCCGCAGGCCGAGCGCCCCGGCCACGGCGGCGGGCACCAGCTCGGAATCGCTGATGCCAGCGAGGTCGACGAACCACGTGCCGTCCGGGTAGTTCCCGACGCTCGCGGTGGCGATCTCCACCGCGAGCCGGGTCTTGCCCGCGCCGCCCGGCCCGACGACGCTCACCAGCCGGCACCCGTCCACCAGGTCGGTAAGCTCGGCCCGGTCGGCCTCCCGTCCCACGAACGTGGTCAGCGCACCGGGGAGGTTGTGCGGCGCTTCGGCGACCGTCCGCGGGCGGGGGAACTGCCGCGGCAGGCCGGCCGACACGAGCTGGAAAAGCCGCTCCCGGTCGTCGAACCCGCGCAGCCGGTGCAGGCCGAGGTCGAGCAGCCATGCGCCGTCGACCAGGTCACCGGCGTGCTGGGCGGTGGCGGCCGAGCAGAGCACCTGGCCGCCGTGCGCCGCCGCGGCGATCCGCGCCGCGCGGTGGACCTCCGGGGTGGCGTACTCGCCGCCGCGCGGGTGCGCGAGCCCGGTGTGCAGACCCATCCGGACCAGCGGCCGCGCGTGCGGCGCCGGCCAGGCGTGGGTGGACAGGGCGCGCTGCGCCTGAGCGCACGCCGCCAGCGCGTTACGCGCGTCCGGGAACGCGACGAACAGGGAGTCGCCTTCGCAGAAGAGGGGGGTACCGCCGCAAGCCGAGAGGATGCGGCGCAGCAGGCGGCGGTGCTCGGTGAGCATGGCGCGGTATCCCGCACCCAGCATGCGGGCCAGCCTGGTGGAGCTTTCGATGTCGGTGAACAGGAACGTCACCAAGCCCCGCGGCAGGTTTATGCGTACGGACACCGGTGAACCTCCGCCCCCCTGGAAGTCGTGCCTTATGCTTTCGCAGGCCCACTGGCTGTCACATCGCCGGAACGGGCCGGCACAGATCACCCCAAGGCCGAACACCCTGAACGAGTGGAAGGACGCGACGGGTTACGGCTGGCGTAACGGGAACCGATCCGGCCGGGTTGTGGTCCATCAGGTCACAAAGCCGCCGTCCGGACGGGCGACACTGTGACGGGAACCGGGCGCGGAGGATCCTAGCAGCCGCAGGCGCCACCGCAGCAGCCGCCACCGGCCGGGGCCGGGCCGCGCATGCCGGCCGGGTTCGCCGCACCACCGAGGGCCACCGTGGACAGCAGCTTCACCGTATCGTCGTGGCCACCGGGACACCGCGCCGGCGCGCTGGACTCGGTCATCGGGCGGTTCAGCTCGAAGGTGTCGCCACAGGCACGGCAGCGGTATTCGTAGCGCGGCATGCGAACAGCTTACGATGCCTGCCGGCGGTATCGGTGCGATACTCGACCCCGTGACCCGGCGCCCTCCCCTCCGCTCGGCCACACCCGGGGCGGCCGAAGCGGCATCCGGTCCGCGCCTGTCAACCGAGCAGGTCGAGCCGACCGTGCGGACCGATCGGTCACCCGGTCAACCAGATGGGTCCCGGCGGTCGATCCTGGCCGGCCGCTCGATCCTTTCCGGGCCGTCCATTCTGGCGGGGCCGTCCATCCTGGTGCCGCGGTCGGCACCGTCGCTGTCAGCGTCGCCGTCGGGACAGCCGCCCGCTCGCGCACGGCACCGGCGGCCGAGCGTCCTCCTGGTCGCCCCACGGGCGGTCGGCCGGGCGGCGCGGTCCGGCGGCCGGTCGGCGATCGCCTGGGCCCGGCGGCCAAGCGGCCGGTTCGTGCTGCCTCTGGTCGCGATCGTCGCGCTCCTCGCGGCCACCGGCCTGGCCGGCAACTACGCGACCCGCGCGAGTGCACCGGCGGTACCCCCGCCGGCCGCTGCGAGCGCCGCGCCGTCCACGGACACCACGCCCGACGGGCCCGCGCCCGGCGGCGGCGAGGTCACGCCGTATCCCGGCACCACCACGGGCCCGGGCGAGCAGCCCGCACACCCGCAGGACGTCGTGGCGCAGTGGGCGAAGCGGCTGTCCGGAGGGCTGGGGATCTCCGAGACGGCGATGAAGGCGTACGGGTACGCGGCCGCCCGGATCGCCGTCGACCTGCCCGCCTGCCACCTCGCCTGGACCACCCTGGCCGCGATCGGCAAGGTGGAGTCGGACCACGGCCAGGCGAAGGGGGCGACCCTGCAACCGGACGGCGTCGCGCTACCGCCGATCGTCGGCCCGCCGCTGGACGGGCAGGGCGGCCGCCAGCTGGTCACCGACACGGACACCGGCCGGTTGGACGGCGACCCGGTGTATGACCATGCGGTCGGGCCGATGCAGTTCCTGCCGCGCACGTGGCAGCAGTACCAGGTCGACGCGGATCAGGACGGCCGGACCGACCCCAACGATCTCAACGACGCCGCGCTCGCGGCCGGCCAGTACCTGTGCGCCGGCGGCAAGGACCTGGCCACGAGCGGCGGATGGTGGGCGGCGGTGCTCTCGTACAACGAGCTGCAGGCGTACGCGAAGGGCGTGTTCGACGCGGCCAACGACTACGGCCTACGCAGCAGGTCTGTCGCATAGCGTCGCGGCCATCTCCCACAGCGTAAAGATTCGCCGGGACGGTACTTTCGCCGGACCCGCTTTGTCTGCAAGCTAGACGGGTGATGGTACGCGAGTGGGATCCTCGAACCGCGCCGTCCGTCGAGATCGAGGCAGTGCTCACCACGCTGAACGCGGCCATTACGGCCGATCTCCCGGATGACCCGCCGTGGCGGATCGACTCATTCCGTGAGTACCTGGCCGTGACCATGCCGGGCGAGCGGCGGGTCTGCTGGCTCGCCGAGTCCACGGCCGGCAGCGCCCACCGCGGCGAGCCACCGCTGGGTGGCGCCAACATGGTGCTGCTCGGCGACCTCGGGGTGGTCGAGATCGTCGTCGACCCGGCCGTCCGGCGCAAAGGCGTCGGCCACGAACTGCTGGCCGCCGTGGCGCAACGGGCCTACGCCGAGGGCCTGCCCTCGGTCGCGGTGGAGGTCATCGGGGAGACGCCGTCCGTCAAGTTCTACGAGCACTACGGGTTCCAGTGCGCGTACGTGGAGATCCGCAACGTCCTCCAGCTGTCCACAGTGGACTGGTTCAAGCTCGGTGAGCTGGCCCGGGGCATCGGCCCCGGGTACCACCTGGAGTACTACCCGGGCGGGCCGCCGGAGGAGCTGTACGAGGCGTACGCGGAAGCCAAGGCGATCGTCCGGGAGTCGTACGACTCCACGGACCTGGAGCTGCGGCCCAGCTCCTACGACCCGGAGCGGCTGCGGTCCAGCCTCGCCACGCTGCACGCCCGGGGCCTACGTCCGTACATCGTCGTGGGCATCCACGAGCAGTCCGGGAAGATCGCCGGCCTGACCGAGGTCGTCGTAGCCGCTCAGCACCCGTCTCGGGCGGACCAGTACGACACCGTCGTGGTACCGGCCCATCGCGGGTACGGGCTGGGCCGGGCCCTCAAGGCGCGCATGCTCTTCGAGCTGCGCTCGGCCGAGCCGAGGCTGACCGAGGTCCAGACCTGGAACGCCTTCGAGAACGAGCCGATGCTGAAGGTCAACGCGGAACTCGGGTTCCAGCCGGACCGGCAGTGGTCGGAGTACGAGGCCGACGTCGTCGATCTCATCCGGCGCTTCGACAACGACTGAGCCGTTCGCTACACCTCCACCGTCACCACCCGCTTCGTGAGCTGGCCGCCGGTCCGCCAGGACCAGACCTCCTCCTGATCGCCCGAGCCGGCGAACCGGAGGTAGCCGGCCGACTCGACGTCGATCTCGAAGCAGTGGTACGGCTCGTTCGGCCGCCACTGGATCCGCGCGAAGATCGCGTCCTCGTACGCCCGCTTGACCAGCGGATCGGTCACCTCCAGCCCGCGACCGTAGAGCTTGATGTCGCCGTCCGGGTTGTCCTTGCCCGGCGGCCAGCTGTGCACCGTCGCGCGCGGATCCCGGCGCAGATCCAGCGCCTTCACCGACTGGTTGATCATCCCGATGAGCAGCCGCCCCGCCGTCAGGTCGCACTCGACCGCGCTGATCCGTGGCGAACCGTCCGGCCGCAGGGTGCCGAGAAGGAGCAGCTGATCGCGGGCGAACCGGGCCGCGGCAAGCTCGGCAAGCTCCGGACACTGCTCAGCGAACTCCTGCCAATTCATGACGCGACCCTAGGGCGGGGGTACGACAGAATCCGGGTGGTCGCTGGCCGTCGCCTCGCCCCGCCGGCCAGCGGTCCCGGTCTTATGCCACGACCCGTGACAGCGGGTTGACTTTCCCACCCGGCCTGACTAGGCAGGTACGGGGAGGTCACGTGCTACGTGGTAGTCAGGCCCGTCGCGGCAGGGGCCGTCTTCCCGCCGAGACCACGCTCTTCCTCGGCCGTGACCTGGATGTCGCGGAAGTCAAGCGGCTGCTGTCGGCCGCGCGCCTGGTCACCCTCACGGGAGTGGGCGGGATCGGCAAGTCCCGCCTGGCGCTACGGGTCGCCGCCGACCTCCGCCCGGCATACCCCGACGGGGCATGGCTCGTCGACGTTGCCCCAGCCGCGCAGCCTGTCGGAGCGGCTGCCAGCCAGCGTTCACCAGCCGCGCAGCCTGTCGGAGCGGCTGCCAGCCAGCGTTCACCAGCCGCGCAGCCTGTCGGAGCGGCTGCCAGCCAGCGTTCGCCCCTCACCGACCCGTCCTGGCTGGAGCTGGCCGTCGCCGAGGCGTTCGGGATCGGCGGCCAGACCAACCGGCCACCGGCCGAGGTGGTCACCGAATACCTGTCCGACCGCGAGCTGCTGCTGGTCCTCGACAACTGCGAGCACCTGCTCGACGCCTGCGCCTGCCTGGTGGACATGATCCTGCGGCACTGCCCGGGGGTACGCGTCCTGTGCACCAGCCGCCAGGCCGTCGGTACCGTCGCCGAGCACATCTGGGAGGTGGAACCACTGCCGGAGCCGGCCGGGCTGGCCCTGTTCGTGGACCGGGCAGCGGCGAGCGGCGTCACGCTGACCCCGGGCGACCGGGACACCGCGACCGACGTCTGCCGGCGGCTGGACGGGCTGCCGCTGGCGATCGAACTGGCCGCGGCGCAGCTCCGCACCCGTACCCTGGCGCAACTCGACGCCGGGCTCGGCGACCGGTTCCGGCTGCTGGTCGGCCGGCGCGCCAAGCCCGCGCACCACCGGACGCTGGCGTCCACCTTCGACTGGAGCTTCACCCTCTGCTCCGAGCCGGAGCAGGCGCTGTGGACCCGGCTGTCGGTCTTCCACGACAGCTTCCCGGCCGAGGCCGCCGGGTACGTGTGCGCACCGGAGCTGCCGCCCCAGACGGTGACCGCGCTGCTCTGCGGCCTGCTCGACAAGTCGGTGCTGGTCCGCGCGGAGGAGCGGTACCGGCTGCTGGAGACGGTGCGCCAGTACGGCCGGGACCGGCTGCCGGCCGGCGACCGTTCCGTGCTGGGCCGCCGCCACCGCGACTGGTACCTGGACCTCGCGCGGCAGTTCTCGGCCGACTGGTTCGGGCCGCGCCAGGCCGAGTGGCTGGTCCGGATGCGCCTGGAACAGCCCAACCTCCGGGCGGCGCTGGACTATTCGCTGAGCAAGCCGGGCGAGGCGGCCGCCGGCCTCGAACTGGCGAGCTGTCTGGTCCATTTCTGGTACCCGGCCGGCCTGACCCACGAGGGCCGGTACTGGCTCCAGCGGGCCCTCGACGCGGACCCGACACCCACCGTGGCGCGTGGGTACGCGCTGGCCGCGTCCGCGCACCTCGGGTACATCCGGGGCGAACTCTTCGCCGCGGGCGTACACGCCCGGGAGGCGGCGCGGATCGCCCGGCGCCTGCGGGACCCGCGGCTCGGCGCGGCGGCCGACCGCAGCCTGGGCATGATCGCGCTGATGGGCGGCGACCTCCCGACGGCGCGGACGAGGGTGCGGCAGGCCCTCGCCGGCCTCGCCCGTCTCGGGGAGGACGGCCTCGTCGTCGCGGAGGCGTACCTCGCCCTCGCGCTGACGCTCACGGTGTCCGGCCAACTGGCGCAGGCCGCCGAGGCATGCCGGGAGTGCCGCGTGCTGTGCGAGTCGCACGGCGACCGGTGGTGGCTCGCCCACACGTACAGCGCCGCCGCGCGTATCGCGCTGGCGGGCGACGATCTGGAAACCGCGACCGAGCACACCGGCCGGGCGCTGAAGCTGGCCGGTGA
>JBKPCQ010000226.1:0-3672 GCA_046727455.1 Actinomycetota bacterium | reverse complement strand
CCGTGAGGTCGTGGGAGAGGAAGGCCTGACGAAGGTCTTCGATGTCCTCCGGGCTCCGCACACCGAGGAGCCGACCAACTGGTCGCGGCGTTACAAGGCCAACCTGGAGAAGTTGGCATCCGGCAACCCGCTCAAGGTGGCTGAGGTCGTCCGCGACCTGTGGCGCCGTGAGCGCGAGCGTGGGTTGTCGGCGGGCGAGAAGCGCATGCTCGCCAAGGCCCGTGACATCCTCGTCGGCGAGGTCGCCCTCGCCGAGAAGAGCACGAAAGACGAGGCCGAGATCCTTCTCGACAAGGTTCTCACCGAGGCCTGATCCGCTAAACCGCCAACAGGACCGCGACGTGACCGCGCAACCCGATGCGCGCGGCGACGTCGCGGTCCTCGTTGTTGCGGCCGGCGCGGGGGTGCGGCTCGGGACCGGCCCGCCGAAGGCGCTCCGGCCGCTGGCCGGGGAGCCGCTGCTGGTGCACGCCATCCGGCGGGTCGCCGCCGCGCCCTGCGTCGGCTGCGTCGTCGTCGCCGCCCCGCAGGCGCAGGTCGCTGCCGTGGCCGAGCTGGCCGGGCCGGCCGTCACCGTCGTTCCGGGCGGGGCGACGCGGCAGGAGTCGGTGGCTGCGGCGCTGGCCGCGGTACCGGACGGATTCGAGATCGTGCTGGTACACGACGCGGCCCGGGCACTCGCGCCGGCGGCGCTCGTCGAGGCGGTGGCCGCGGCGGTACGCGACGGCGCGGACGCCGTCATCCCGGTGCTCCCGGTCGTCGACACGGTCAAGGTGGTCACCGCGGCGGGTACGGTCGTGGGCACCGTGGACCGGTCGGTGCTGCGGGCGGTCCAGACTCCGCAAGGCTTCCGGCGCGCGGTGCTCGCCGCGGCACACCGGGCCGCGGTCGACTCCCACACCGACGACGCCGGCCTCGTCGAGAAGCTGGGGGTGCCGGTCCAGACGGTGCCCGGTCACGAGGCCGCCTTCAAGATCACGCGGCCGGTCGACCTGGTGTTCGCGGAGGCTCTGCTCGCAGATAAGCGCTGACCTGTAGCCGCTCCGACAAGCTGCGCGGCAGACAAGCGCTGACCTGTAGCCGCTCCGACAAGCTGCGCGGCAGATAAGCGCTGACCTGTAGCCGCTCCGACAAGCTGCGCGGCAGACAAGCGCTGACCTGTAGCCGCTCCGACAAGCTGCGCGGCAGACAAGCGCTGACCTGTAGCCGCTCCGACAAGCTGCGCGGCTGGCGGTACCCTCGCTTCGTGATCATTCCGCGCGTCGGCGTGGGTACCGACGTCCACGCCTTCACCTCCGACCGGCCCTGCCGGGTCGCCGGCCTGGAGTGGCCCGGCGTGCCGGGCCTCGCCGGCCACTCGGACGGCGACGTGGCCGCGCACGCCGCGTGTGACGCCCTGCTGTCCGCCGCCGGCCTGGGCGACCTCGGGTCGAACTACGGCACCGACCGCCCGGAGTGGGCCGGTGCTTCCGGTGTGGCCCTGCTCGCGGAGACGGCGCGGCGGGTGCGGGCCGCCGGGTTCACGGTGGGCAACATGTCGATCCAGGTGATCGGCGTGGCGCCGAAGGTCGGGCCACGCCGGGCCGAGGCGCAGGAGGTGCTCGGCGCCGCGCTTGGCGCGCCGGTGAGCGTGTCCGGTACCACCACCGACGGGCTCGGCCTCACCGGCCGGGCGGAAGGCTTGGCCGCCATCGCGGTGGCGCTCGTGGTGCCCGCCTGACGGCCGTGGATGGACGAGATCTTGGAAATCGACCCGGGAGATCACGAGTTCCCGGCGGATCCCGCAGTCCCGCTGCGGGATCCGCCGGGAAACGACGATCTCCCGGCTCGGCAATAGAATGACGATCATGGCTGCTCTTTCCGATCTCGCCAAGCGCCTCGTGGACGGACGGACGTTCGCGGTCGTCTCAACCATCAACCCGGACGGCGCACCGCAATCCAGCGTGGTGTGGGTCAAGCGGGACGGCGACGACGTCCTCTTCTCGACCATCCGGGGCCGGCGCAAGACGCGCAACATGGAGCGCGACCCCCGGGTCGGGGTGACCCTATACGACCCGGCCGACCCGTACCGCTACGTCGAGGTGCGCGGCACCGTCTCGCTGACCGAGGAGGGCGGGCCGGAGCTGATCCAGGAGCTGTCCCGGAAGTACGACGGCATGCCCTTCCAGGAGGGCCGGCCGGACAACGTCCGCGTGGTCGTGCGGGTCACTCCCGCGCGGGTGATCGGCCGGTAACGCACCGAGGCGGGCGGCGTCTGGACTGACGAGCGCAGCGAGGAGGGCAGACGTCGCCTGGGGAGCCTCGGTGCCGCGTGAGCGGAGCGAGCGCCAGCCAGCTCAGCGTGCCCAGGTCCACGCGTACGCGGTGTCCTCGATGGACAGTGCCGGCTCGCACAGGTCCAGCGGCCGGAACGTGTCCACCATGACGGCCAGTTCGTCGAAGCGCTCCACGCCGATGGCCCGCTCCACCGCGCCCGGCTGCGGGCCGTGGGTGAACCCGCTGGGGTGCAGGGAGATCGAGCCCTGCCCGATGCCTGAGCCGCGCCGCGCCTCGTAGTTTCCGCCGGTGTAGAACAGCACCTCGTCGGAGTCGGTGTTGTGGTGGTGGTACGGCACCGGGATGGCGAGCGGGTGGTAGTCCACCTTGCGCGGGACGAACGAGCACACGACGAAGTTGGGCCCCTGGAACGTCTGGTGTACCGGCGGTGGCTGGTGTACCCGGCCGGTGATCGGCTCGAAGTCGTGGATGGAGAACGCCCACGGGTACAGGCAACCGTCCCAGCCGACGACGTCGAACGGGTGCTTCGCGTAGACGTGGCGGGTCCAACCCCGTCGATGCTGGACCAGCACCTCGACGTCGTCGCCGTCCTCCTGGACGAGGTCGGGGCCGCGGAGGTCGCGCTCGCAGTACGGGGAGTGCTCCAGGAACTGGCCGCGCACCGAGAGGTACCGCTTCGGCGGCCCGATGTGGCCGGTCGCCTCGATGATGAGCAGGCGCACCTCCCCGCCGGGAACGATCCGGTGGATGACCGAGGTGGGGATGATCGCGTAGTCGCCTTCGGCCAGGTCGAGCGCGCCGAACGGTGTCTCCACCCTGGCCCGGCCCGCCTCGACGTACAGGCACTCGTCGCCGACCGCGTTGCGGTACAACGGAGACGGCCGGTCGGCGACCACATAGGACAGTCGCACGTCCTCGTTGGCGAGCAGGTGCTGGCGGCCGAGCACCGCGTCGGCGCCGGACGTGTCGAGCTTGTGGGTCTGGAAGTGGCGCGGCTTGAGCGGCCGGTTGGGCAGCCGCGCAGCCTGTCGGAGCGGCGTACGGTCAGCGCTCGTCAGCCGGGACCAGGCCGGCGGGGTGAACTCCTCGGCGGCGACGATCGCCGTCGGCGGGTTGCGGTGGTAGAGCAGCGACGAGTCCGACGAGAAGCCCTCCTGGCCCATCAGTTCCTCGGCGTAGAGACCGCCATCCGGCCGGCGGAACTGGGTGTGGCGCTTCGGTGGGATGTCGCCGAGGCTGCGGTAGTAAGGCACTGGTGTCGCCTTTCGGTCGCCAGCGTCCGGTTATCGGACGCTGTTGTCCGTTTCTCGTAGCGTCCGATAGGTTCGGTAGCCGTGTCAACACCGCTGCCCGCCGTCTTCGCCCGGCTCGTCGACGACGCCGCCGTGTACCCGC
>JBKPCQ010000225.1:0-12034 GCA_046727455.1 Actinomycetota bacterium | reverse complement strand
ATGATCGAGTCGGAGCTGGACCTGTCCCGGATGCCGCTGGGCGACTCCGAGGTCTACGAGATGCTGTGCCGGGCCGACTCGGTGGGCGTGTTCCAGGTCGAGTCCCGGGCGCAGATGGCCACCCTGCCCCGGCTGCGGCCGAAGAAGTTCTACGACCTGGTCGTCGAGGTGGCGCTGATCCGGCCGGGACCGATCCAGGGCGGCTCGGTGCACCCGTACATCCGCCGGGCCCGCGGCCGGGAGAAGCCCACGGTCCCGCACCCGCTGATGGCGAACGCCCTGAAGAAGACCCTGGGGGTACCGCTGTTCCAGGAGCAGCTCATGCAGCTCGCCATCGACGTGGCCGGCTTCGACGCCAACGAGGCCGACCAGCTGCGCCGGGCGATGAGCGCGAAGCGCTCGATGGAGCGGATGGCCAAGCTGCGCGAGCGGCTGTACGCCGGGATGGCCGAGCGCGGTATCACCGGCGCGGTGGCCGACGACATCTACCTGAAGCTGTCCTCCTTCGCCAACTTCGGGTTCCCGGAGAGCCACGCGATGAGCTTCGCCTACCTGGTGTTCGCCTCGGCCTGGCTCAAGCGCTACCACCCGGCGGCATTCTGCGCCGCCTTGCTCAACGCCCAGCCGATGGGCTTCTACTCGCCGCAGACCCTGGTCGACGACGCCCGCCGGCACGGGGTGACCGTGCTGCGGGCGGACATCAACGCCAGCGACGCCAAGGCGGTCCTGGAGAAGGGCGAGCGGGAGCGCGCCGAACCGGGGGAGCCGCCCGCTGAGTGGGGCCGCGGCGGGCCGTCGGTGCGGCTGGGGCTTTCCGGGGTACGCACGATCGGCGACGACGTCGCGAAGCGCATCGAGGAGGAGCGGCGCGCGGGCGGCCCGTACCGGTCCATGGTGGATCTGGCCCGGCGGGCCGGCCTGTCCGCCACCCACCTGGAGGCGCTCGCGACCGCCGACGCGTTCGCCTGCTTCGGGCTGTCCCGCCGCGCGGCCCTGTGGACCGCCGGTGCCGCCGCGCAGGAGCAGGACGGGCGGCTGCCCGGTACGGTCACCGGGATCACCGCGCCGGCGCTACCCGGCATGGACGCCGTCGACGAGCTGGTCGCCGACGTGTGGGCCACCGGCCTGTCCCCGGACACCCACCCGGCCGGGTTCGCCCGCGCCCACCTGGACGGCCTGGGCGCGCTGCGCATCTCGGCGCTGGCGGACGTCCCGGACAAGACCCGGGTGCTGGTCGGCGGCATCGTCACCCACCGGCAGCGCCCCGGCACGGCCGGCGGGATCACCTTCATCAACCTGGAGGACGAGACCGGCATGCTCAACGTCACCTGCTCGCCCGGCCTGTGGTTGCGCTACCGCAAAGTGGCCCGGCTGAGCAACGCGCTGCTGGTGCGCGGCCGGCTGGAGAGCGCCGACGGGGTGATCAACCTCAACGCCGACCGGCTGGAACCGCTCACCGTCCCGATCCGCCCGTCCTCCCGTGACTTCCGCTAGCCGGTTGCCCGGGGACTACACCGACCGCGCGCGGGCGGCGCTGGAAGCGGCCCAGGTACACGCCCGCGACCTCGGTCACGACCGGGTCCACCCCGGGCACCTGCTGCTCGGGGTGCTCGGCGCCGGCGACGGCGTGGCCACCCGGGTGCTGACCGCCATGGGCATACCGGTCGCCGCGCTCGGGCCACGGATCGAGGAGCTGCTCGGCCAGGGCGGCCCGACCGCCGGCTCCGCAGCCCCGCTGTCCACCACCGCCCGCCGCGCTCTCGACCTGGCCCAGGAGGCGGCGGCCGGCCGCCCGCGGATCGGTACGGAGCACCTGCTGCTCGGCATCGCCGGCGCCGGTGGCGGGGTCGCCGACCTGCTCGCCGGTCTCGGCGCCACGCCGGCCCGGATCCGGGCCGAGGCGGACCGGCTCCTGGCGGCCTACTCGTGGGGCTGGCCGCTCACCGCCGACGATACGGCGGGTGACGAGCTGGTCGAGCTGCGCCTCGCCGTGCTGCGCATGCGGATCCGCGAGTACAACGAGAGGCTTGCCGAGGTGCGGCAGGGGAAGCGGGCCGCTATCCGGGTCGGGGAGCACGACCGGGTGGCCGCGCTGCGCCGCGAGGAGCAGCAGCTTCTCGACGAGAAGGCCCGCGAGGTCGCCGGCTGGGCGCGCGATCTCGACCTGGGCATCCTCCTCGACGAGCTGGACCGGCTCTACGAGGAGGTGGAGCGGCTGCGCGGGCGGGGCCGCTAGGAGTTCCCGATGGATCCCGAAACCGCTTGGCGCTGCCGGTTGCTTGATTCCATCAACCATGGAATCATCCCTTCCATGAGGCTGACTCAACTCAGCGGCGAATGCCCGGACGGCACGACCTGTCCTGCGGTGTTCGCGACAGATGTAGGTACCGCGATCGTGCAGGGGCGTCGTCCCGATCCGGCGACGTTTGCCCTGCTGCGCCTGGCTCAGGACGAGTATGCCGTGGAGGTGCCGGTGGAGCTGTTGCGCGAGGTAGCTGGGCGGTGTTGAGCGAGGCCGAGTTGGGGGCCTTCGTCGATGCCCACATGGGCGACTCGGTCTTCCGCCTGGAGACCCGCGACCGGTACGACGTGGCGTCGGACGCCGGCAACGTCGCCCGGTACCTTGCGGGTGATCCGGCCCCCTCGATGTCGGTCAAGGGGCCCTGGCTGGAGCGCCTCGCCCGGGAGCGATCCGAGGGGAAGCGCCGGACCCGGGTCCACATCTTCTCCGGTCCGCCCAGCGACTACCTGCGCTACGAGTGCGAATGGGGATACGCGTTCACCTCGGCGGCTGGGGAGGAGATATACCTTCTCGACCTCGCGGAGCGGCCGCGGCCGGACGGCCTGATCGACGAGGATTTCTTGATCCTCAATGACCGGCATGTTGTCATCGTGCACTATGACGACGACGACCGGTTCGTCGGTGGCGAGCCGGTGGCGCCTGATGCGTTGCCACGTTATCAGCGGTGCCGCGACGCCGCTTTCGGCGCGGCGCAACCATTTCGCGAATACTGGACCAACCACCCCCAGTATCACCGGGAGAACTGGCAGGGGGCGAGCTGATTCGTCCATGAACGGTCCGGAGCAGGCCACACAGGAGCGCGAGAAGCTGTCCGCACTTCTGCGGAGATTGCGCGCCGACGCGAGCCTGTCCAGCCGTGCGGCCGCGAATCGGGCCGGATTCAGTCAGTCGAAGCTCTCGAAGGTGGAAAACGGCCTGCTGCTGCCGTCCGAGGCGGACCTCCGGGCGTTGTGCCGGACGTACCAGGTGTCGGTACTCCAGCGGCAGCAGGCCCTGACCCTTCTGCGGCGCCTCCAGAACGAGCACGACAGTGCGCGGGTGATCCTGCGCCGCGGTGCGTACCGGATGCAGCAACAGATCGGCCGGATCGAGTCCGAGACGCGGCTGTTCCGCGACTTCCAGCCGGCCTACGTGCTCGGCCTGGTGCAGACGCCGGCGTACATGCGCCGGGTCCTCGCCGCACTGCCGGCCGACGACCGGGAACAGGCCGTCGACGCCCGCCTCGCCCGCCAGCGCGTACTGAATGACAGCGACAAGCAGTTCCATCTCGTCATGACCGAGGGCGCGCTGCGTTGGCGCGCGGGATCTCGTGACGTCATGGTTGAACAACTGGACCACATCCTGGCGGTAGCGCACCTGTCGAACGTCGCTCTCGGCGTTATCCCGTGGCGGGCCGAGGTCCCGGTCTTCCCCGGCCACGCCTTCCACGCGTACGACGACCGTCTCGTCATCGTCGGTACCCTCTCGGCCACCGCGACGATCCGGGACCCCCGCGATGTGGCTCTGTACGCCGAGATGTTCGGGCAGCTCGCCGCACTCGCCAGCTACGGCGTTGACGCCGAGACCGAGATCCGGCGGATCCGCAAGGACTACCAGAACCTGAGCTGATCCCATGTCCGCGGTCGGCCGGGCGGCGCGACAAGCGATTCCAGCCCAAGTGGAATTGATGTGAGAGGATGGTGATCGCCGTGATATTGGTCGTCGCGGCCCTCTGCGGGCTCCTGGGTGCCGCACTGGGCTGGTACCTCCGCAAGAAGGAGCGTTGGTGCTCGACCTGCGGTCATCCCCTGACCTGTGCGGGCTGTTCGCTGGGTAAGGGCACGGAGCGGGCGCGGCGGCATGTCTGACCGGATCACCGGCAGGCTGCCGTACGATCCGAACGATCCGCCCGAGGATCCGCCGGCTGGATGCGACCCACTCACCTGGATACTCGCGTACCAGGTGCGCGGCGACCACCAGCCGGACCATGACGGGCGCTGCCGAGCCTTGTCCTGCCGCCGGCACGGCACCGGCTGGCCATGTGATCCGGCCCGCCTGGCGGCCGGCGGCTTGGTCGCCAGTGTCGGCTGGTGGGCCGGTGCGTGCACGGATCGTCCACCAACCAGATGGCCGGCGAACGTGCTGCCGCTGGCTGGCGGCGGCCGGTTGGCGGACGCTCGATGACGGTGACAGCCCTGCCGGCGGGAGCCGCGCCTGAAGCTCGAGGCGGGCCTACTAGGCTGCCGAAGGTGGAGCGAACCCGGAGCCGGCCGGTCACGCCGCGTACCGCGGTCGTGTGGGCCGTACTGCGTGCCGAACTGGACCGTGGCGGCAGCCTCACCGTGCTCGATGTGGGCGGCGGCACCGGTGGGTTCGCGGTACCCCTGGCCGAGGCCGGGCACCGGGTCACCGTCGTGGACGCGAGCCCGGACGCGCTGGCCGCGCTGAGCCGCCGCGCGGCCGAGGCCGGCGTCGCCGAGCGGATCACCGCGGTGCAGGGGGACGGCGATCGGCTCGGCGAGTTGACCCCACCGGGCAGCGCAGACCTGATCCTCTGCCACAGCCTGCTGGAGGTGGTGGACGATCCGGCCGGGGTGGTGGCCGCGCTGGCCGGTGTGCTGCGGCCGGGCGGGGCGGCCAGTGTCCTGGTGGCCAACCGAGCGGCCGCGGTGCTGTCCCGGGCGATGACCGGCCACCTCGACGCCGCGGTCGCCGCGCTGGCCGATCCGGACGGCCGGGCCGGCCCGGCCGACAACCTGCGGCGGCGCTATGACGCCGAAGGCGCCGCGGCGCTGTTGCGCGCCGCCGGGCTGACGGTGGAAGGGATCCACGGGGTACGCGTGCTGGCCGATCTGGTGCCCGATGCCGACCCCGAGGCGCTGCTCGCCTTCGAGCTGGCCGCCGCCGACCGGCCGCCGTACCGGGACATCGCCACCCAGCTCCACCTGTACGCGCGCCGGCCGTCGTGACTCCGCGCTACGGCGAGGCCAGCCTGCCCGACGTGCTGCCCGGCGCGCTCGCCGCGCTCGGGGTACCCGGACCGGACCCGCTCGACCTGCGGACCCGGCTCGCCGGGGTACGGCGGATCGCCGTGCTTCTCGTCGACGGGCTGGGCCTGCACCTGCTGCCGCTGGCCGCTCCCGTGGCGCCGACGATCGCCGACGTGCTCGCCGGCCGGCTCGGTACCCTGCTGGAGCTGACCAGCCCGTTCCCGTCCACGACCCCGACCAGCCTGATCTCCTTCGGCACCGGGGTCCCGCCCGGCCAGCACGGCCAGCTCGGCTTCTTCCTCGCCATCCCCGGTACCGGCCGGATCCTCGACCCGTTGACCTGGCGGGACGAGCCGGATCCGGCGTGGTGGCAGCCGGTACCGACGCAGTTCACCCGGGCGGCCGGGTACGGGGTGCGGACGAGCGTCGCCTCCCGGCCGGAGTATGAAGGATCCGGCCTGACCGTCTCGGCGTACCGGGGCGCCCGGTACCGGGGTGCGGCGGACCTGGACGAGCTGGCGACCCGGGTGCTCGCCGGGCTGGCCGAGGTGCCCGCGCTCAGCTACGGGTACCACCCGACGCTGGACACCATGGGCCACGTGCACGGGGTCGACTCGCCGCAGTGGCGGGCGGCCGCCGCCGAGGTGGACGGCCTGCTGGCCCGGCTGGTGGACGGGCTACCCCGGGACGCCGCGCTGCTGGTGACCGCAGACCACGGCCAGGTCGACGTACCCCCCGACCGCCGGTTCGACCTGGACGCCGACCCGCGCCTGGGCGCCTCGGTCGAGGTGGTCGCCGGCGAGCCCCGGGTCCGGTACCTGCACACCCGGGCGGGCGCCGCGCGCGACGTGATCGACGCGTGGCGGGCGGTCCTCGGCGCCGCGGCATCGGTCCTGAGCCGGGACGAGGCGATCGCGACCGGCTGGTACGGCCCGGTGTCCGCCGAGCATGCGGCCCGGCTGGGCGACGTGGTGGTGGTCTGCCGGGACCGGTACGCCGTCCTGGCGACCAAGCGGGAGAAGCCCGCGCTTGCGCGGCTGATCGCCTTCCACGGCTCGACGACGCCGGTGGAGATGGCGGTCCCCCTCGTTGTCGTCAGGGGTGACCGCTAACATGTCGGCTCGTCAGTCCGGACGCCGCCCGCCTCGGTGCTAGCCTCGGCGCGATGGGACGCAGCCAGCAGGTGCCGCGTGGCCCGACCGACGGGTTCGGTCCGGACGCCGACGACACCGGCTGCCCGATCCTGCACGTCGACATGGATGCGTTCTACGCCTCGGTCGAGGTGCGCCGCCGTCCGGAGCTGCGCGGCCAGCCGGTGATCGTCGGTGGGGCCGGCCCGCGCGGCGTGGTCAGCTCGGCCAGTTACCAGGCGCGGGTCTACGGGGTCCGCAGCGCGATGCCGGGCACCCGCGCCCGCCGGCTCTGCCCGCAGGCGGTGTTCCTGCCGCCCGACTTCACGGAGTACTCGGCCGCGTCGCGGGCGGTCATGCGGATCTTCCGCGAGATCACCCCGCTCGTCGAGCCGCTGTCGCTGGACGAGGCGTTCCTCGACGTGTCCGGGGCCCAACGCCTGCTCGGCCGGCCCGCCCGGATCGCCGAGCTGATCCGCCGCCGGGTCCGGGAGGAGCAGCGCCTGCCCTGCTCGGTGGGGGTGGCGCCGACCATGTTCGTGGCCAAGGTGGCCTCCACCCGGGCCAAGCCTGACGGCTTGGTCGTCGTCCCGGCCGCCCGGGTCCTCGACTACCTGCACCCGCTCCCGGTCGACGCGCTGTGGGGGGTGGGGGAGCGCAGCGCCGAGGTGCTCCACCGGCTCGGCCTGAACACTGTCGGTGATCTGGCACAGGCGCCGCCCGGCATGATCCGCTCGGCGCTCGGCGAGGCGGCCGCCGCCCACCTGGGCGAGCTGGCCCGGGGCCGGGATCCCCGGGCGGTCGTCCCGGAGCAGGTGGAGAAGTCGATCGGCGCGGAGACCACGTTCGATACTGACGTCGACGACCTGGCGATCATCCGGCGCACGATGCTCGCGCTCGCCGGCAAGGCGGCTGGCCGGTTGCGCCAGGCCGGGCAGGTCGGCCGTACCGTCTCGATCAAGATCCGGCTGGCCGACTTCCGCACCCTCAACCGGTCCCGCACGCTCGGCGCGCCTACCGACGTCACCAAGGAGATCTTCGATATTGCTTGGTCACTGTATGAGATCCTCCGCCCCGGCGAGCGGATCCGGCTGGTCGGCGTCCGGATCGAAGGGCTGCTCGACGCCGGTCGGGCACCCCGGCAGCTCTCCCTCGGCTCGCGCGAGCGCGGCTGGTCGGAGGCGGAGCGGGCGGTCGACGCGGCGGTGGCCCGGTTCGGTGCCGCCGCGGTACGGCCGGCCAGCCTCCTGGGGCCGGCCGGCCAGCTCCGCGGAGCCGACTGGACGGGTGCCCCGGGGCCCTGGGACGGATCGCCGGAGGAGCCAGGTAGCGAAAATACCGACACCTGACCCGCGACCGGCTTTCCGACCCGCGAACCCCCTCGTAGACTGGCGAGTAAGCAGCCACCTGGCTGTAACGGTCCGTCGATCCCTCCCGGATCGACATACTGACCGGGGAGGAGTGCCGTGCCGCTCTCGGAACACGAGCAGCGGCTGTTCGAGCAGATCGAGCGGTCGCTTGCCGAGGATCCCAAATTCGCCTCGGCCGTGCGCGCGTCCGACCCGCGCTTCCATGCCCGACGCCGACTGCTGGTCGCCGTCGTCCTCGTAGTCGCTGGTCTGGGTCTTGTCGTTTATGGCGCCGTCATCCAGCAGGCCCTGATCGGTGTGGCGGGGTTCGTGGTCATGCTCGGTGCCGCCGGGTTCGCTCTCACCTCACTGCGCCGCGCGCACGGGACTGAGCTCCGTTCGGTCGGCGGCAGCGCCCGTCGATCCCCCCGCCGGCGCAGCTCCCTGATCGACCGGCTGGAGGAGCGCTGGCGGCAGCGCCCGGAGGACGGCCGCTGAAGGCCCCGGTTGACGGGAACGAATCAGTGTCGGGGGGGGCCAAGGGCCGCCCCCCACACGCAACCCCCCGCTAGTTCAGCGCGTGCCGCGCCGGGGGAGCAGCCGGCGGGGGCTGAGCACCGCCACCACCGCGTCCCGGCTCCGGCCGGCCTGGTTGATGACGTTGACCCCGGCGGTACCGACCTGGTGCCGCCACCGCAGCAGGACCGACGGCGGCAGTAGCCGGGCCCGCAGCCGTACCCGCCGGGTCATGCTCAGTGCGACCGCCCGCCGGACCGTCCGCACCGCCCCGCCGAGATTGCCGGACACGTGCGGGGTGCGGGCGTACCGGGCCTGCTCCTCCGCCGCGCCGAGCAGCGTCAGCGCCTCGGCCGGGGAGCCGGAGAGGTCGAGCTGGCTGGCGACCTGGCGGGCGACGACCCGCGGGGTGTGCGCGTCGCTGACCGGTAGGTCGTAGTCGACGAGGGTGTCGACCAGTTCGTCCCAGGCCGCGTGCGCCTCATGCACCGCCACCGCCACCGGTGTGACGACCCGCATCTGCCCCGGCACGTCGACCGCGTCGACGGCGACCTCCGACTGCTGCCCCTTCCTCCTGGTGAGCAGCCGGCGGCGGCGCAGCAGGGCCCGGCGCAGGGCCGGTATCGCGGCGATGACGAGCAGCAGGACGAGCCCGGCGAGCACCCACCACTGCCACGTGGGTCGCGACGTGCTGGTGACCGGTACGTCCCCGGCGCCGCCCGCGGTGTCGCGCGGGTCGTGCGGGGCGACGCCGAGGTCGTCACCGCCGCCGGGGATCTGGTTCGGCGTGACGGCACCGGGGTCGCCGGCCGACGGGGCGATCGGGTTGTTGGCGTCGGGTGCCCAGGCGGGCTTGACCGAGCCGGACCGCGCCGGCGTCGGATCGAACGGTACCCAGCCGATGGTGGGGAAGTAGACCTCGGTCCACGCGTGCAGGTCCAGGTTGGTGAGCGAGAGGGTCTGGCCCTGCCGGGACGCGCCCTGGGTGAAGCCGAACGCGACCCGCGCCGGGTAGTGGGCGGTACGGACCATCCACGCCATCGCGACCGCGTACTGCTGGCAGTACCCCTCCTTGTTGGTCAGGAAGTCGACCAGGTCGGAGCCGCTCGTACCGGCCTTGGTGGACACCGTGTACTTGAACCCGTTGGCGGTGGAGAAGTACAGCAGGATCGCCATTACCCGGTCGTACTCGGTGGTCTTGCCCTGGGTCAGCTCGCGGACCTTCTGATCCACCATCGCCGGCTGGTCCTGCGGGAGCCGCGCGTACTGCAGGATCGAGCTCTGCGGCTCGATCCCCCCCGCTGCGCGCAGCGCGGCCGGCGAGTACTCGGTGGCCAGGTAGTCGAACGAGTAGGTCCGGCCCTTGGTCGACGAGCGGTTCGAGTACACCTGGTCGCCGGAGAGGTCGTAGAGCCAGCTCCCGTCCAGCCTCTGCGTGGTGTCCAGGCGCGGGTAGATGGGCAGGTAGTACGGCGCCCGGCCCATGTCGAAGTTGGTGACGGACACGGTGGCGTGGTACTGGCGCTGGGTGACCCCGTTCACCTTGATCTCCGGGTCCGGGATGCCCCGGTCGGTCACCGCCTGGCCGCCGGCCGGTGCGGCATTGTGGAAACCGGTCGCGGTGAGCTGATCGGCGGTCGCGAAGCGCAGGTAGTACGGGTTCGGCTCGTTGGTGGTGACCTTGACCATCTCGAACGACTTGTCGGTGTTCAGCTTGCCTTCGAGCGCCGCGAACAGGTTCACCGCCGGCCCCGGGCGGTTGCCCGGCCCGGGACCCGGGCCGTCACCGAACCCGTTGTACCGGGACAGCAGGCCGCTCGTCATGCCCGGTACCAGCAGCGGAAGCGCCACCGCCAGCGCCACCCCGACCACGGCCAGGCGCCGGCCGGCGGCGGCCAATGGAGACGGCTCCCACACGTCGATCCCGCGCCCGTCGCCGGTGAACCGCCGGCCGAACCGGCGTACCCGGTCGACGTTGTCGGAGACGAGCAGCCAGAGGTACCCGGCCGCGCCGATCACGAACGGGATCGCCGAGACGCTCTGGGCGTGAACGAAGACGGGGATGGCGTAGATCGCCAGCATCGGGAACCCGGCGACGGCCGGCCGGCGCAGCCCCACCGCGCACAGATCGACCACGACGGCGACCAGCCCGACCCCCGCCGCCGTCAGGAACAGCAGGCCGGGAGTGTCGGGTACCGGGAGGCCGCTCTTCTGGATGTCGGCGCTCGCGTCGCTGAGCAGGCTGCCGAACGCTTTGAAGGTGGCGGTGGTCGGGATGGTGCCGAGGAAGGCGTGCGGCGCGTGCGCCAGCCAGGTGACCATGACAGCCAGCCCGCCCAGCATGGCCAGGACCTGTGCCCACAGGGGGGCCCGGAACCCCCGCGCGGCGATCGCCGCGCCGGTGACCGCGCCGACGGTGAACAGGCAGTACAGGGCCCAGGTCCAGGTCGCGAATATGGTCGACAGGGGCGCCGTGGCGAGCAGCGTCGCCGCCCCCGCGGCAATCGCCACCGTGCGACGATTGCTCATCGGATACCCCCGGCGGTTGTCACGGTCTCGGCCATCGCGGCCCGCCAGGCGAAGCCCTGGGCGCCCCGCCCGGCCTGCGGCCAGAGCGCCGGCAGACGGTCGCCGTGCGCCACTCCGGTGATCCGCCAGCCGGCCTGGAGCAGCCGCAGCGCCGCCGCGGCCCGGGCCTGGTCGGCCTCGGCGCGGGCCGGTTCCGGCAGCGTCAGCCAGGTCGTGCTGTCGATCAGGAAGCCGACCGCGGTCGCGTTGGCCCCCCGCCACCGGGCCACCAGCTCCGCGTCGGCCGTGGACAGGGCGCCGAGTACCGCGATCACCAGGCCACCGTCCGCCCGCTTGCGCAGCCGCTCGCTGATCCGGCCCAGGTCGGCGCGGGCGACCGGCTTCACCTCCGCGAGATGATCCATGATCGCGGTGTCGCCGTCGATCGCTGTTCCGTCGATGTCCACGAAGTCGGTCACGAAGCGCAGCCGGTACCCGCCGTCGCGCAGGTGGACCGCGATGCTGGCGATTGCGGAGACGGCCCACTCGAAGCTGGCGGTCGGGCCCTCGCCCCGGTGCGCGCCGCGGCGCACGTCCAGGATCAGCGTGGCCCGGCTCTCCCACGGCTGCTCCTCCCGGCGCACCATCAGCTCGCCGACCCGCGCGGTGGAGCGCCAGTGCACCCGGCGCAGGTCGTCGCCGTGGCGGTACTCCCGGGTCGCGGCGTCGTCCTCGCCGTGCACCGCGACCGAGCGGGCCCGCGAGTCGCCGGCGCCGGTGTACTCGCCGGTGAGCCGGACGGTCGGCAGCGGAACGACGGTGGGGGTGACGGTCAGGTGGTCGACCGACGGGAACGCGCGGGCCAGCTCGCACAGCCCGAACGGATCGGTCATCCGGATCACCAGCGGCCCGATCTCGTACCGGCCCCGCACGTCGGCCCGGACGCTGTACGCGACCGAGCTGGCCTGGCGCCGGCCCAGCCGCTCCAGCACCAGGCGCGGCCGGCTGCCCAGCGTGTACGGCAGGCGGTCCTCCAGTAGCAGCGTTCCGGTCGGCAGCGCGGAGAGGTTCTGCAGGCGCAGCACCACCCGGGCGGTCGCGCCGACCGGCGTGCGGGTGGGCACCAGCGACCGGGTGCAGGCCAGCTTGTACCGGGTGCGCCCGACGTACCACGCGGCCAGCAGCGGCAGGATGCCGATCAGGACGGCGACGCGCAGCAGGTCCTTCTCGCCGAAGGCGAGCGCGGCCAGCGCCACGGTG
>JBKPCQ010000224.1:0-7672 GCA_046727455.1 Actinomycetota bacterium | reverse complement strand
GGCGGGCACTGGAGGAGCGGTACGACGAATAGACGCCGCGGCGCCGGTGCACACGGGGGCACCGGCGCCGCGAGTGGTCCGTCAGGCTGCCTGCAGGCCCTCGGCCCGGGCCAGCTCGCGCAGCCGGCCCAGCGCCTGGATTTCGAGCTGGCGGATCCGCTCGCGGGAAAGCGAGAACTGCGACGCGACCTCGGTGAGCGAGTGCTCCCGACCGTCCTCCAGCCCGTACCGCGCCCGCATGATCCCGGCGGAGCGGTCGTCGAGGTGGCCGAGCAGGCTCTCGATCCGCTGCCGCTCCAGCGCGCCGAGGACGATGTCCTCCGGCGACGGGGAGTCGGTGTCGGCGACCAGGTCGCCCAGGTTCGTGTCGCCGTCGTCGCCCACCGGTGTGTCCAACGAGACAGTGTCCTGCGACCAGCGCATCAGCTCCAGCACCCGGTCCAGCGGCACGCCGAGCGCCGTCGCGATCTGCTCCGGCTCCGGGTCGCTGCCCAGCTCGCGGGTGAGCTGGCGCTGCACGTTGCGCATCCGGTTGACGTCCTCGACCAGGTGTACCGGCAGTCGCACGGTGCGCTCCTGCTGCGCGATCGCCCGGCTGATCGCCTGGCGGATCCACCAGGTCGCATAGGTCGAGAACTTGTACCCGCGCTCGTAGTCGAACTTCTCCACCGCGCGGACCAGGCCGGTGTTGCCCTCCTGGATCAGGTCGAGCATCGGCATGCCCGAGCGCACGTACCGCCGGGCGATCGAGACCACCAGCCGCAGGTTGGCGCGGATGAACAGGTCCTTGGCCCGCTCACCCTCACTGACCAGCAGCTTCAGCTCGCTCTTCTTGATCCCTTCGGGGATCCGGCCCTCGTCGAGCAGGTGCTCGGCGTACAGCCCCGCCTCGATCGCGCTGGATAGATCAACTTCCTGGGCAGCGTCGAGCAGCGGGGTCCTGGAAATCTCGTGCAGGTAGACGCCGACCAGGTCGCGCTCCTCGGCAACCTCGTCTGTGCGTAGTACCTTTACCTTGTCCATGTCTTCCACGGCTCGGGCCTCCCCGGTCGTCTCACGTGCTATATACCCCTGCTGCCCCTGACACAACAGAGGCGGCCTTACGTTGATTCCGCGTTATCTGACGTCTCGCGTCACAACTTCGTGACGACCGGCGGCAGGCGCGCTCATTACCCATACGCATTCGGACCAGCTCAGGTTCGCATCCGGACCTGAGTATTGGCTGGGAGCCAGATGGGCTTGTGCTGACTGTGCCCGGGATCACCCCCGGTCAGGCTTGTGACCTGCGCCACGCCTCCAGCACGACCGCCTCGTCGGCAGCGTCCAGTCCGCATTTGAGGCTCGGTGTCCCCGATGCTTCGTACCAGTCAAGGGTGTCCCGCGCGGTGTCCGACAGGCGCCGGCAGGTGAGCCCGGCGACCAGCGCCGGGGAGGTGTCCCGGGCCTGGAAGCCGGCGTACTCGGGCAGCGGAAGCCAGAGTGGCAGGGACCGGGGGCCCATCCACGATTCGACCTGCTGGTCGAGGAGAAACTGCTGGTCAACCCAGGTCAGGTGGGGGGTAGCCCGGATCCCGGCGGCGATACCCGCGAGGAAATCGCCGCGTGGGACCGGTACCCCGATGCCGTCGTAGATGCCGGTCAGGCCGGCCTCGGTGGCGTGTACCAGCCAGGCGGCCAGGTCGCGGACGTCGACCCATTGCACCAGCTCGTTCGGTTTGCCGGGAGCGAGCACCTCGCCGCCCCGGGCCAGCCGCACCGGCCAGTAGGTGAACCGGTCGCTGGGATCCTCCGGCCCCACGATCAGCCCGGCCCGGCAGACGAAGGCCGGTACCCCGGAGTCGAGTACCGCCTGCTCGCCGGCGACCTTGCAGCGGCCGTACGCCTCGGCGTCGGTGGTCGGGTCGTCCAGTTCGGGTGGGGCGGGTGGCAGCGTGGGCGCGGTGTCGGCCCGCTGGCCCGGAGTCGCATGATCGGCGTACACGGAGCAACTGGAGACGAACGTCCAGTGGTCGACCCGCCCGGCGAGGTCGGCGAGGGCCGCCCGGATCTGGCTCGGGACGCGGGCCACGTCGATCACGGCGTCGAAGTGGCCCTCCAGCGCGGCCAGCCCACCCGGGGCCGAGCGGTCCACCCGGACCAGGCGCGCACCGTCCGGTACCGGCCCGGCAGTGCCCCGGGCGGCGCAGGTCACCGCATGCCCGGCCGCAACCGCGTGTGCGGCGGTGGCCCGCCCGAGGAACGCCGTGCCGCCGAGGATCAGGAGCCGCATCCGCCCATCGTGCCCGGGCGGGTACCGGGGCGGCTATCCGCCCAGCGCGAAACTCACGCCGCCGCGACGCGGGCCTTCGTACCGGCGACCGCGAGCCCGACGAGCCAGCCGACGTACAGGCCGTACTTGGACCCGTCCCCGGCCGCCTCGAACGCGCCGAGCCAGGACGAGTGCGAGGTGAGGAACGCGGTGACGAAGGCGGCCAGCGCCGCGCCGAAGATCAGCGACGACCAGCCGAGGAGGAGGCCGCCGGTACCGGTGACGCTCCGGCCCGCGAAGGCCAGGACCACGGCGGCGAACACGATGAGCAGGACCGCGCGCAGGTCCTGGGCGAGCAGGTCGCGTACGGGCAGCGTGGACCGCAGGGTCCAGGCGGGCCACGACAGCACCCGCAGGTACCAGCCCCACACGGTGTCGCCGTCGGTGTGCCGGGCGACCCACTCGGTGAATGCCTGGTTGCCGAACGCCAGCACCAGGAGGGTCGTCGCGATGACTCCTGCGCCCGTCGCGGTGCGGGCGCGTCCAACTATCGCCATGATCGAAGGGTACGGATGATCTCGGGCCCGCGACATGGTCTTCGGCGCACATCTTGTCCGGCTCCGCCACCTCCAGTCATGGGTGAATCGCCCCATGCCGATCGTCCACCAATTCGCCCACGGTCCGGTCAACCCGATCGCCGCGTACGCGCTGGCGTTCCTCGGTGCCCTGCTCGGCCTCGCCAGCATGGCGCGCGCCGCGGCCGCCGGTACCGGCGGCCGCCGGGCCCGCTGGCTGGTCACCGCCGCGTTCGCGATCGGTGGCGGTATCTGGCTCATGCACTTCACCGCGATGCTGGGCTTCGACATCCCGGACAGCCCGGTCCGGTACGACGCCCGGACCACTCTGGCCAGCGCGGTGCTCGCGGTACTCGTGGTGGGTTTCGGCCTGGTCCTGGTCGGCACCGGCCGGCGGAGGGTCTGGAAGATCCTCGTCGGCGGCCTGTTCACCGGTGGCGGGATGGCGGCCATGCACTACGCCGGGATGGCGGCGCTCCGGGTCGAGGGCAGCGTCGGGTACGAGCGCCGCATGGTCGGCCTCTCCGTCCTCGCGGCGGTCGCCGCGGCGACCATCGCCCTGTGGCTGTCGGTCACCGTGCGCGGCCACTGGTCGATCGTGCTCTCCGCCGGCATCCTGGCGCTCGCGGTGTGCGGCGTGCACTACACCGGCATGGCCGCGCTGCGGGTCGAGCTGCGCTATGACGGTGCCCCCGTGCAGGGCATCGACCCGATCGTGCTGCTCCTGCCCATCGTGGTCAGCGCCTGCGTAGCAGTGGTGGCGCTGGCTTTCGGCGCCCTCCAGACGGCGACCGAGGAGGACTTCGCGCAGCCGGTCGGTCCGCAGCACTGGGCGGTCACCGTGGTCGCCGAGCCGGTGGAGCCGCACCCGGTGTCCCTGGCGGAGTTCACCGCGACCCTGCCGATCCCGGTCTCGTCGGGGGTGGCGAGCCACAACGGGAAGTCCGTCTGACGGGCGTCAGCCGGACTCGCGCACCACCAGGGACGTCGGGAGTACCAGCGCCGGCTCGATCTCCTCGCCGCCGGCCAGCCGCAGCAGCTGCCGGGCCAGCTCCCGACCCAGCTCCACGATCGGCTGCCGGACCGTGGTCAGCGGCGGTTCGGTGTACCGGGCCAGCTCGATGTCGTCGAAGCCGATCAGCGCGATGTCGTCGGGTACCCGCCGGCCGGCCTGCTTGAGCGCGCTGAGCGCGCCGTGCGCCATGAGGTCGGAGGCGACGAACACCGCGTCCAGGCCCGGGTCGTCGTCGAGGAGCTGGCGCATCGCGACGGCACCCGACTCCCGGGTGAAGTCGCCCACCGCGACGATCGAGCGCCGCTTGGAGTTGCGCAGCTCGGCGCGGTACCCGGCGAGCCGGTCGATGCCGGCGACCATGTCCTGCGGGCCGGCGATGGTGGCGATGCGCTGGCGGCCCCTCTCGATGAGCCGCCGGACCGCGGCCACCGAGCCGGCGAACGAGTCGACGTCCACGTACGGTACCGGCGAGCGGCCCAGCGGCCGGCCGTTGCAGACGACGGGTACCCCCATCCGGGCCAGGGTCGTGGGCAGCGGGTCGGCGCCATGCACCGACGCCATCATCACGCCGTCGACGTGCCCGGCCATCGCGTACTGCTCGATGCGGTCGTGGCTGGCCGTGGAGTTGGCCATCATGAGCACGAGCTGCTTGTCCGCCGCCTCCAGCTCCTGGCTCACGCCGCGGATGATGCCCGGGAAGAACTGGTCGTCGGAGAAGATCCGGGTGGACGGCTCGGGGAGCACCAGGGCGACCGAGTTGGTCCGCTGGGTGACCAGGCTGCGCGCGGCGTGGTTCGGCACGTACCCGAGCTCCTGGACCGCCCGCAGCACGTTCTTACGGATCTCCGACGCGACGGTCGTGGAACCGTTGACCACGCGCGAGACGGTGGCCCGGGAGACCCCGGCCCGGGCAGCGACCTGTTCGAGGGTCGGCCGGTGCCGCGCCATGCCTATTCGAGTGCCGTCGCTCATCTATCCCGCTCCATGATCTACGGGGACGCCCCCGCCCGCGATCACCTCGCGGTACCAGTGTGCACTGTCTTTCCACGTTCGTCGCTGCGTCCGGTAGTCGACGTGTACCAGACCGAACCGTTTGCCGTACCCCTCCGCCCACTCGAAGTTGTCGAGCAGCGACCAGACGAAGTATCCCCGGAGGTCGACGCCTGCCGCCATCGCCTGATGGGCCGCCGTCAGGTGCGAGCGGAGGTAGGCCACCCGCTCCGGGTCGGGTACCCCGCCGTCCGGTGCGATCCGGTCGGGGTAGGCCGCGCCGTTCTCGGTGACGAACAGCGGCGGGTTGCCGTACTCGCGGCCCAGCCGCTCCAGGATCTCCCGCAGGCCGGTCGCGTCGACCGGCCAGTCCATGTCCGTCACCGGCCCCGGGATCGGATGCAGGAGCACGTCGGCGCAGCCGGGCCAGGCGGCCATCGCGACCGGATCGGCCGGTGCCCGCCCGGCGCCGACCAGCGTCGGCTGGTAGTAGTTGACGCCCAGCGCGTCGATCGGCGTGGCGATCACGTCGAGGTCGCCGGGGCGGACGAACGACCAGTCGGTGAGGCCGGCGGTGTCCGCCCGCACGTCGGCGGGGTATCCGCCGCGCAGGACGGGATCGAGGAACAGCCGGTTGGCCAGGCCGTCCATCCGCCGGGTCGCGTCCAGGTCGGCCGGGTCGTCGGACGCGCTGCGCATCGAGGTCAGGTTGACGACCAGCGAGGTACGCGCGGTGGGCAGATGCGCGCGCACCGCCCGGACTCCCAGGCCGTGCGCCAGTAGCAGGTGGTGCGCTGCCGCGAAAGCGTCCGCCGGGCTGGTCCGGCCGGGCGCGTGCACGCCCGAGGCGTACCCGAGGAAGGCCGCGCACCACGGTTCGTTCAGCGTGGTCCACAGCTCCACCCGGTCGCCCAGCCGGCCGGCCACGAGCGCGGCGTACTCGGCGAACCGGTACGCGGTGTCCCGGCTGGCCCAGCCGCCGTCGTCCTCCAGCTCCTGGGGCAGGTCCCAGTGGTACAGCGTGACGACCGGCCGCACGCCGCGGGCGAGGAGCGCGTCGACGAGCCGGTCGTAGAACGCCGCGCCGGCCGGGTTCTCCGGGCCCCGTCCGCCGGGCTGCACGCGGGGCCAGGACACCGAGAAGCGGTACGCGGACAGGCCGAGCGCCGCGATGGTGTCGACATCCTCGTGGTACCGCCGGTAATGGTCGGCCGCGGTGGCGCCGGACTCCCCGCGCGCCACCCTGCCGGGCGTGGCGCAGAAGGTGTCCCAGATCGAGGGCGTACGGCCGTCGGCCGCGACCGACCCCTCGATCTGGTACGCCGCCGTGGCCGCGCCCCACCAGAAGCCGGACGGGAACGTCAACCGCCCGGCCCGTACCCCCAAAGCAAGCTCGCTCATGCCTTCAGCGCACCCTGCATGATCCCGTCCAGGATCTGCCGCCCGAGGATCGCGAAGACCACCAGGATGGGCACGATGCCCACCAGCGCGCCGGACAGGACGAGGCTGTAGTCGGTGACGTACCCGCCGGCCAGCGAGGACAGGGCCACCTGGACGGTCGGGTTCTGCGGGGTCATCACCAGCAACGGCCAGTAGAAGTCGTTCCAGGTGTTCATGAAGGTGAGCAGGCCCAGAACCGCGGCGGCGGGACGGGCCACCGGGAGCACGACGTGCCAGTAGGTCCGCAGGGTGCTGCAGCCGTCCACGCGCGCCGCCTCGATCAGCTCGGTGGGCAGCGCGCTGACCAGGTACTGGCGCATGAAGAACACCCCGAACGCGGTGACCGCGCCGGGCAGGATCAGCGCCTGGAGCTTGTCCACCCAGCCGAACCACTTGGCCATCATCAGGTACAGCGGGATGATCCCGAGCTGGGTCGGCACCATCATGGTGGCCACGACGAGGGCGAGCAGCAGGCCGCGACCGCGGAAGCGCAGCTTGGCGAAGGCGAAGCCGGCCAGCGACGCGGTGAGGACCACCGAGACCGCCACGGTCGAGGACACGACGAAGGAGTTGAGCAGCGCCTTCTTCATGTCGACCAGGTCGAGCATCCGCCGCAGGTTGTCCAGCAGGTGGGTACCGGGAACGAGGTTGGGCGGCGCCTTGCTGATCCCGGCCTGGTCGTTGGACGCGGCAACCAGCGACCAGTACAGCGGGAAGAGCGAGAGCAGCACGACGACGCCGAGCAGAAGGTAGGTACCGCGACCGGCGGACAGTTGCCGGGCTCTCGTCGTCATGACCCCTCCACCCCGCGCAGCCGGCGGGCGAGCGTCAGGTTGACGCCGACGATGACGACGATCACCAGGAACATGGCCCAGGAGACGGCCGACCCGTAGCCGTACTTCCCGTTGCCGAGGAAGGTCTGGTACGTGTAGACGGCCATCACCTGGAACTGGTGCTGCGAACCACCGGCCGCCGGGGTCTGGCTGACGTTGAACAGCAGCGGCTCGCCGAAGAGCTGCAGCGCCCCGATCGTGGACACGATGACGGTGAACAGGATGGTCGGGCGCAGCATCGGTACCGTGATCGAGCGGAACTGCCGCCACCGGCCGGCCCCGTCCAGCGCGGCCGACTCGTACAGCTCGAACGGGATCGCCTGCATGCTGGCGAGGTAGATCAGCGCGTTGTACCCGGTCCACCGCCACGTGACGATCAGCGAGATGGCGAACCACGACGACCAGGTACCGGCCTGCCAGTCGATCCGGTTGACGCCGAACAGGTGCAGCACGTAGTTGACCAGCCCGTAGTCCCGCCCGAAGAGCTGGACGAAGATGATCGTCACGGCGGCGACCGAGGTGACGTTGGGGACGAGCACGCTCATCCGGAAGAACGTCCGGCCGCGCAGCC
>JBKPCQ010000223.1:0-13471 GCA_046727455.1 Actinomycetota bacterium | reverse complement strand
GGCTGCGCCCCGAGGCCGAGCCACGGGCGGTGACCCCGCTCGGCGTGGCCGCCCTCGGCCGCTCGGCCCGGCGGGCCCTCGGCACCGGCGAACCGGCGCAGGCGGTGCAGTGCGCCGAGCGGGCCGCCGCGCTGGCCGGGGACACGCTGCCACTGGCGGACCGGCTGGTACACGCCCGGGCGCTGGTACACATGGGACGGTCGGCCGAGGCGCTGGGGCAGGCCGAGAAGATCATCGCCGACGCGGCCGACGACGCGGCGAGCCGGGCCGGTGCGCTTCTGGTGGCCGGCCGGGCGTACCGGCTCGTCGGCGACGTGCAGCGGTCCTACGACACCTGGCTCGAAGCCCTCGCGGCGGCCGAGTCGGCCGGCGCCGCCGGCGTGCAGGGCGAGGCACTTCGGCGGCTGGGCATGGCCGACTTCCTCGCCGGCCGGCTCGCCCAGGCGGATGCCCGGCTCACGAACGCGTACCAGCTCGCCGTGGCCACCGGCGACCGGCGCAGCCAGGCCTGGTCACTGCAGAACCTGACCTGGGTGACGACGACCCGGGGCGACTTCGCGGGTGCCGACGGTACCCTCGCCCGCGCCGCCCGGCTCTTCGCGGAACAGGGCGACCCGCTGGGGCGGGCCTGGCTGCGCGGCACCAGCGCGTTCTCCCGGCTGCTCGCCGGGCGGCTCACCGAGGCGCGCCGGCTGGCCCGGTTCTTCCTGCCATTCGGCGAGCGGGTCGGCGAGCGGTGGGCGGTCGGCACGCTGCGGGCGGTCGAGGCGTTCGCCGACGCCGAACTGGGTGAGCTTGAGGAGGCCGACCGGGGCGCCCGGGGCGCGTACCGCGACTTCGCGACCGCCTCCGACGACTGGGGGCGCGGGTTCGCCCTGGTGGTCCGCGGCGTCATCGCCCGCGGCCTGGGGTCACTGGACCACGCCTACGACCTGCTGACCGACGCCCTCCACTACGGCGAGCGCACCGGGCATCCGCTGCTCATCGGCATGGCGGGCACCGTCCGCGGCTTCGTCGAGCTGGAGCGCGGCAACCCGGCCGCCGCCGAGGCGGACGCGCGGGCGGTACTGGCCGTGGTCGAGCCGCACAACGTCCTGGAGCCGGCTGAGGTCGGACCCCGGGTACTGCTCGGCGCGGCCCGGCTCGCGGCCGGCGACACGGCCGGTGCGCTGGAGCTGCTGGAATCCGTCGCTACCCAGCCCGGGGGCGCGGCGCTGCTGTTCCCGCGCCGGCAGGGGGTCGCGCTCTACGCCCGCGCACTGCGATGCGCGGGCCGTGCCGAGGAGGCCCTGGGGTACGCGCGGCAGGCGGTCGGCATGCCGGGCGAAGACGTGCGCAGCCGGGTCGTCGCGCTGCGCGAGTTGGCCAGTACGCTCGCCGAGACCGGATGCCTGGCGGAGGCCCGGTCGGTGGCCGCGGAAGCGGTACAGGTCGCGTACGGCTCGCCCCAGGTCGGCGAACGTGCTGCCAGTGACGCGCTGGTGGCTGCGCTCGGGGAATCGGTGTCGACGGGGGAGCCGGTGGGGCGGTAACACGAGCGGGTCGACATGCCTGTTGCGCTAAGCTTCAGGAAGTGAACCCGGGTTGTCGTCGGACGGCGGGGGCCCGGGTTTCGCGCTGTCCGGGGCGGATGTCGAGGAGCTGCCAGATCCGCCGGCGCCAGTCCCCGCCCGCTCCGTAGGTCCACGCGATGGCGTCTGCCATCCACAGGTTGGGTTCAAGGTGCGCAGCCACGTGCTCGTGGACCAGACCGTTGGGCCGCTTCAGGCGCTGCATCTCGTTGATGAGCGTGCTCTGGTCGCGGCGCTCGAGGCCCTCGACCGGTTCGATGACCAGCCGGGTCACGCCCACCCGCAGGAGGTCGGCGGTCATCGCCCTGAGGCAGACGGTCCGGGCCTGGACCGGTTGCCCCGGACGCTGGTACACGTTCGCGCGGATCGGTAGCGCGGCGATCCGGTCGAGGTTCAACCGGCGGCCCCGGTCTCCCTCGGGCTTGAAATGCAGGCGTCGCTGGCCGGGCATCCGCAATGCGATCAGCGCCTGGCGGACCTCGGCAAGGTGGGCGGGGGCGACCAGGACGACACACATGAGGTACCGGCCCGGGCGCCCGGACTCGTCGACGAAGGCGTGCACGGGGTACCCATCCGGAATGAGGAGACAGGGCGGCCTGGGTACGCCAGCCTTCAATCCGTAAGTCCGGGCGAACCCGGACGTCTCCTCAGTACCCAGCGCTGGACAGCGTACCGGCAGTGGCGTCAATCAGGCGATCCCGGCCGGATCGCCTGCTGGCGTATTTTCGTACCCGTGGACGACCAGACATCCGCGCTACCGGCGCCGGCGGTGCACGGCCTGTCCGGGCTGGTCATCCTCGCCCGGGGTGGGTACGCGACGGTGTACCGGGCGGTTCAGGAGTCGATCGGGCGGGACGTCGCTGTCAAGATCGAGAATCGCAGCCTCGACAACGAGCACGACCGGCGGCGCTTCATGCGCGAGGCACGGGCGGCCGGGCGGATGTCGAGCCACCCGCACGTCGTCGACCTGTTCGACGCGGGCGTGCTGCCCGACGGCCACCCGTACCTGATCATGGAACTGTGCGACGGCTCCTACGCCGACCGGCTACGCACCGGCCATCTCCACCCGGCCGAGGTCCGCGACGTCGGCATGAAGATCGCCGATGCGCTGGCCGACGCGCACCGGCTGGGTGTCCTGCACCGCGACGTCAAGCCGGCGAACATCCTCGTCACCGGGTTCGGTGAGCCGGCGCTGGCCGACTTCGGGCTGGCCGTGCTGACCGAGATGCGCGACGTGTCGACGTCGGTCGAGGTGCTGACCCCGGCGTACGCGCCCCGGGAGATGTTCCGCCACGCCTGCGAGCCCTCCCCCGCCGCCGACGTGTACTCACTCTGCGCGACTCTCTACGCGCTCCTGCGCGGCAAACCACCGCGCTGGCTCGACGACCGCGATCCGAGCCTGATCACGCTCATCGATCTGTTCGACCGGCCGATCCCGGACCTGCCCGGGGTACCGGCCGAGCTGCTGGACCTCCTCCGGCTCGGCATGTCCAACGATGTCGACGCGCGGCCCGGCGCCGACGAGCTGCGCGACCGGCTGGCGGCGGTACCGGTCGGGCCGGCTCCGGTACCGGCCGGGGACGCGGTCCGGGTGACCCCCGAGCCGGCCAGCCGCCCCGACGCCTGGTCGATGCCGACCGGGCCGGCCCCGGCGGCCGCCGAGCCAGCGGGTCCGACACCCGAGGTCGATCCCGACGCGACGGTACCCACCCGGCCGCGCGGCGGCTGGTCCAGCTTTGGCGCCGGCGTGGCCGTCCTCCTGCTGGCCCTGCTCGTCGCCGCGACGGCCGGGTACGGGTCGGGCCGTGGCGTGCACCGGTTGGTCCACCGGGGCGCGGTCACCGCGAGTAGTGCTCCTGGCTCCCCCCGGCTGCCGGCGCTCACCGGTATCCCGGTGACCATCCCGGCGCCGGGCGCCTAGACCGAACCCCGATGACTTCGCGGCGCCGGGCGCTCAGACCGAACCCCGATGACTTCGCGGCGCCGGGCGCTCAGACCGAACCCCGATGACTTCCCGGCGCCGGGCGCGCAGACCGAACCCCGATGACTTCCCGGCGCCGGGCGCGCAGACGAGGTAGCTGGCGTCAGACGCGGGCGCGGCGGGCCAGACGCTCCGGGTCGAGGATGATCACGCTCTTGCCGTCGAGGCGTAGCCAGCCGCGCGAGGCGAAGTCCGCCAGCGCCTTGTTCACCGTCTCCCGCGAGGCGCCGACGAGCTGGGCCAGCTCCTCCTGGGTGAGATCGTGGGTGACCCGCAGGACCCCGCCGTCCCGGCTGCCGAACTTCCCCGCCATCTGGAGCAGGTTCTTGGCGACCCGACCGGGGACGTCGGTGAAGATCAGGTCAGCCAGCGCGTCGTTGGTCCGCCGGAGCCGCCGGGCCAGTACCCGGAGAAGCTGCTCGGAGATTTCCGGCCGGTCGGTGATCCACGGCCGGAGGGACTGCTTGCGCAGCCGGGCCAGCCGGGCGTCGGTGACCGCGGTCGCCGTGGCGGTGCGCGGGCCGGGGTCGAAGAGCGACAGTTCGCCCACCATGTCCGAGGGGCCCATGACCATGACCAGGTTCTGCCGGCCGTCGGCGGCGCGCCGACCGAGCTTGATCTTGCCGGACAGGATGATGTACAGGCTGTCGCCCGGCTCGCCCTCGTTGAAGATCACCTCGCCCTTGCGGACCTCGATGGTCTCCATGTCCTTCACGAGGGATTCCGCCGTCTCTGGATCGACGCCTTGGAATATCCCACTGCGCGCCAGCACCTCGTCCATCTCGAGCACCTCCGCCCGCGCGTTGCCGCGCCAAGTCAGTTTAGGCACAGGAAACCCGGTAGGGTCGGGCGGACCCCTCAGACTCAGGACGTACCGAAATGACCGCAGCTCAGCGCCGGCCGGCGCGCCTGGCCGTTGTCGTGGCCTGCCTCCTCGGGCTCGCCGGCTGCGGCGGTAACGCCGCGCCGCCGGCCTGGGTGGACGGCGCCCGGCCATTGGCATCGGCGCCGGCACCGGCACCGGCCAGCCCGCCTGCGTCGCCGGCCGACCCGGGCGCTCAGCTCACCATGTCCGCCGTCGGTGACGTGATCATGGGTGACGCGCCGGGGGCCCTGCCGCCCAACAACGGGCACGGGTTCTTCGATCCGGTGGCCCCGAGCCTGCACTCGGACCTCCAGATGGCCAACCTGGAGCAGCCGCTCACCGACGACACCGGGGTCGGCAAATGCGGCCCCGGCTCGGCGGGGAAGACCTGCTTCCAGTTCCGCTCGCCGCCCTCGTTCGCCGGGGTGCTCAAGGAGGCCGGGTTCGCGCTGGTGAACCTCGCGAACAACCACGCGTACGACTTCGGCCCGGCCGGGCACCAGAACACCCGCAAGGCGCTGGACGGCGCCGGGGTCAGGTACACCGGGCCGCCGGGGATGACCACCGTGGTCACCGTCAAGGGCATCCGGGTCGCGGTACTGGGCTTCGCGCCGTACCCGTGGGCCAACGACCTGGTCAACATCCCGAAGGCGCAGGAGCTGGTACGGCAGGCCAAGACGCAGGCCGACCTCGTCGTCATCCAGGTGCACATGGGTGGCGAGGGCGCCGACCACACCCACGTCAGGCCGGGCACGGAGATGTTCTTCGGGGAGAACCGGGGCGACCCGATCGCGTTCAGCCACGGGGTGATCGACGCGGGCGCCGACCTCGTGATCGGGCACAGTCCGCACGTGCTGCGCGCGATGGAGTTCTACAAGGGCAGGCTCATCGCGTACAGCCTGGGCAACTTCGCCGGGTACCACGCGCTGGAGACCGGCGGTGTCATGGGGGTCACCGAGATCCTGAAGGTGACGCTGCACCGGGACGGCTCGTACGTCTCGGCCACCGTGGTACCGGCCCGCATGGTCGCCCCCGGGGTACCCCGCCCCGACCCGCAGAAGCAGGCGATCTCCCTGCTGGCCGGGCTGTCCCGCGCGGACTTTCCGACGACCGGCGCGCGGATCGGCGCCGACGGGGCTGTCACACCGCCGTCGTAGGCTCTGTACGTGACCGTAGAGACCGACCTCGCGCGCAAGCGCCGTGCCCGCCGGATGGCCAAGGCGCTGGCCGAGGCGCACCCCGACGCGCACACCGAGCTGGACTTCACCAACCCGCTGGAGCTGACGGTCGCCACCATCCTGTCCGCGCAGAGCACCGACGTCACGGTCAACCAGGTCACCCCGAAGCTGTTCGCGCGATACCGGACCGCGGCCGACTACGCCTCGGCCGACCGGGCGGAGCTGGAGGAGCTGGTCAAGTCGACCGGCTTCTACCGGAACAAGACCGACGCGCTGATCAAGATGGGCCAGGCGCTGGTCGAGCGGTTCGGTGGGGAGGTACCCGACCGGCTGGACGACCTCGTGTCGCTGCCCGGCGTCGGGCGCAAGACGGCCAACGTCATCCTCGGCAACGCGTTCGGCGTCCCCGGCCTCACCGTGGACACCCATTTCCAGCGGCTGGTCCGGCGGTGGGCGTGGACCGAGGAGACCGATCCCGTGAAGATCGAGTCGGCCATCGCGAAGCTCATCGAGAAGCGTGAATGGACGATGCTCTCGCACCGGATCATCTTCCACGGCCGGCGGGTCTGCCATGCCCGCAAGCCCGCGTGCGGCGCCTGCACGCTGGCCCGGTGGTGCCCGTCGTACGGCACCGGTCCGGTCGATCCGGTGGCGGCCGCCAAGCTGCTCAAGGGGCCCCGGGTGGCGGAACTCGCCGCATTGGCAGGTGCGCCGGCACCGTGAGAGTGGTCGCGGCGCTGGTCGGACTCGCCCTGCTCGGTGGGTGTGCGTCGTCCACTGTGGACAGCGCGCCCCCCGCGGCCGGCAATTCCTGCCTGCCGCCGGCGCCGTCGGCGCCCGTCGTCATGCCCAGCGGAGCGGCGACTCGATTGCCCGACCTGACGCTCGACTGCTTCTCCGGCGGCGGGAAGGTCCGGCTGACCGCCCTGCACCGGCCGGCGATCCTGAACCTGTGGGCGTCGTGGTGCGGCCCGTGCCGCGCCGAGCTGCCCGCGTTCCAGAGCTACGCGACCCGGGCCGGCGACCGGGTACTCGTCCTCGGCGTCGACACCGGCGACACCCACGACGCCGGGGCGGGGCTTCTCCAGGACACCGGCGTCACCTTCCCGACGGTCTTCGACGCGCACAGTGCACTGCTCTCGGGAGTCGGGCGCAACGCGCTTCCGGTCACGCTGTTCGTGGACGCGGGCGGCGGCATCCGGTACCGCTACAACGACAAGGCGCTCGACGAGCCGGCCATCGCCGCGCTCGCCCGCACCCACCTCGGAGTCGAGGCGTGACCGGGCGCCCCGGGTGGTGGCAACCACTGCTGGACGGGGTCGCGGCGGCCGGTCGGGCCGACTTCACCCCGCTGGCGGTACCACCTGAGGGCGGCCGGCCAAGCGCGGTGCTGATCCTGCTCGCGGACGCCGACGGGGCGGGTCCTGACGTCCTGCTCCTGGAGCGGGCCGCCGACATGCGCCACCATGCCGGTCAGCCGGCGTTTCCCGGCGGCGCGGCCGACCCGGGCGACCCGGACCCGCCGGCCACCGCACTGCGGGAGGCGGCGGAGGAGGTCGGGCTCGACGCGGGCAGTGTGGAGGTGCTGGCTCAACTTCCGCCACTGTGGATCCCGGTCAGCCGGTTCGTAGTGACCCCGGTGCTGGCCTGGTGGCGGGCGCCACACCCGGTCGCGCCGATGCAGCCGACCGAGGTGGCGCGGGTCGAGCGGGTATCGGTTGCCGAGCTGGTCGACCCGGCCAACCGGGTGTGGGTCCGGCATCCGAGTGGCTGGATCGGGCCGGCGTTCCGGGTGCGCTCGATGCTGGTGTGGGGCTTCACCGCCGGGATCCTCAGCGTGCTGCTGGAGTTGGCCGGATGGGCGGTTCCGTGGGAGGACGCGCCCCGGCTGGACTTCCCCATCGCTGGCGACCGGCCCGTACCCTGAGACGCGTGCATGGCAGCCTGATCGACCTTGTCCTCGTCCTGCTCGTCGTGATCTTCGCGGTCAACGGGTACCGGCAGGGGTTCGTGGTCGGGCTGCTGTCGTTCCTCGGCTTCTTCGTCGGCGCGGCGATCGGGCTGCAGCTCGGTCCGTTGTTCGCCAACTTCTTCGAGTCGGCGCTTGCGCGGGTGTTCGTGTCCCTGGCGACGGTGCTGGCCGTCGCGGTCGGCGGGCAGGCGATCGCGAGCTGGATCGGGTCGCGGATCCGGGCGTCGATCCGTAACAACACCGGCCGTACCGTTGACGACCTGTTCGGTGCGGTAGTGTCGATGATCGCCGTGCTCGTGGTGGCGTGGCTGGTGGCGGCGCCGCTCGGCTCGTCGCCGATTCCCGGGCTGTCCCGCGCGGTGCGTAACAGCACCCTCCTGCACGGCATCAACGCGCTCATGCCCAGCCAGGCCAAGGCGCTGTCCGACGCGCTGCGGCACACCATCGACACCCGCGGGTTCCCCAACGTCTTCGGCGACCTGGATCCGACCCAGGTACGGCAGGTGCCGCCGCCGGACTCGGGGCTGGCCGCCTCGTCGGTGGTCGGGCAGACCCGGCGCTCGGTGGTGAAGGTACTGGGCACCGCGCCGTCCTGCTCCCGGAAGATCGAGGGATCAGGATTCGTCTATGCGTCAGAGCACGTGATGACGAACGCGCACGTGGTCGCGGGTACCTCGTCGATCACCGTGGAAGACGGCAACAGCCGGCGGCGGGGCCAGGTCGTCGTCTACGACTCCGACAAGGACCTCGCTGTCATCTACGTACCCGGCCTGACCGCACCGCCGATCCGGTTCGCCTCAGCACCCGCGCGCAGCGGTGACGACGCGATCGTCCTCGGGTACCCCCTCGACGGGCCGTTCGACGCGCAGCCGGCGCGGATCCGGGACGAGGGCCCGATCCGTGGCCCGGACATCTACGACTCGCACAACGTCACCCGCGACATCTACACCCTGCGTGGGCTGGTGCGCAGCGGCAACTCCGGTGGCCCGCTCCTCGCCGCGGACGGCACCGTCCTCGGGGTCATCTTCGCTGCCGCGGCGGACGACTCGTCGACCGGGTTCGCGCTCACCGACGCGGAGGCCGCTCCGGTCGTCGACGCGGGCCGCCGGGCGACCGCCCCGGTCGACACCGGCCGCTGTGCTCAAGGCTGACCTGGCTTGCGCTCGCTGAGCTGGCTGGCGCTCGCTGAGTTGGCTGGCGCTCGCTGAGCTGGCTGGCGCTCGCTGAGCTGGCTTGCGCTCGCTGAGTTGGCTGGCGCTCGCTGAGTTGGCTGGCGCTCGCTTCGCTCGCGCGGCTCCGACGCTCCTCAGGCGACGTCTTCCCTCCTCGCTGTGCTCGTCAGTCCAGACGCCGCCCGCGTCGGACCTGGGCTGTCAGTCCAGACGCCGCCCCCGTCGGAGCGAGGGCTGTCAGTCCAGACGCCGCCTGCGTCGGAGCGGGGCTGTCAATCCAGACGTCGCCCGCGTCGGGGCGCTGACGCTGCGCTGAGCGCTGAAGCCTTCAGCCCGGCGGCAGGTGTGCGAGCTGGATCAGGCGTACCCCGTCCCGGCGGGTGACCAGCCAGCCGCGCCCCGGTGGCAACGGCCCGGGCCGTACCGTTCCGAGCAGTGCACCCTCGTCGCGATCACCGGACAGCACGATCCCGGGGGTGGACAGCTCCCGCAGCCGCTGGAGCACCGGTTCGTACAGGGCCCTGCCGGCGCCACCCGTCCGGCGGGTCAGCACCAGGTGCAGCCCGATGTCCCGCCCCTGCGCGAGGTATTCCAGCAGCGACTGCAGTGGGTTGACCGGGCCGGTCGCGACGAGGTCGTAGTCGTCGACGAGGACGTAGCAGTCGGGGCCGGTCCACCAGGTGCGCTCGCGCAACTGCTGCGGGGTGACGTCTGGGCCGGGTAGCCGCTTCTGCATGTACCCGGCGACCGAATCGATCAGCTCGGCCGTCTGCGCGGCACCCGTGCCGTATCCGATCAGGTGCTCGGACTCGATCACGCCGAGCAGGCTGCGCCGGTAGTCGACGACGATCAGCCGAGCCTGCTCGGGCTCGTACCGCCGGACGATCGAGGTGGCGAGCGCCCGCAGGAACGAGGACTTGCCGCTCTCCCCGTCGCCGAAGACCAGGAAGTTGGCGTCGGTGGTGAAGTCGAGGGCGACCGGTTGCAGATCGGCCTCCGCGATGCCGATCGGGATCCCGGGCCCGGCGTTGACGTCCAGTGTGTCGTACGGCACCACGGACGGCAGCAACCGTACCGGCGGCGCGACCGGCCCGGTCCATGCCATCGCGACCGCCTTGACCAGTTCGGCGCTGTCGAGGCTCGCGGTCGACGGTAGGGCCGCCAGGAAGTGCAACCCTTCCGGCGTGATGCCCCGACCCGGCGCGACCCTCGGCACGTTCTCCGCCGCCTTGCGGGACACCGCCGAATCAGCGGGATCGCCCATGCGCAGCTCCAGGCGCGAGCCGAACAGGTCGCGGATGGCCGGACGGAAGTCCATCCACCGGGACGCCGTGGCGACGACGTGGATGCCGTACGAGAGGCCCCGGGTAGCCAGGTCGGTGATCACCGGTTCGAGGTCCTCGTACTCGCCCCGGACCGTGCTCCACCCGTCGACGACCAGGAACACCTCGGCGCGCCCGTCCCGGGTGGCACCGGCCGCCGGGACGCCGCCGGCGTCACGCTCGCGCTCGGCGAGCAGCGTCGCGACCTCACCTACCGTGCGGCGTACCGCGGCGGCCTCCTGCCGGCCGGTCACCCCGCCGACGTGCGGCAGCTCCCGCAGCCCGGCCAGCCCGCCGCCACCGAAGTCGAGGCAGTAGATCCGCACCCGGGTCGGCGGGTGGGTCAGCGCCAGTCCACAGAGGACGGTGCGGAGCGCGGTGGACTTCCCGCTCTGCGGGCCGCCGACGACGGCGACGTGCCCGGACCCGCCGGACAGGCTCAGCCAGAGCAGGTCGCGCCGCTGTTCGTACGGCCGGTCCACCAGCGCAACGGGTACCTGGAGTCCGCCGCGGAGCTGCGGGTTGGCCACGGTCAGTCCGAGTGCGGGGTCGGTCACCAGCGGACCGAGCAGCTCGTCGAGGTGGGCCGCGCGCTGCAGCGGCGGCAGCCACACCTGGTGTGCGGGTACCCCGCCGCCGGTCAGCCGGCCGACCAGTACGTCGAGCAGGCTCGTGGTGGCCTGGCCGGGCGGCGGCGCACTCGGGGCCGGGTCGGGCAGCGCCAGCTCATGGGTGGTGAAGTCGAGCACCTTGCCGGCCTGTCCGGCCGATGCGCTGACCGGGCCGGGGCGGTGGTACGGGCCGGAGACGTAGGCCGCCTTGAACCGGACGAGCGGCTCGGTGCCCGACTTCAGGTATCCGTGGCCGGGCGACCGGGGCAGCTCGTATGCGTCCGGTACCCCGAGCACGCTGCGTGACTCCATGGCGGAGAAGGTACGCAGGCCGATCCGGTACGACAGGTGGGTGTCCAGTCCCCGCAGCCGGCCCTCCTCCAGCCGCTGGCTCGCCAGCAGCAGGTGTACCCCGAGCGAGCGGCCGACCCGCCCGATCTGCACGAACAGGTCGATGAACTCCGACTTCTTCTGCAGCAGTTCGGAGAACTCGTCGCAGATCACCAGCAGGACCGGCAGCGGAGCCAGGGCGGCGCCGCCGGTCCGGGCCTTCTCGTAGTCGCGCAGGCTCGCGAAGTTGCCCGCCCGGCGCAGCAGCTCCTGGCGCCGGTTCAACTCGCCTTCCAGCGCGTCGTTCATCCGGTCCACCAGGGGAAGCTCGGACTCCAGGTTGGTGATCATCGCGGCCGTGTGCGGCAGCTTGTCCATCGACGCGAACGTCGCCCCGCCCTTGAAGTCGATGAGCACGAAGTTGAGCGTCTCGGAGTCGTGCGTGGCGGCCAGGCCGAGCACGAGAGTGCGCAGCAGTTCCGATTTGCCCGAACCGGTCGCGCCGATCAGGAGTCCGTGCGGACCCATGCCGTCCTGCGCCGACTCCTTGAGATCGAGCTCGACCGGGTGCCCGTCGGCGCCGATCCCGATCGGGATACGCAGCCGGTTGCGGCTGGGCCGGGGCGCCCACCCGGTGGCCGGCTCGAACGACTCGGCGTCACCGATGCCGAGCAGCTCGGCGAGGCCGGTGTCGGACTGGAGCGGGGCCTCGCCGACCCCGGTCGTGGCGGCCAGTCGCAGCGGGGCGAGTTGATGCGCCAGGGCGTTCGCGGTCGCCAGGTCGATGCCGTCGGCGACGCCGACCTGCGCGTCATCGTCGGCCGACCGGCTGGCGACGGCCCCGTCGGCGGAGATGGTGAGTGCGATGGCGGTCCGGTCGAGCAGTCGCGGTGGCGGGTGGTCGAGGTCGAGCAGGGCGACTCCGGCGAGGCCGCCCTCGGTGGCGAAGTGCTCGCTGCCGGTCAGGTCACCGCCGTCGACCACGACGACGACCTGTGGACCCTCGCTCGGCTGGCCGGAAGCGCCCGGACTGAACCTGGGCCGGCTGCCGAGCACGTCATCGAGCAGCGCCTCCAGTTCCCGCGCGGAACCGGCGACGAGGCGCGCCGGACCGAGTGCGTCCACGCGGGTCGGGTGGAGCGTGTGCGGCAGCCATTTCAGGTACTCCCATCCGGGCCGGCGCTCGGCCGACACGCACGCGGCGACCAGCAGGTCGTCGGGCGGATGGAAGACGGTGAGCTGGGCGAGCATCGCCCGGATCAGGGCCCGGGTCGCGTCCTCAGGCCCGCGGACGTGGAGTCGGGCGAAGCCGCGCACCGACACCGCGACCGGTAGGCCCGGAATGATCGAGTAGGTGTCGAGGAACCGCCGCAAGGCCCCGGCCGTCATCGGTTCGAGGTCACCGGTCGGCGAGGTCACCGGCGGTACCAGTGGGGTGGCCAGGGTCTGTGGCCCGACGCCGATCCGGACCACGCCGAAGTCACCGTCGCCCGGCCGCCGCTCCCACAGCCGGAAGCTGTCCACGACCGACCACAGCGCGGCCGGGTCCGGATGCCGGTAGTGCGCGCCCTCGCGCTGGCGGTCGGCGGTCTCCCGGACGCGGCGTCGCAGCACGGCCAGATGGCGCAGGTACTCCCGCCGCGCGGCCATCATCTCGGCCTTCTTCGGCTGCCCCGCGCTGGTGCCGAAGCCGGTGGCCAGCATGCCGAGCGAGGAGACGCCGAAGACCGCGCCCACCACGTAGGAATAGGCGCCGCCCTGCCGGCCGGCGAACATCATCGCGGTCGCGACCGTGCCGGTGAGCATCGGCAACAGCATGAGCAGCTGGGCCCACCGGGAGCCGAGTGACCGGGGGATCTCAGGCGGGGCCGGGACCGCCAACTCGCCGGCCGGGATCTCCGGCGCGGGCCGGCGCGCCGGACGCCTCACCACGACCGTAGCCACGGGCCACCTCCCCGCCGGACATGCTAGGTGCTGCCCGGCGGCTCCCGCGCCCCCTCGTGAATCCCCTGTGGATAACGTGGTTGCGCCCTGTGGACGACCGGACCCATCCCGTCGGACCGATGTGGTAGGCATCTCCCGTGACGACGGCTACCGGACTGGCACGGGTGACGGTGAGCGCACCGCGCCGGCGGCTCGACGTGGCCCTGCCCGAACACGCGCCCCTGGCCGAGCTGCTGCCGGCGCTGTTACGGCACGCCGGGGAGGGGCTGCCGGACGCGGGTCAGGCGCACGGTGGATGGCTGCTGCGGCGGGCCGACGGCAGCCCGCTGTCCGTCGGGGCCGGGCTGGTCCAGCAGGGCGTACGGGACGGCGACGTGCTTCACCTCGTCCCCGCCCGGGCGGGCTGGCCCGAGCTGGAGTACGACGACGTCGTCGACGCCATCGCGGCCGGCTCGCGGCGGCACGGACGCGCCTGGGACGGCGCCGCCACGCGGGCGGCCGGCCTGGCCGCGGCCGGCCTCGTGC
>JBKPCQ010000222.1:0-14174 GCA_046727455.1 Actinomycetota bacterium | reverse complement strand
GCCCGACGCGGCCTGGCTGGCCGTGGTCGCCGCCCGCAAGCGGGGCCTGCCGGCCGCCGCGCGCCACGTGCTCACCGCGCCGCCCGCGGTCCGCTTCGCCTCCGTCGACCGGGATCCAGCCGCGCAGCCCGTCGGAGCGGCTACCGGTCAGCGTTTGTCGGCGGTGGCCCGGGGGGCGGTGGTCGAGGCGTATCTGCACCTGGCCCTCCTGGAGGTCGCCGAGCCGGCGCGGCGTCAGGGGCTCGCCCGGCACGTCACGCGGGCCCTGGTCGAGTGGGCTGCCGACAGTGGCGCCGGTACCGCGTTCCTGCAGGTCGAGTCGGGCAACACGGCCGCCCGCCAGCTCTACCGCGGGCTCGGCTTCACCGTCCACCACACCTACGTGACGCGAACGGCTAGCGGCGGACCACGCGACGCGGCCGGGCCGCCCGCGTCTGGGCGTACCGCTTGAGCGCCTCCGCGCGGTAGTCCTTGCCGAGCGCCATCAGCACGAGGATCCCGAGGATCGCACCGCCGCCCGCGAACGCCAGGTAGTGCCAGATCTCCGCGAAGAACAGCCCGGCGCCCTCCTTGAAGGGCGCGGTACCGCCGAGGAACGGCCCGACCAGCACGGTCAGCAGGCAGGCCACGGCGACCGCCACCGACAGGTCGGGAACCACCCGCGACATCGGGTACCGGCGCCCCCAGCGCCACCCCGCACCGGCCATGACCAGCGCGACCAGCCCGAGCCCGACGAGCCCCAGCGCGATCTCCTTGCTGTCGCTCTTCATCCCGGACAGCCAGACGATCAGCCGGACCACCGCGTTGATCGCGAAGAGCACGCCGGCCAGAATGCCGACCGGCAGCCACCGGTCCCTCATGATGGATCTCCCTTGACGCTGCGCAGACGGCATAGATATAGCGCCTTGAGCACGGAGTCCGCTACCTCTGCCGGGCGGCGACCAGCCGGTATGCGGCGACGGCCCAGGCGAGCCCGCCGAACAGGAGGGCGAGCAGGCCCGGCCAGTCGTTGCCGGGCAGGAGCAGGTCGCCCTCGGTGGTGCGCACGGTAGCGGTGAACATCGCCACAAACCATGCCACACCGGGCAGGGCCGCCAGGCCGGCACTGCCGGTGACCAGTCGGGCGAACCAGACCAGCGCGGCGTTCGTGGCGACCGCCAGGACCGGCGCGACCGGGAGCACGACGCCGAAGGCGTGCGGTGGGCTGAGGAACACCTCCCACAGGCCGGTGAGGAAGCCGCCCAGCAGGCTGACGGCGGTACCACCGATCCGTAGGAGCAGCTCCATCAGACCGGCACCGCGGGCGCCTCGATGCCGGCGAACAGGTCGTCCTCCCAGCGGTGCCGTCCCGAACCCGGGCCCTTGGCACCGCGCGCCAGGACGTAGTGTTCGACGCCCATGAACTCCGCGCCGAAGTTGCTGGCGAGGGTGTACAGCCAGGAGTCCGGCGGGATCTGCGTGGCGTGCGCCCGCGCCGCGGCGGTCTTGCGGTCGGCCTCGTCACGCGCGTCGATCACGGCGGCGATCTGCTCGTCGGGCGTCCCGAACGGCAGGTCGTCGATGCTGGTCACGTCGCGGAACGGGTTGTCCGCCGACTCCGCGAACGCCGCGATGCCGCTCTCCAGCACGCTGCGCGGGACGGCGGTCCAGTACACCTTGGCGGGCGCGTCGGGACCCGCCAGGTCGACCGCCCGCATCGCGACCCGGTGCGCCTGGATGTGGTCCGGGTGCCCGTAGAAGCCATCCGGGTCGTAGGTGACCAGGACCTGCGGCCGTACCTCCCGGATCACCTCGACCAGTAGGCCGGCCGCGGCGTCCAGGTCGGCCCGCCAGAAGGCCCGGGGGTGGTCGTTGGTTGGCAGGCCCATCATTCCCGAATCGCGGTACCGCCCGGCACCGCCGAGGAACCGGTGGTCGGTCACGCCCAGCGCCGCGCACGCGGCGGCCAGCTCCCCGATCCGGTACCCGCCGAGCTGGTCCGCCTGGGCGGCCTCCAGCCGGGCCAGCTCCGGGACGTGGATCTCGCCCTCCTCGCCGAGCGTGCAGGTGACCAGCGTGACGTGGGCGCCCGCCGCGACATAGTGGGCCATGGTGGCGCCGGTGGCGATCGACTCGTCGTCGGGGTGCGCGTGGACGAAGAGGATGCGCCTGTCCGGGAGTGTCACGCGGCCACTCTACGCGGCCCCGCCCCCGCCCCGACCCGGGCGGCGTCTGGACTGAGGATCGCCCCGACGCGGGCGGCGTCTGGACTGAGGATCGCCCCGACGCGGGCGGCGTCTGGACTGAGGAGCGCCCCGACGCGGGCGGCGTCTGGACTGAGGAGCGCAGCGACGAGGGAAGACGTCGCCTAAGGAGCGTCGGGGCCGCGCGAGTGGAGCGAGCGCCGGAGTTGCGGAGCGAGCGCCGGAGTTGCGGAACGAGCGCCGGAGTTACGGCATCATGAGCGGATGGAGTATCCGGAGCTTGCCGCTCGTACCCGTCGGTTCTCGTCCGGGGCGCCCCGCGCGCTGAGCGTCGCGAACGACGGTTCCCGCGTGGTGTTCCTGCGCTCCGCCGGCCCGGAGGACCCGGCCGACCGGCTGTACGTCTTCGATGTGGCCAGTGGCGCCGAGCGGCTGGTCGCCGAGCCGGCCGCCCTGCTGGCCGACGCCGGGGACCTGCCGCCCGAGGAGCGGGCGCTGCGGGAGCGGCTGCGGCTGTCCGCGGGCGGGATCGGCTCGTACGCGACCGACCCCGCCGCCACCGTGGCCGCCTTCACCCTGGCCGGCCGGCTGTTCCGCGCCGACCTGGTGGCCGGGTCGGTCGCCGAGGTCCCGGCGCCGGGGTCGGTCATCGACCCGCGGCCCGACCCCGGTGGCGCCCGGATCGCCTACGTCACGGGTGGCTCGCTGCGGATCACCGATCCGGACACCCTCATCGCCGGCGAGGAGGGCATCACCTGGGGGCTGGCCGAGTTCATCGCGGCCGAGGAGTTCAGCCGGTTCCGTGGGTACTGGTGGGCGCCGGACGGCCGCTCGCTGCTCGCGGCGCGGGTCGACGAGGCCCGGGTACCCCGCTGGACCCTGCACGACCCGGCCGACCCGGCCTCCGCACCGCGCATGGTGGCGTACCCGCACGCCGGCGCGCCCAACGCCGAGGTCACCCTGCACCTGCTCGACCTCGACGGCGGCTGGGTCGACGTGCACTGGGACCGGGAGACGTACCCCTACCTGGTGTCCGTGTCGTGGACCGAGCTGGGCGGGCCGCTGGTCACCGTGCTGCGCCGGCTCCAGCAGCACGGGCTGGTGCTCGCGATCGACCCGCGGACCGGCGAGACCCAGGTGCACGCCGAGCTGGCCGACCCGCGGTGGGTCGCGCCGGTCCCGGGTACCCCCGCATACCTCGGCGACGGCCGCGTCCTCGTGGGCGGCGAGCTGGCCCACGACGGGTACGACGCCCGGTGCCTGTTCGCCGACGGCAGCCTGCTCACCCCGCCGTCGCTGTACGTCCACCGGGTCTGCGCGCGGCTGCGCGACGGCACGCTGCTCGTCGAGGCGAGCGACGGCGAGCCCAGCGAGCAGCAGCTGTACCTGGTCGGCACGCGGGCGGGCGCGCCCGTGGTGGACGCCGAGCGGCTCACCTCCGGGGCGGGCATCCACGTCGGCGCCGGCGGCGGCGACACCATCGTCGTCGGCGCGGTGTCCCTGGATCATTCCGGTACCCGGTGGACCGTGCTGCGCTCGGGCGAACGGATCGGCGAGCTGCGCAACCTCTCGGCCGCCGTACCGTACGCCGCCCGCCCGGTCCTGGCCCGGGTCACCGACCGGCGGCTGCCCACCGGCGTCCTGTACCCCCGCCAGCACGTCGCCGGCCGCAAGCTGCCGGTCCTCGTCGACATCTACGGCGGCCCCGGCCACCAGGAGGTGCTCGCCGCCCGGTCGCGCTGGCAGGAACGGCAGTGGTGGGCCGACGCCGGGTTCGCCGTGGTCGTGATCGACAACCGGGGTACCCCCGGCGTGTCGCCCAGCTTCGAGAAGGTGGTCCACCGCCGGCTGGCCGACGTGGTGCTCGGCGACCAGGTCGACGCGCTGCACGCCCTGGCCGACAAGCATCCCGACCTCGACCTGTCCCGGGTCGCCATCCGCGGCTGGTCGTTCGGCGGGTGGCTGGCCGCGCTCGCCGTGCTGCGCCGGCCGGACGTGTACCACGCCGGGATCGTCGGCGCGCCGGTCACCGACTGGACGCTCTACGACACCGCGTACAGCGAGCGGTACCTCGGCCTGCCCGCGGAGAGCGCCGACGTGTACGCCCACCACAGCGTGATCGAGCCGGCCCAGGAGCCGCCCACCGGGCCGGAGGACGCCCGGCCGATGCTGCTCATCCACGGCCTGGCCGATGACAACGTGGTCGCCGCGCACACCCTCCGGCTGTCCGCCGCGCTGCTCGCGTCCGGGCGGCCGCACGCGGTGCTCCCGCTGACCGGCGCGACCCACATGACCGCCGGCGGCGTCGGCGAGCGCCTGCTCCGCCTGGAACTGGACTTCATCCGTCAAGCCCTGGGAGGTTGACATGCCCACGGTACTGACCGCCGACGAGCTGACCGAGGCCATCGCCGAGCTGCCGGAGTGGTCCGGCGACGTCAAGGGGATCGAGCGGTCGGTCAAGGCGCGCTCGTTCCTCGCCGGCATCCGTCTGGTGGACGCCGTCGCCGAGGTCGCCGAGGCGGCCGACCACCACCCGGACATCGACATCCGCTGGCGTACCGTCACGTTCCGGCTGGCCACCCACTCCGCGGGCGGGGTGACCGAGCTGGACCTCAGCCTGGCCCGGCAGATCGACCAGCTCGCCGCGACGGCGACCGACCCGGCCGGTCAAGGGTGGTGATCGGGTACCGGCGCGGTAGGACGGCCCAGTAGGGTCTCCGCATGACGGAGTTCGACTCCGCGACCGTCGCGGTCGAGGCGGCGCTGGCCGCCGGGGCGCGGTACGCGGACGCGCGGCTGATGCACCGCCGGTACGAGTCGATGACCGCGCAGAACGGCGAGATCGAGGAGCTGGTCCAGGACGAGAACGCCGGGCTCGGGGTCCGCGCGCTGGTCGGGTCGGGCTGGGGCTTCTACGCGGTACCGGATCTGGCTGACGGCGCGGTCCGCGCGGCCGGTGAGCGGGCCGCGGCCATCGCCACCGCCTCGGCGTCCGTGGCCGGTCCCGCCGCGGATCTGGTACCGGTACCGGCCGGCTCGGCCTCGTGGGCCAGCGAGTGCGTGGTCGACCCGCTGGAGGTGCCGCTCGCCGACAAAGGCGACCTGCTGGTCGGGGCGACCGCCGAGGCGCGCCGGGCCGGTGCCGACCTCGCCGAGGGCCTGTACCAGATCTGGGACACCCGCAAGTGGTTCGTCTCCTCCGAGGGGCACCGGATCGAGCAGCGCATCCGCGAGTGCGGTGCGGGCATCTCGGCGACCGCGGTCGGCGAGGCGGAGACCCAGCGCCGTTCGTACCCGTCCTACCGGGGCCAGTACGGCACCCGGGGCTGGGAGCTGGTGACGGAGCTGGACCTCGGTGCGCAGGCGGCGCGCATCGGCGACGAGGCGCGGGCGCTGCTGTCCGCGCCCGGGTGCCCGGCCGGGGAGACCACCCTGATCCTCGGCAGCGAGCAGATGGCGCTGCAGATCCACGAGTCGGTCGGGCACGCCATCGAGCTGGACCGGATCCTCGGCTGGGAGGCGGCGTTCGCCGGTACCTCCTGGCTGGACCTGAACAAGCTGGGCAACCTGATGTACGGCTCGGAGCTGATGAACATCGTCATCGACCCGGGCATCCCCGGCGCGCTGGGGTCGTTCGGGTACGACGACGAGGGCACCCCGGCCGCCCGCCGGTACGCTGTCCACAATGGACAGTGGGTGGGCGTGCTTGCCGGGCGGGACTCGGCCGCCGTGGCCGGCCTGGACTACGGCGGCAGCGTCCGGGCCGACGGCTGGGCGCGGCTGCCGATGGTACGGATGACCAACGTCGGGCTGGAGCCCGGCCCGCACACGCTCGACGAGATCATCGCGGCCACCGACGACGGCGTCCTCATGGAGAACAACCGCTCCTGGTCGATCGACGACAAGCGGCTCAACTTCCAGTTCGGCTGCGAGATCGCGTGGGAGGTGCGGGGCGGGAAGCGCGGCCGGATGCTGCGCAACCCGACGTACACCGGGATCGGGCCGCTGTTCTGGCGCTCGATGGACATGCTGTCCTCGGAGACGGTGGCCTGGGGCACCCCCAACTGCGGCAAGGGCCAGCCCGGGCAGGTGGGCCACACCGGCCACCCGTCCGCGCCGGCCCGCTTCACCGGGGTACGGGTGGGGGTGCACGGATGACCACGTTGACCGAGCTGGACCTGGCCGTCCGGGTGTTGGAGCTGGTCCGGGTCGTGGCCGGCCCGGGCACCGAGGCCGAGGTACACGTCGTGCGGCGCACGCTGGCACTGACCCGGTTCGCCAACTCGTACATCCACCAGAACGTCGCCGACGCCACCACGACCGTCCGGCTGCGCCTGCATCGTGAAGGCCGGACCGCCACCGGCTCGACCACGCTCACCGTCCCCGACGCACTGCGCGACCTCGCCGCCCGCACCGTCGCCGCGTCCCGGCACTGCCCACCCGACCCGGGCTGGCCGGGCCTCGCGCCGCCGAGCCCGGTCGACGAGCCGGTCGCCGTCGACGAGGAGGTCGTCGCGGCCACCCCGGCCGACCGCGCCGCGCGGGTACGCGCGTTCGTCGACGCGTCCGGCGGCCTGCCCACCGCCGGCTTCTGCCGGACCGCACACGAGACGACGGCCTTCGCCAACTCCGCCGGCCAGTCCGCGCAGGGCGCCACGACCGAGGCGAGCATGGACGGCATCGCCCGGACCGCGACCGCCGACGGGGCCGCGCGGCAGGCCGGCCCCCGGCTGTCCGATGTGGACGGTACGGTCCTCGGCGCCCGCGCGGCGGCCAAGGCGCTGTCCGGGACCGACCCGGTCGAGCTGCGACCCGGACGGTACGAGGTGGTGCTGGAGCCGCTCGCCGTCGGCGACATCCTGCAGAGCCTCGCGCTGTACGGGTTCAACGGCAAGATGTACAACGAGCACCGGTCCTTCGTGGCGCTCGGGCGGGCCCAGTTCGACGAGAGCGTCACGCTGGTCGACGACCCCGCCGCGCCGGGGCAGGTCGGGCTGCTCTACGACCCCGACGGCACGCCGAAGCGGCCGCTCACCCTGGTCCGCGCCGGGGTCAGCGAGGCGGTGGCGCACGACCGGCGCACGGCGGCCCTCGCCCGTACCGCCTCGAACGGGCGGGCGATCGTCGGCGGCGGCACCTGGGGGGCGGTACCGACCAACGTGACCCTGGTCCCCATGTCCGGCCCGGCCCCGGCCGAGGTACCGGGCCCGGCCACCGACTCCGCGGTGCTGGACCTGGTCACCGGGGTCGGCCGCGGGCTGCTGGTGACCGACCACTGGTACACCCGGGTGCTGGACCCCCGCACGCTGGTGATGACCGGGCTGACCCGCAACGGCGTCTGGCTGATCGAAAACGGGGAGATCACCCGCCCGGTCCGGAACCTGCGCTTCACCCAGTCGTACCCCCAGGCGCTGGCCCCGGGTGCGGTGCTGGGTGTCGGCGCGCACGCCGCCCCCGGGGTGACCGGCTGGGACCTCGCCTGCTTCGCCGCGCCCGCGCTGCGCCTCGCGGCCTGGAACTTCACCGGCGGCGCCTCCGGCTGAGTGAGGTTCCGCACACCAGCGCGGAGTGTGACGTCACGGCTTCCGTTGCGGGCGGGTTACGCGCCAGACTCCCTACGCAGGCGGAGCGGGGGCCAGCGTACCGTGTGCACAGCACACGCCCGCTTTCAGGGAGCGAAGGTAACGATGACGACGACGGCGACGATGCCGAGCGGGGCGCAGCCGCGCGCCGAGATCCCGGCGAGGACGTTGCGGACCGACCGGTGGTGGCTGGCGCCGCTGCTGACGGTGGTGGGACTGACCGCCTGGCTGGCCTACGCGACGGTCCGGGTGTTCATGCAGAAGTGGTACTTCGTGGAAGGCCCCGGGTTCCATTACCTCACCCCGTTCTACTCGCCCTGCACGTCGACGGCGTGCGACCCGGCCGCGGCGGAGTTCGGCCGGTTCCTCCCGTCCCGGATCATCATCCCCGTCCCGCTCGCGCTGCTGAGCCTGCCGCTCCTCCTGCTGTTCCGGTTCACCTGTTACTACTACCGGCGCGCCTACTACCGCGGCTTCTGGCTCTCCCCGCCGGCCTGCGCCGTGCCGGACGGGCACAAGCGGTACACCGGCGAGACGCGGTTCCCGCTGATCTTCCAGAACGCGCACCGGTACGCCTTCTACGCCGCGGTGCTCATCTCGGTGATCAACACCTGGGACGCGATCCGGTCGTTCCGGGGCACCGAGCACCTCGGCATCGGGCTGGGCAACGTCATCATCGTCGGAAACGTGGTGCTGCTGTGGGCGTACACGCTGTCCTGCCACTCGTGCCGGCACATCACCGGCGGCCGGCTCAAGCACTTCTCCAGGCACCCCCTGCGGTACCGGTTCTGGCTGTTCGTGTCCAGGCTCAACACGCGGCACATGCTGCTGGCCTGGGTCACCCTGGGCACCCTCGCGCTGACCGACTTCTACGTGATGGCGGTGTCCGCGCAGTGGATCTCCGACCTGCGGTTCATCGGCTGAGGATCGATAAAGATGACTGAGCTTGAGCGACACCAGTACGACGTCGTGGTGGTCGGGGCGGGCGGCGCCGGGCTGCGCGCGGCGATCGAGGCCCGGCTGGCCGGGAAGCGGACCGCGATCATCTCCAAGTCCCTGTTCGGCAAGGCGCACACGGTCATGGCCGAGGGCGGCGCGGCGGCCGCCATGGGCAACGTCAACAGCAACGACAACTGGATGGTGCACTTCCGGGACACCATGCGCGGCGGGAAGTTCCTCAACAACTTCCGGATGGCCGAGCTGCACGCCAAGGAGGCGCCGGACCGGGTGTGGGAGCTGGAGACGTACGGGGCCCTGTTCGACCGCACCCCGGACGGCCGGATCTCGCAGCGCAACTTCGGCGGCCACGAGTACCCCCGGCTGGCACACGTCGGCGACCGTACCGGCCTGGAGCTGATCCGCACCCTCCAGCAGAAGATCGTTTCGCTCCAGCAGGAGGACCACGCGGCGACCGGCGACTACGAGAGCGGCATCCGAGTCTTCGCCGAGGTGACGATCACCGATCTGCTGCTGTCCGGCAACCAGGTCGCGGGCGCCCTCGCGTACTACCGCGAGACCGGCGAGTTCGTGCTGTTCGAGGCGCCCGCGATCGTGCTGGCCACCGGCGGCGTCGGCAAGTCCTACAAGGTGACGTCGAACTCCTGGGAGTACACCGGCGACGGGCACGCGCTCGCCCTGCGCGCCGGATCCACCCTGATCAACATGGAGTTCCTCCAGTTCCACCCGACGGGCATGGTGTGGCCGCCGTCGGTCAAGGGCATCCTGGTCACCGAGTCGGTCCGGGGCGACGGCGGGGTGCTGAAGAACTCCGAGGGCAAGCGGTTCATGTTCGACTACGTGCCGGACGTGTTCCGCCAGCAGTACGCGGAGACCGAGGAGGAGGCCGACCGCTGGTACACCGACCCGGACAACAACCGGCGCCCGCCCGAGCTGCTGCCCCGCGACGAGGTGGCCCGCGCGATCAACGCCGAGGTCAAGGCCGGACGGGGTACCCCGGCCGGCGGGGTGTACCTGGACATCGCCTCGCGCCGCCCGGCCGAGTACATCCTCAAGCGGCTGCCGTCGATGTACCACCAGTTCAAGGAGCTGGCCGACGTCGACATCACGGCCCAGCCGATGGAGATCGGCCCGACCTGTCACTACGTCATGGGCGGGGTGGAGGTCGACCCCGACACGGCGGCTGCCGGCGGTACCGTCGAAGGTCTTTTCGCCGCCGGTGAGGTCTCCGGCGGCATGCACGGCTCCAACCGGCTGGGCGGCAACTCCCTCTCCGACCTGCTGGTGTTCGGCAAGCGGGCGGGCGAGTACGCGGCCCTGTACGTCGACGGGCTCGCCGCGCGGCCGCCGGTCCCGTCCGACGCGGTCGACGCGGCGATCGAGACCGCGCTGGCCCCGCTGACCCGGGAGGGCGGCGAGAACCCGTACGAGGTCTGGCACGACCTCCAGCAGGTGATGCAGGACCTGGTCGGGATCATCCGGCGCAAGTCGGAGCTGGAGGAGTCGCTCAAGCTGCTCGGCGACCTGAAGGAGCGGATCGGGCGGGTGTCCGCGCCGGGCGGCCGGCGGTTCAACCCCGGCTGGCACCTGGCGCTCGACCTGCGCAACATGGTGCTGGTCTCGGAGTGCACGGCGCGCGCCGCGCTGGAGCGCGACGAGTCGCGCGGCGGCCACACCCGGGAGGACTTCCCGCAGATGGACCCGAAGTGGCGCCAGGTCAACCTGGTCTGCTCGCTGACCTCAACCGGCGAGGTGGGGCTGGTCCGCAAGCCGGTACCGACCCTGCGGCCGGAGCTGCTGTCGCTGTTCGAGCTGCCGGAGCTGAAGAAGTACATGACCGACGAGGAGCTGGCGACGTACCAGCCCGCTAAGGACGGTGAGTGATGGGCTCGGTGCGTAAATTCCGGGTCTGGCGCGGCGACGCCGCCGGCGGCCGGCTGGAGGACTTCCAGGTGGAGGTGAACGAGGGCGAGGTCGTCCTCGACGTCATCCACCGGCTCCAGGCCACCCAGGCGCCCGACCTCGCGGTGCGCTGGAACTGCAAGGCCGGCAAGTGCGGCTCCTGCTCCATGGAGATCAACGGCAAGCCGCGGCTGGGCTGCATGACCCGGATGTCGGTCTTCGCGGAGGGCGAGACCGTCACGGTCACCCCGCTGCGTACCTTCCCGGTCATCCGGGACCTGGTCACCGACGTGTCGTTCAACTACACCAAGGCCCGGGAGATGCCGGCGTTCGCGCCGCCCGCCGACCTCAAGCCCGGTGAGTACCGGATGCGGCAGGTCGACGTGGAGCGCTCGCAGGAGTTCCGCAAGTGCATCGAGTGCTTCCTCTGCCAGAACACCTGTCACGTGATCCGCGACCACGAGGAGAACAAGCCGCCGTTCGCCGGGCCGCGCTTCTTCATCCGCGCCGCTGAACTGGACATGCACCCGCTCGACGCGCGCCCGGACCGCAAGGAGTACACGGTCCAGGAGCAGGGACTGGGGTACTGCAACATCACCAAGTGCTGCACCGAGGTCTGCCCGGAGCACATCAAGATCACGGACAACGCGATCATCCCGATGAAGGAGCGGGTCGTCGACCAGCAGTACGACCCGGTGGTCTGGCTCGGCCGCAAGATCTTCCGTCGCTCGGGTTCGTGAATCTTGGACGCCTACACCCCTCCGAGGGGGTGCGGGCGTCCACGATCTCAGGCCGGCGGGCGCCATCCGGCGGCCAGCAGCGCGGCCCGGACCTGGTCGACGACCTCGGCCGGCCGGTGCCGGACCACCCGGGCGGGGAAGCGCAGGATCCGGTCGCCGGCGATCCACACCGCGTTCTGCCGGCGCATGTCCGCCCAGTATGTCCCGACCTCGGCGTGCTGGCCGCCGTCCACCTTCGACGGGGCCGGGCCGGATCCCTGGCTGGCTAGGGCCAGGCGAAGCTGCCGCCCGATCGGCTCGGTGCCGATCGCCCGAAGCTCCTGCAGATAGGGCAGGTCGATGCGCTGCCAACCGGTCGGCCAGCCGCCGAAGCCCGCGTACTGGTGCACCCACGCCGGATCCGGGGTGGCGTGCCGGGCGGCGCCCCGGTCGGCGGCGACCTGAAGGTCAAGGATTTCCTTCTCCTCGGCGGTCAGGTCCGGCGGCGGGTTGCGGATCAGATCGCCCAGGCCGGTGCCCTCGCTGTGTATCTCGGCCCCACCCAGCCGCAGCATCTCCACGATCTGCTTGATCTGCAGGTAGTAGCCGGGCTCCCCGGCGTGGAGCAGGCCGATCACCCGAACCCGACGCTCGGTGTCCGGGTGCACCAGGCAGTAGTTCGGGGTCAGCAGCACCCGGCGCCGGATCCGCACCTGCGGTGTCGTCTGCGGCGTGGCCGGTTTGGTTGATTCCGTCATCGCTGTGGCGTTGCTCCCTCATTGGTTGGCTGGTTGGTTGGTTTCAGCAGGCCGGGCCGTCACGACCCGGGTCGTCTTCGTTGCCGTGGTGGCGATGCTGCTGGCGGAGTTGGGCCACGCGTTGATGCGACTTCCCGATCAGCGCGGCGATGTCCCGGTTGGACAGCCCGTCCGGGCGCGACAGCAGCCGATCGGCCAACGCCCGAGCCGTGCGGCTGGCGGCGTCCGCCCGGCGCCAGGCGGTGCGGATCTCGTCCAGCAGCGCGTCCAACTCGGCATCGCCGGTGTGGAACATCAGCCGGGTGGTGGCCGGGTCGACCAGCAGCCGCAGTCGGGCGAACAGGCCAGACAGGTTCCGCGCCTCAAACCACCGGCCCGGCGCACCAATCTCCGCCCGCCACCCGTGCCCGGTCCGGCGAACCAGCACGCCTGCTCGCGGCCCCATCTCAGACCCCGCCCCCGCTCGCCCGAGGGTCGTGTTTGACCGCGACCGCGCCCCACAAGTGCACGTCCCGGTCGGCCAGATCCGGATCGGCAGGGTTGGGCCGCCACCGGTGCACCAGCCTGACGCCCGGGCCGAGCACATCCAGCCCGGCCAGCATCGCGGCCACCTCGGCCTTGGGCCGCAGGGTCACGCTCAGGCCGTGCTTGCCGGCCACCGCCTGCGCGGCCCGCGCCCGGTCCGGGTCGCTGTCCCCAGTCACCACCGACACCGCCACGGCGCTCCCGCCGCACAGCGGCCCGGTCAGCTCCGCGAGGATCCGGTGCACCTCGGCGTCATCGCCGAACAGGTGCAGGATCGCCAGCAGGGTCACCGCCACCGGCTCAGCGAAGTCCAGGATTCCTCGGGCCTGCTCGACGATGCCGCCCGGGGCGTGCAGGTCGCCGGCGATGTAGTCGGTGGTGCCCGGCGGGGTGCTGGTCAACAGAGCCCGCGCGTGCACCAGCACCAGAGGGTCGTTATCGACGTAGACGACCCGCGCGGCGGGGGCGATACCCTGCACCACCTCGTGCAGGTTCGGCGCCGCCGGCAGTCCGGTACCGATGTCCAGGAACTGCCGGATGCCGTATCCGGCTGCCAGGTGCCGGACCACCCGGACCATGAAGGCCCGGTTGGCGCGGGCCGCGACCGGCAGGCTAGGCAACTTCGCGGCCAGCTCGTCACCCGCGTCCCGGTCGGGCTTGAAGTGGTCCTTGCCGCCGAGCCAGTAATTGTAAATCCGGGCCGCGTGCGGCCGGTCAACATCTAACCCCGTCGCCTGGTGCGCCCTCATCACAAGTCGTTTCCCTGGGTTCGGCGGTCGGCATGACGCCCACCGGCCGACCGGACTCCGGCAACCGGCGCGGCGCTCCGGGCGGCCAGCCGGGTCAGCAACGTCCGCCGATCACCACCGATCGCACCCCGGCGCATCCACCCGCCCACGGTGACGATCGGCAACACCTGCGTCGGCTGCGCCCAGCCCTCCGCCGCATCCCGATACGGCTTGGGCGGACACCCTCGCCAGCACGCCCGGGGCGTGGACGCCGGCACGCATACCGTCCGCAGCCTGACCAACTCCTGCGTACCGGCCGCCAACTCCCAACCAGTCACCAGCCACAAGCCCGACGACGACGGCGCCCGCAGCGCTCCGTCAATCACCCAGAACTCGTAACCGGACCCATCGCCAACACTCGGCGGATACTCCCCAGACTCCACCGACAAGACATCACCGGCAGTAAACGGCACCCGGTCCTCGACCATGACTTCCCTCCACGTCAGACCTGCAGCGCACGCCCAGCCGCCCGGTACAACCCCGTCCCCAGGCCGGCGTAACCCGGAGAAGGACCAGACGGCCGGACGCGCTCACCTGACGGCACGGACCTAAGTCGGCGAACCGCCAAGGAATCTCGGCGGCACAGGCCCGGAACCGGAGTCTCGCCCCTGTGCCTCGTTACGTGTGGATCACCGGCTCAGTTGAACCGTTGCATCAACCATTCCGGAAGACGCCGGGGAAAGCGGCTCCCGGTTTAGTTCGCGCGCTTGATAGGGCGTGAGCTGCATAGACGTGCTGTACTGCCCTTCTCGGTTCGCAC
>JBKPCQ010000221.1:0-21700 GCA_046727455.1 Actinomycetota bacterium | reverse complement strand
GGGTGATCGCGGCGAACACCAGCAGCAGCTTGGCGTCGGCGCCGACCATCGCGGCCCGGGCCGCCTCGGCGCCCGCGGTCTGGGAGGCGGGGGCGGCCGAGTGGCCCACGCCCAGCCATCGGTTCCTCTCTAGGGTCATCTTCCCCACCGACCCCCTTCCCCGCTGAGCATTTGATCGTACCCCCGGAGGTCCGCTCGCCAGGGCATTCTTTCCACCGGCCTCCTACAAACCGGACAATCCGGAGCCGACGCGCCCCGGCCGCCCGGCCGGGGTAGCTTGTGCCCATGCCCGTCATCGCGCTGCGACCGGTCGACGACTCCGACCTGGACGCGCTGTTCGAGCAGCAGCGCGACGCGGCGTCGGTGTGGATGGCGGCGTTCACCGTCAGGGACCCCACCGACCGCGGCGCGTTCGACGCGCACATGTCCAGGCTGCGTGGTTCCCCGGACATCCTGCTGCGGGCGGTCACCTGTGACGGGCGCCTCGTCGGCAGCATCGGCAGCTTCGTCCTCGAGGGTGACACGGAGATCACGTACTGGATCGACCGGTCGGCCTGGGGGCGGGGGATCGCCAGCCGGGCGCTGGCCCTGCTCCTCGACCTGGTCGCCGTCCGGCCGCTGCATGCCCGTGCCGCGAGCGACAACACCGGCTCGTTGAGGGTTCTCCAGAAGGCCGGCTTCCGTGTCGTCGGCACGGAGACCTCCTACGCGAACGCCCGCAGCACCGAGATCGAGGAGACCATCCTGCGCCTGGACCAACCGCAGACTCGGTAGCTTTCACCAGGAGCGTCGGGGCCGCGCGAGCGCAGCGAGCGCCGACATTTCAGGGCCGTGCGGCCGAAGCGAGCCTCGCGACCTCGTGGCGGACGGCCGGCAGTTGCGGGTAGAACGTGTTGCCCGGACATTCGGTGGCGGCCCAGTCGCGGTGCCCGGAGATCGTGCGCACCGTCCTGGTCGCGCCGCTGACCGGGTTGACGTAGTTGGTGGTGCCCTCCGGGTCCAGCCGTTCGACGCCGGCCAGGCCGGCCAGCACGGCGGTCAGCGAATGCCACGCGCCCGCGGTGGGGAGTTGGCTGGTGAAGGTGCCGAGCAGCACCACCCCGATGTTGCCGGCGTTGTACCCCGCCACGTGCGCGCCGTTCACCATCTGCGGCCGCCCGTCGGGGCCGGGGGTCGTACCGAAGACCGGCAGGGGGTCGGTACCCGACCAGCGCCCCTCGTAGAGGTTGCCGGCCTCGTCGATGAGGAGCTGGTACCCCATGTCGCCCCAGCCCTGGGTGATGGCGTCGTAGTAGTAGATGGCCCGGACGGTCGCAGCGGGATTGGGGTCGTGGTTCGCGCCGGCCGTGTGGTGCACGGTCAGCGTCTGCACCGGGAAGTACTCCGGCGGCCAGACCTCGGTGCCGTTGGAGAAGCGCAGCGACTCGTCCGCGCCCCACGCCGCCCGGCTCAGGTACCGTACCCGCACCCAGCGCCCGCCGAGCTGCACCAGGCCGGCGGCCGGCGCGGCCGTGGTCCGGGGTGGCCCGTCGACGGTGTTCAACTCGGTGGCCGACAGCCTGGTCAGGCCGGCCGAGTCGATCTCGTACCCGAGCGCGCCCGACGCGGTGACCAGCGCCCACCGCCCCGCCCCGATGGCGCCGTCCTTCCCCGCGTGGCAGGGGTGCACGGCCTGCCAGTCACCCCAGCCGGACGCCGACCGGATCCGCACCCCGGGCTGACCCTGGCCGGTCCAGCCCACGGCCAGGTGGCTGAGCGCGAACGAGGTCTTCTGGACCCGGGTACCGCGGCCCGCCCACGTACGGCGCCGGGCCAGCGTCTGCGGAATGATCAGCGGCGGGGTCTCGGCGGCACCCGCGACCGCCGTCGCGGCGAGCGGGATACCCGCCGCTACGCCGAGCCCCGCCGCCGCCGCGATGACGGTCCTTCTGCTGGTCATACCGATCCCCCTGGTCAGTACCACTCCTGGTTCGGCCCTCCGTGACAGTCCCACTGGATGATCCGGGTGCCGTCGGCGGTGCCGTTGTTGGAGATGTCCAGGCACCGGCCGCTGAGCTTGTTGCGGACCTGGAACACCGGCCAGCCGTTGACGATCCGGTTCTTCGGTTCCCACCGCCACAGCTGGCTGTCGGTACGATAGCAGGTCCATTCGTGGACGTTCGCGCCGTTGGCCCTACTCGGCCCCTCGACGTCCACGCACTTGCCGGTCGCCCGGTTGGTGAGCGTGAACCAGCCGTCGCCGGCCGGGTTGCGGTACCACCACTGTGCGTCGCTGCCGTTGCCGGTCCAGAGCTGGATCCGGGTGCCGTCGGCGGGGTACGCGTGGTCGAGGTCCAGCCACTTGTTGGTGGTCGGGTTGATCCAGGTCTCCGCGACCGGCTTCGGGCGGTCGCCCAGCGCGAGGGCGCGCAGCCGGTCCGCCGCGCCGTTGAAGACGTCCTGGTCGCCGGGGAAGACGCCGTGGTCGGCCCACTGCCAGAAGGTCCAGAACGACCAGCTCGCCGGCAGGGCCCCGGCGGACCCGCAGTAGCAGGCCAGCCACAGCGGGTTCGCGCTGAACGACGGGCTGTTGCCGGTACACGTCTGCCACCAGTTCGTGGTGGTGTAGATGACCGCGTCACGGCCGGCGCGGACGCGGTACCGGTCGAGGAAGTCGTGCAGCCAGGCCACCATCTGCGGCGCGGACTTCCCGTAGCAGGTCGGGCCGTACGGGTTGTACTCGATGTCCAGCGCGCCGGGCAGCGTCTTCCCGTCCGCCGACCAGCCACCGCCGTGGTCCACGAAGTAGTCCGCCTGCTGCGCGCCGCCGGTCCGGTCGGGAAGCGCGAAGTGGTACGCGCCGCGGATCAGTCCGGCCTGGTAGGAGCCGTTGTACTGCTGGGCGAAGAAGGCGTTGACGTACCCCGCGCCCTCGGTCGCCTTGACGTAGGCGAACGACGCCCCGTTGCCCTTCACCGCGGCCCAGTTCACGCTGCCCTGGAACGCGGAGACGTCCGGGCCGGACGGCGCCCGGGTGTCCGCGTGCGCGGTCATCACCACCGCGACCCCACCGGCGCCGGCTACCGCGGCGACCATTGCCGCCAATAAGAGTTTCCGCACGGTACAAGAGCCTCGGCGGTACCGTCGTCGATGTCATGTCGGCCAATGGCCCTACGGCGTCGTGTGGTGCGGCCGCAGCGGTACCGACAGCTCGACCTCGGTGCCGCAGCCGGGTGCGCTGTCCACCCGCGCGGTACCGCCGACCTGCGCCATCCGGCTGCGTACCGAACGGATCAGCCCGGTCCCCGGTGCCACCTGGTTGGGGTCGAACCCCCGGCCGTGGTCCACGATGCTGACCCGTAGCGCCATGCGGTGCGGGTCCAGGACGGCCCGGACCACGGCCTCGCCGACGCCCGCGTGCTTGCCGACGTTGGTGACCGCCTCGCGCACCGCGCCGCACACCGCCTCGGCCACCGGCGCCGGCACCAGGTCGCGCCGCCGCACCGCGCGCAGGGCGGTGTCGTTCAGTTCCACGTGGAGGCCACGCCGCGCCTGGTCCAGCACCACCGCCCGCAGCCCGGCGAGCAGGTCGCCCGCGCCGTCCGGCGGTGCGCCGTCCACCACGGCGCGCAGCCAGGCCGCCTCCTCCAGGACCAGGGACCGGACGTCGTGGTCGGCGAGCCAGTCGCCCTTCGCGAGCATCTCCATCGTCTGCAGCACCCGGTCGTGCAGCATCCGGGTGTACCGGGCCGCCTCGCGCTCGCGTGCCAGCTCGGCGGCCTGGGCGAGCGCGTCGGCCTCGCGACCGTCGGCGATCCGGCCCGACCGGCGCAGCTCCCGCGCGACCAGCCAGGTGACGACGCAGTTGGCGAGGTAGCTCAGCGCGTTCGAGCCGGCGTTCCAGGCCGGCTCGCCGAGGATCCCCAGCGCGGCGACGAGGTAGCCGGTCGCGAGCGCGGCGGCGCCGGCCAGCACCTGCCACGGCTCCCGGTACCCGGCGCCGACCGCGACGCAGGCGAGCAGCGTGAAGGGGTACATGAAGAAGGCCCAGGTGTGTACCGCGTCGGCCGGTACCGTCGCGGCGTTCGCGAGCAGCGCGACCGCGCAGAACGCCAGGTCCGCGGTGAGCCAGCGGGGCTCGACCCGGCGGCGGCGCAGCCACGTGCCGGCCAGGGCGGCGCTCTCCACCGCGACGGCCAGCGCCAGCCACAGCGTCGCCAGCGGGTGGCGGTACTGGATCCACACGGTGGACAGCGCTCCCGCGATCTGGACCAGCCCGCCGATCCGGAACAGCGCGGCCGCGCGGGCCAGCATGGCGTCGGCGCGGTCGGTGTGCCGGGTCACCTCACGCCCGCTCCTCGGTCCGGACGCCGCCCGCGCCGGGGCCGCGCAGCGCGGCGCGGGTCAGCTCGGCCTTGTTGCCGACCTGGAGCTTGGCCCGGATCCGTTCGACGTAGGTGTCCACCGTGGCCTTGGTGACGCCCATCCGGGTGGCCGCCTGGGCGTGGGTGTACCCCCGGGCGATCAGGTCCAGCGTCTGCTCCTCGCGCGGCGACAGGTGCGCCCGGGGGGTCGCCGGGGCCGGCTCGCTCAGCTCGCTCTGCATGATGTCGGCGAGCTGGGACGACAGCCAGAATCCGCCGGCGGCGACGGTGCGCGTCGCGGCGACGAACATTGCCGGCTGGGCCCGCTTGGTGATGTACCCCCCGGCGCCGGCCCGGACCGCGCCCAACACGTCCTCCGGCCGGCCGGAGGCCGACATGACGAGGATCCGGGTGTGGGCCGACCACTGCGTGATCGCCGCGAGGCAGGGCCGGTCGCCGTCGCAGTACAGGTCGAGGACGACGATGTCCGGCCGGTGGTGCAGCTCCGTGACGGAATCCACCGACGCGACCACGGTCAGATCGCCGGCATCCGCGAGCGCACTCTCGACCCCCCGGCGCGCGATCGGATGGTCGTCGACGATGGCGACAGAGACCAGGTCCGGCACGGGGACATCATCATCGGCCGCGACGTGCCGGCACAACCCGCAACCGCGCCGGTCACGGCCGACGTATGTCGGCTAAACGCACCACAGGGCCGTTCGTGGCCGACCGGCCGTGGTCGGCCGGCCACGCCCGGTCAGCGGGTACCGAACAGCTTAGCGAACTTGACCGCGACGCCGTACCTGCCGACGACCGTCATCGGTCCGCCCGGCATGGCCGCGGCGACCGGGTCCAGTCGGCCGAGCCGGATCCGGACGTAGTCGCTCGCCGACATGATGAGCCGCACGTCCGGCTTGGCGACCGGACCGGTACCGACGGTGCACCGCCCGCCGGCGATGCGGACCCACCAGAGGCCACCGTGCTCGCCGGACAGTTCGAGCTGAACGAGGGCCTTGGTGGTACCGGCGAGGTCGGCGCGGAACCGGCTGGGCAGCTCGTCGATGAGTACCTGCGGGGTGGGGTTGGTGTCCACGGCGGTCAGCCCCTTCCGGCCACGGCCGCGCGCAGGGACAGCGCGGCGGCCTCCTCGGCGTCGGCGAGGTCGGGCAGTGGCCCGGCCAACTCGGCGGGGGTCCGCGTTCGCGTGGTCAGCTCGGTCCAGCGGTCACCGAGGCCGCGGTAGGTTTCCGCGACGCCGGCCAGCGCGGGCGCGTCGAGCAGCGCGGCCGCCTCGTCGAGGAAGGCCGCGTACCGGCGCCGGGCGGGATCGCGCAGCCCACGCGCCACCGAAGCCATCGCGTCGTGCAGTGCGTCCGGCTCGGCGAACAGCTTCGGCCAGCCCTTCCGGTCGCGCGGGTCGGTGAGCAGCGCGGCCCACCGGCGGATGCCGGGTATCCCGAAGCTGCCGTCGAACCGGCTCCGGTCGGGGGCGAGCAGGCAGTCAGCCGTCCGCCCGATCGCCGCGCGCACGGCTTCCGCCAGATCGAGCGGCCCGGCGGGTGGGCCGAACCGGTACAGGCCGCCGTACTTCTTCGCGTGGGTCCAGCGGGCGGCGATCAGCTCGGGCCAGTCCATCGTGACCCGGCCGCGCGGCAGGCCGGTGACGGTCAGCCGCCCGCCGCGGTCCGCGGCGACCGTCACCGGGTGGGGCCGGTACGGTCCCGGCGCCGACGCGCTGATCCGGGTGAGATCCACGACGACGGCGACCTCGGGCACCGTGGCGAGGGCCTCCCGCAGGTACCGCTCGGCCGCCGCCGGGTCAGACGTCGGCCTGACCCGCAGCGGTATCCCGAGGCGGGCGCTCGCCGTCTCGATGGAGTTCTTCCTCTCGAAGTAGAGCGCGTTGAACCGGCCGTCGAGGTTGACGCTGGTCCAGCCGGTGTAGACGAACACGAGGTACCCGAATCCGATGCCGCCCGCGACGCCGAACAGCAGGTGCTCGGTGAGGTCGGGGTACCCGGCCGCCGCGAGCGCGCGGGCCAGGGCGGCCGAGTCGGGATCGGCCGGCAGCGGCGGCGCGGCCGGCCCGGGCGGTGCCAGGCGGGCGCGGGCGGCGGTGTACGACTCGCCGGTCTTGGCCATGCGGGTGCGGACGATCCGCTTGAAGTTCTTCTGGCGTGGCACGTGGAGTCCTCACTCGACGACCGCCCGACCAACCCCCCAGCGGTCGACCCGACGGGCGTCGGAGACAGGACCCTACCAGCCGAACAGGATCGGTCCGGGAGTCTGTCCCCCTTTGCCCCTGGTCGGCTGCGCTGGGGTGAGCCAGAAGGGGTTCGGCGCTGGACCGCCGCCGCGGGGGAGAGCTTAGCGGATCTCCGCGACGGCCCGGTTCCAGGCGGCCGCCGCGCGGTTGCCGAGCTTCGAGCGGTCGATACCCCAGGACTCCAGTCCGGGTACCAGGACCCGGACCACGTATACCGGGATCTCCGGTGGCGACAGGGCCCGAACAGCACGTACGGCAGGGCTTCCAGGCCGGTCACGGCAGTGGTCAGCACCGGTGAACGGCCAGCAGCCGCCGCGACTCCCCGACCGTCACCGGCACCAGGACACCGTAGTCGGTCGGGTCCCGGCCGGGCGGCTCGGTTGTCTGGCAGGATGGTCCGGGGATTCGCCCGCCGTGCCGCTGGGAGGGCCGGATGGACATCGGGATCGGACTGCCGAACACGCTGGCCGTTGCCGGGCCAACGATCGTCGACTGGGCCCGCCGCGCCGAGCAGCGCGACTTCGCCAGGCTCGCGACGATCGACCGGATCGTGTACCCGACCTACGACTCGTTGACCGCGCTCGCCGTCGCGGCCGGTGCGACGACGCGAATCGGCCTGACGACCAACATCCTGCTCGCCCCGGCGTACCCGCCGGTGTGGCTGGCCAAGGCGACCGCCAGCCTGGACGCGCTGTCCGGCGGACGGCTGACGCTGGGCCTCGGGGTGGGTGGGCGCCCGGACGACTTCGCCGCGATGGACCGGCCGTTCGACCGGCGCGGCCGGCTGATGGACGAGACCCTCGACCTGCTCAGCCGCGCCTGGGCCGGCGAGCCGGTGACCGGCGACGAGTTCCCGGTCGGTCCGCCTCCGGCGGCCGGCAACCGGGTGTCGGTGCTGGTCGGCGGGAGCACCGACGCGTCGGTACGCCGGGCGGTCGCCTACGGCGACGGATGGACCGCGGGCGGCGGCGGCCCCGACATGACGGCGCCGATGATCGAGAAGGTTCGCCGGGCCTGGCAGGAGGCCGGCCGCGAGGGCGAGCCGCGGATCGCCGCGCTGACCTACTACGGCCTGAGTGACCCGGAGGCGTCAAGGGCCGCGCTGCGCAGGTATTACGGGTTCGCCGACTGGGTCGACGCCATCGTGGAGAGCGCCGTCCGCACCCCGGAGGCCGCCAGGCAGCTCGCCGAGGCGTACGCCGGCGTCGGCGTCACCGATCTGGTGTTCAACCCGACCGTGGCCGACCTCGACGAGGTGGACCGGCTGGCCGACGCGGTGCTCTGAGTCATACCTCCTTCGGCACCTTGCCCGTGCGGGTGAGCACGAAGCGCATCATCTTGTGCCCGAAGTCGGCCGTGGGACCGAACATCAACGGGCAGCCCCCGTCGATGACGGTGATCCCGTGCTCGCGGCCGTATGCGGTGGCCTCGTCGGACACGCTGCTCGGGCCGGGCCCCCGGTGCATCCACACGTACCCGATGCCCAGGTCGGCGCACTCCCGCATGGTGGCCTCGGCCGTCTCCGGCCGGGTACCGATGACCACCGCCTCGACCCGGCCGGGTACCGACTTCAGGTCGTGGTAGCACCGGTCGCCTTCGACCTCGTCGGTGTTCGGGTTGACGGCGAACACCTCGTAGCCGCGATCGCGTAGCCGCCGGTACACCACGTTGCTGCCGTGATCCTTCGGCGTACGCGACACTCCGGTCACCGCGATCCGCTTCTTCGCCAGGAACTCCGACGCGGCCGTTTTCACCGTGACCATGGCTGCCTCCTCACGCGCGGACTCCACATCGACGCTGCGCCCACCGTCGACGGCGAACCAGGGACCAACGACCCGTCCGGAACCGAGCAGGAGTACCCGTGTGCCCGGGACGGGCCGGGGTCGGTGACCCCGGCCCGTGCGGTTACGCGATACCTGGTTCGATCCGGTTGGCCGCCCAGCGCAGGCCCCTGGCCGTCGCCCGGCGCAGCGCGGCGGCGGATGGCGCCGGGGCGGGCGCGCGCGGCGGGTCGGGCAGCGTGGGCGCGTCCGGCAGCGCCGAGCGTGCGTAGTCCCGGGTCGCTTCGACGGCCAGGATGCTGGCGATCGGGTTCATGCTGGTACTCCTCACGAGGCGATCGGTCCGGTGGAGGCCCGGACGACGAATGTGGTGGGCAGCACGACCTTGCGCCGTGCCGGGTCTTCGGGTGCGTCGAGCAGCAGCTCGCCGGCGATGCGGCCCTTGTCGGTGCTGGGTTGCCGGACCGTCGTCAACCCGGCGTCCGCGGCCTCGGGGATGTCGTCGAAGCCGGTCACCGAGACGTCGCGGCCGGGTCGCAGCCCGCGCTGCGCGAGCGCGTCGAGGGCGCCGAGCGCGAGCACGTCGGTACAGGCGAGGATCGCGGTGGCGGGGTCGGCCCGGTCCAGCACGTGGGCGGCCGCGGCGGCGCCGGCCGCGCGGGTGTTCGCCTCCGCGTTGAGGACCAGCACGTCCGACCAGGTACCGCCGGCGGCCACCAGGGCGTCGCGGAAGCCGCAGATGCGCTCGCGGCTGATGTAGTACGGCAGGCTCTCCGGGTCGGGTACGTACACCGGCCCGGTGCGCCGCTCCGGTACCACCCAGTTGGAGACCACCGCGACCCGCCGGTGTCCCAGGCCGGTCACGTGCTCGCCCACCTCGCGGGTGGCGGCCCGCTCGTCGAGCGCGACGACGAAGGAGTCCGGCCCGGCCTCGGCCGGGTTCTCGGTGGTCACCATGGGCAGCCCGCGCTGGCGGATGATGTCGAGCGAGCCGCGCCAGTCCGAGGCGCAGTAGACGCAGAACCCGTCCACCGCCGCCTCGTTGAGCGCCTGTACCGCCGCCTGCGGGTCGTCCAGCGAGATCGGTACCAGCAGCAGCGCGGTCCGCCGCGCCTCGGCCGCGCCGGCCAGGCCCTGGAGGAACTGCACCGCGTAGGGGTCGTGGAACGCGTAGGTCAGGTTCCCGGTGAACAGCACGCCGATCGCGCCGGCCCGGCCGCGGCGCAGCGACCGCGCGGTCGGGTTCGGCCCGGCGTACCCCAGCCGGCGCGCGGTGTCGAGGATCTTCTCCCGCAGGTCCGGCGAGAGCTGGTCGGGCCGGCTGTACGCGTTGGACACGGTGCTGCGGGAAATGCCCAGCGCGTCGGCGATGGTCTGCATCGTGGCCTTCACGGAGCCACCTTCTCAATCGATCCAGAAACCCTCTGAATCGATACAGTACCCCGTGCCGGTGGCCGTCGTCGTGTGACGTACGCCGCTTCCCCGGCGACGCTCAGACGCGGGGCAGGTTCAGGCCCGCGGCCGACGCGTCAGCGGCCCTGGAGGGCTCTGACGTTGTCGCCGAAGGTCCAGCTCCTCGACCCGTCCCAGTTGACCGACCACGTCATCATGCCCTTCAGGGCACCGCCCTCGGCGTTCCACGCCTGCGCCACGAGGCTCGGCGACATGTACCCGCCCCCGGCGCCCGGTTGCGCCGGCAGGCCCGGTACCTGCCGGTCGTAAGGTACCCGGATCGTCGTGCCCTGGACGACCAGCCCGGAGTTCAGGCAGTTGGTCTGCACGGTGAAGCCCTGGACGGTGCCGGCCGAGTACGAGTCGCCGTGGCAGCCGTACATGTTCCCGTTGTAGTACTGCATGTTCAGCCACCAGAGCCGGCCGTTGTCCACGTACCGCTTGATGATCGGCAGGTACGCCCCCCAGATCGAGCCGTACGTGACGCTGCCGCCGGTGACGTACGCCGTTTCGGGCGCCATCGTCAGGCCGAAGTTCGACGGCATCCGCGCGAGCACGCCGTCGATGATGCGGACCAGGTTCGCCTGCGACGTGGAGAGCTGGTTGATGTTGCCGCTGCCGGTGAGGCCGGTCTCGATGTCGATGTCGATCCCGTCGAAGTTGTACTGCTTCAGGACCGGCACCACCGTCGCGATGAACCGGTCGGCGACCGTGCCGGAGCTGAGGTCGATGCCGGCCGCCGCGCCGCCGATCGACATCAGGATCGTGGCGCCGGCCGCCTTGGCCTGGCACATCTCGGCCGGGCCGGCGACCTTCACGGTCGCGTCCATCCCGTCCTGCCACAGCACCGTGCCGTCCGACCGGATGACCGGGAACGCCGCGTTGATGACGTTGTACCCGTGGCCGCGGATGCGGGAGTCGGTGATCGGGATCCAGCCGAGCGGCGGGTGCACGCCGTTGGCGGCGCCGTCCCAGTTCTCCCAGTACCCCTGCAGGACCTTGCCGCCCGGCCGCGACTTCACCGCACAGGTACCGCCGCCACCGCCGGTCGGGGTGGGGGTCGGCGTCGGCGTCGGCCTCGGGGTCGGCGAGCTGGACGAGGGCGACGGCTTCGGAGTGCCACCGGCGGGGACCCACCGCTGGTTGTTGTTGCCGGCCGGCTTGCACGTCCACAACTGGACGACCGCGCCGCTGGCGGTGCTGTTGCCCCGCACGTCGACGCACTTGCGCGACGGCACCCCGGTGATCGTGCGGTTGGTGTTGAGGCGCCACTTCTGGCTGGCCGCGCCGTTACAGGTTGCGACGACGAGCCGGGTGCCGTTGGCGGTACCCCCGCCGGATGCGGCCAGGCACCGGGTCACGCCGCCGATGGTCACCCGCAGCTCGCCGGCCGCCGTCGACGTCCAGGACTGGTTCGCCGCGCCGGTGCACGCCGCGATGTCGACCCGGGTACCGGCCACGTCCAGGCACTTGCCGGACACGGGGTTGACCAGCGCGCTGGCCGTGATGGCCGCGCGGGCGCCGGTGACGAGCAGGGCGGTCGCGGTGACCGCCACCGCGGCCGCGCCGGCCATGGCGAGGACGTGACGAATCCGCATGACGATCTCCCCGGGGCAGTGGACCTAGGTCAATCCCGCACCGCATCGCGAGGCGATGCTCCCGGGTTGAAAAAGGTTCATTGGGTTCGATCGTCATCGATAGCATGGGTACTGTCAACAGTCCTTACCGTTAGCCGCAAGCGACCGGACGGGCCCGAGCCCGCGCGGGCCGGTCCGCGCCGGGCGGGGCAGGAGGAACACGTACATTCCGGCGGCCACCGCGCCGCCGTCCGTGAGCGGGTTGTCGCCGACCATGAGCGTGTGCTCCGGCTGGGCGCCCATGCGGTCACAGGCGGTACGGAAGACCTCCGGTGCCGGCTTGCAGACGCCGTACTCGAAGGACATCACGACGGTGTCCAGCAACGGCGACAGTCCCAGTCGGTCCAGCACCGGGCGCAGATCGAATCCGGTGTCGCTGACGACGCCGACCCGCAGGCCGCGGTCACGCAGGGCCGTCAGGGTCGGTACCGCGTCGGGGAACGCCTCCCAGGACGCGGCGCTGACGGTCAGCGCGTACAGCGCCGCGCTGAGTCCGGGGGCCAGCCGCTCGCAGCCGGCCGCCTCGTAGAGCGCGGTCCACACCTCGCGGTGCCGCGCGCTGGACAGGTCACGGCCCTTGGCCAGCTCCTCGGCGGTGCCGCTGCGGTCGAGGACCCGCCGCCAGACCCGCGTGACGCCCGCCGGGTCGAGCGGGTGGGCGCCCAGGCCGGCCGCCGCCCGGTGCAGCAGCGTCTCCCCGTCGCCGGACAGCCGGATCAGCGTGTCCCCCGCGTCGAACAGCACCGCCTCGAACATGCTTACAGCATGGCCTCACGGTGCCGGAGGGCGCGCTGCTGCCACAGCCACGCCACATCGCGGCCGAACGACTCGACCAGCAGGATCAGCGCCACCACCAGCGCAACGGCCATCAGCGGCTGCGGGAGCACGTCGGCCGTCCCGACCACCAGGACCACGCCCTGGGTCGCCGCGACCACCTTGCGCCAGTACCGGGGCGGCAGCGGGCCGCGCATCCAGGGCAGCAGCCAGGTCGCCACGACAAAGGCGTACCGCATCGCGCCGATCGCGAGGACCCAGGCATCGGTGGTACGGGCGACATAGACGCTCAGTACCAGCACGAGGAACGCGTCGACCTCCATGTCGAAGCGCGCGCCGAGGGCCGAGACGGTACCGGTACGCCGGGCGACCTGGCCGTCCACCCCGTCGAGGACGAGCGCCACGATGGTGAGGGCGACGAGTACCCGGGCCGGTACCGGCCGGTCGAACGAGTCCACCGTCAGCGCCGCCACGCCTCCCGCGAGGGTCGCCCGGGTCAGCGTCACCCGGTCGGCCGGCCCCAGCTCGACGGCGCCGGACCGGTACAGGCCACGGGTGAGGGCGATGCAGACGACCGCCCCCGACGCGATCCCGGCCAGCCAGCCGGCGCGGCCGAGACCCACCGTCACGGCGAGACCGGCCAGCAGGACGACCTGTGCGGTCAGGCCGACCGCCGGACCGACTCGTACCCTTTCCACCGTGCCTCCGTAACGTGGTGTGCGACCTTGACCGGGGACACGTGAACCGCGACCGTCCGGTTCGGTCGGGACCGGGGTGAGGAGGACGACAGTGCCGCGCGACGCCCAGGCTCTGTGGCTGCGCTCACCCGGCCGGGCCGAGATCCGGTCGGTGCCGCTGCCCGAGCCCGGGCCGGCGGAGGTGCTCGTCCGCACCCGGTACTCGGGTGTCAGCCGGGGCACCGAGACGCTGGTGTTCCGGGGCGGCGTGCCGGCCGACCAGTACGCCGCGATGCGCGCGCCGTTCCAGGACGGCGAGTTCCCGGGGCCGGTGAAGTACGGGTACCTCAACGTGGGAGTGGTCGAGGCGGGTCCGCCGGCACTCGCCGACCGTACGGTCTTCTGCCTGTACCCCCACCAGACCGCCTACGTCGTCCCGAGCAGCGCCGTGGTCCCGGTACCACCCGGTGTGCCACCCCGGCGCGCGGTGCTGGCCGGAACCGTGGAGACCGCGGTGAACGCCCTGTGGGACGCCGCCCCTCTCGTGGGTGACCGGGTCACAGTCGTGGGGGCCGGCATGGTGGGCTGCTGCGTCGCCGCCCTGCTCGCGCGCTTCCCCGGGGTCGAGGTCGAGCTGGTCGACGTCGACCCCGGCCGCGCGGGCGTCGCCGCGGCGCTCGGCGTCGGGTTCGCACCGCCGGCCGGCGCCGCCGGTGGGCGGGACCTCGTCGTGCACGCCAGCGCCGCGCCGGCCGGGCTGCGACGGTCGCTGGACCTGCTCGCGCCGGAGGGCACGGTGATCGAGCTGAGCTGGTACGGGGACCGGGAGGTGCGGCTGGCGCTCGGCGGGGCGTTCCACTCCGGGCGGCTGACCATCCGCGGCAGCCAGGTGGGTACCGTCTCGCCGGCCCGGCGGACCAGCCGCACCTCCGCCGACCGCCTGGCGCTCGCCCTGGAGCTGCTCGGCGACCCCCGGTTCGACGCGCTGATCACCGGCGCGTCCCCGTTCCCCGAGCTGCCCGACGTCCTCGCCCGGCTGGCGGCGGGCAGCCTTCCGGCGCTGTGCCACCTCATCACCTACGGCGGAGAGTGACCCGTGTTCAGCGTGACCGTCCGCGATCACATGATGATCGCCCACAGCTTCCGGGGCGAGGTCTTCGGGCCCGCGCAGCGCCTGCACGGAGCGACCTTCGTGGTGGACGCGACGTTCCGCCGCGCCGAGCTGGACGCCGACAACGTGGTCGTCGACATCGGGCTGGCCGCGCGGGCGCTGAACGGCGTCCTCGGCGAGCTGACCTACCGCAACCTCGACGACGAGCCGGCGTTCGCCGGGACGAACACGTCGACCGAGGCGCTCGCCCGGGTGGTCGCCGACCGGCTGGCCGAGCGGGTACACGCGGGGGCGCTGGGCGAGGGTGCCCGGGGGCTGGCCGGGATCACGGTCACCCTGCACGAGTCGCACGTCGCATGGGCGAGCTACGAGCGGGTTTTGTGACAGATCTCCACGTCGTGCTGCCCAACGACATCGACGACCCGGCCAGGCCGAGCGGCGGCAACACCTACGACCGCCGGGTCTGCCGGGGGCTCACCGCTCTGGGCTGGTCGGTCCGTGAGTACGCCGTGCCCGGCACTTGGCCCCGGCCCTCCCCGGCCGACCGCGCCGGCCTCGCCCGCCTGCTCGCCGGGGTACCCGACGGAGGGCTCGTGCTGCTCGACGGGCTGGTCGCCTCTTCAGTGCCGGACGTGCTGGTACCGCAGGCCGGGCGGTTGCGCCCGGTCGTGCTCGTCCACCTGCCGCTGGAGGACGACGGCGAGGGCGAGGTCCTGGCGGCGGCACACACGGTCGTCACCACGAGCGGGTGGACCCGGATGCGCCTGCTCGACCGGTACGGGCTGCCGGCCGGGCGGGTGCGCGTGGCGCCGCCCGGGGTGGATCCGGTACCGGTCGTGCCCGGGTCGGAGGCCGGTACGTCGCTGCTCTGCGTCGCGGCGGTCACCCCGCACAAGGGGTACGACGTGCTGGCGGAGGCGCTCGCCACGGTGGCGGACGTGCCGTGGAGCTGCGTGTGCGTCGGGCCGCTCGACCGGGACCCCGGCTTCGTCGACCTGCTCCGGGGCCGGATCGGCGGCCTGGGCGATCGGATGCGCCTGGTCGGCCCGCTCGCCCGGGACCGGCTCGACGCCGCCTACGCCGCGGCTGATCTCCTCGTCCTGGCCTCGCGCGGCGAGACGTACGGGATGGTGGTCACCGAGGCGCTGGCGCGCGGGATCCCGGTACTGGCGACGGCGGCGAACGGGCTGCCCGAGGCCCTGGGCCGGGCGCCCGACGGCAGCCGGCCGGGGCTGCTGGTAGCGCCGGGCGACCCGGACGCGCTGGCCCGGGCGGTACGCCGCTGGTTGACCGACGCCGGCCTGGGCGAACGGCTGCGCCGGTCGGCCCGCGGACGCCGGGGCACGCTGACCGGCTGGGCGGTCACCGCCGGGCTGGTGTCGAAGGCGCTCGGCGGATGACCCGGGTCAGCGCCGGGTGGCTGGCGCTGCGCGAGCCGGCCGACGCCGCGGCCCGCGCGGCGGAGCTGGTCGAGCCGGTCCGCCGGCGACTCGCCGGCCGCGCGGTGATCCACGATCTCGGTGCCGGTACCGGGTCGATGGGGCGCTGGCTGGCGCCGCGGCTGCCCGTTCCCCAGCACTGGGTCCTGTACGATCACGACATCGAGCTGCTGGAGCGGGCGACCGTCGGAGCGTCCGGCACCGTCGAGACCCGGCAGCGCGACGTCACCCGGCTGACCGCGGACGATCTCGACGGCGCCGACCTGGTGACCGCCTCCGCGCTGCTGGACATGCTGACCGCCGAGGAGGTCTGGCGGATCGTGGCCGCGTGCGCCGGTACCGGCTGCCCGGCGCTGTTCACGATCTCGGTGACCGGCCGGGTGGAGCTGACCCCGCCCGATCCGCTCGACGCGGAGATCGCCGAGGCGTTCAACGCCCACCAGCGCCGGACGGTCGGCGGGCGTACCCTCCTGGGGCCCGACGCCGTAGACATGACCGTGGAGGCGTTCGCCCGGCACGGGATCGGCGTACGTGCCGGGTCCAGTCCCTGGCGGCTCGGCCCCGACCAGGCGGCGCTTTCGAGCGAGTGGTTCCAGGGCTGGGTGGGCGCGGCGTGCGAGCAGCGACCGGACCTGGCGCCGGCGGTGGCGGGGTACGCGCGCTGGCGGCTGGCCGATGCCGCCGCCGGACGGCTCGGGGTTGTGGTGCAGCACACCGACCTGCTCGCCGGAGGTGAATGAACCTTCAAGCGGAGCGGCCCGTGTCCGCAAGAGGAATGCACCCCGAGGAGGCTGGTTTGCGCAGCGTGTCGGTCCGGGCCTGGGTACGGCCACTTGCCGGCGTGTCCATCGTCGCGGTCCTGCTGTGGCGGCTGGGTAGCGGCCCGTTCCTCGACGGCGTGCGCCTGATCGACGGGCGGGCGGTCGGGCTCGCCCTCGGCATCGGCGCGCTGACCACGGTGTGCTGCGCCTGGCGGTGGAGCCTGGTCGCCGGTGGCCTCGGCGTCCGGCTGCCGCTGCGCACGGCGGTGGCGCACTGCTACCGCGCCGTGTTCCTGAACGCGACGCTGCCCGGCGGGGTGCTCGGCGACGTGCACCGCGCGGTACGGCACGGGCGGGACGCCGGGGACGTCGGCCGGAGCATCCGGGCGGTGGTGTGGGAGCGGACCGCCGGCCAGGTCGTCCAGGTCGCCGTCGCGGTGGTCATCCTGTTCGCGTTCCCCTCGCCCGTACGGCGGTACCTGCCGGTGGCCGCCGCGCTCGTGGTGGCGGGCGGGCTCGGTGCGGTACTGCTGGGGCGGGTTCTGCCGCGCGGGCCGGGACGGTGGGCGCGGGCCCTGCGCACCGCGCGCGCCGACATCCGGGACGGGCTGCTCGCCCGCCGCAAGTGGCTGGGCATCGCCCTGGCCTCGACCGTGGTCGTGGCGGGTCACCTGGTGACCTTCCTGATCGCGGCGCGCACGGTGGGCGCCACGGCGCCGCTGGCCCGGCTGGTACCGCTGATGCTGCTGGCGCTCCTCGCCATGTGGCTACCGACGAGCATCGGCGGGTTCGGGCCGCGCGAGGGCGTGGCCGCGTGGGCGTTCGGCGCCGCCGGCCTGACCGCCACCCAGGGCGTCGCCACCGCCGTGGTGTACGGGGCGCTGGTGCTCGTCGCGAGCCTGCCGGGCGCCGCCGTCCTGCTGGTGCGGCGGATCCGCGTCCGCGCCACCGTCCCGGGGGAAGGAGCCGCGCCATGACTCTGGTGACCGACGAACCGACCACCGACGAGGCTCTGCCCGGTGGCCGCCGCTTCCCGTGGCGGCGGGTCGCGGGATGGGTGCTCACCGTCCTGGCCTGCGCCCTCGTCGCGTTCGGCCTCCTCGCGCCGAACCAGCTCAGCCACCTCACGCCCGGGGCGTTCGTGCGCGTCCCGGTGGAGGCCCTGGTCGGCGCGGCGGTGTTCCTCGTCCTGCCGGCGCGGGCGCGGCGGGTCGTGGCGGTACTGGCCGGGGCGGTGCTCGGCCTGCTGACCATCGCCAAGGTCATCGACATGGGCTTCTACACCGCGCTGGACCGGCCGTTCGACCCGGTACTCGACTGGATCCTCATCGGGGACGGCGCGGAGTACGTCGGGCGCTCGTACAGCCGGGCCGCCGAGACCGGCGCGCTGATCGTCGCCGGGGCGGTCGCCGCCGGGGTCCTCGTCCTCATGGCGCTGTCGGTCCTGCGCCTCGCCCGGCTCACCGTCCGGTACCGGATCCCGGCGATCCGCGCCGTCGCGGTGCTCGGGGTCGTCTGGGCGCTCTGTGCCGGGTTCGGCGTGCGGATCGTGCCGGGCGTGCCGGTCGCCGCGCACAGCGCGGCCACGCAGGCGTACGACCGCGCGGCGCAGGTACAGGCGGGGCTGCGGGACCGGCAGGCGTTCGCCACCGAGGCCGCCGTCGACGCCTACCGCGACACGCCGGCCGACCGGTTCCTCACCGGGCTGCGCGGCAAGGACGTCCTGATCACGTTCGTGGAGAGCTACGGGCGGGTCGCGGTCGAGGACCCCGAGCTGGGGCCGCCGGTCGGCGCGCTGCTCGACGCCGGTACCCGGGACCTGCGCGCGGCCGGGTTCGGCTCGCGCAGCGCCTTCCTCACCTCGCCGACCTTCGGCGGCGGGAGCTGGCTCGCCCACTCGACGCTGCTGTCCGGCCTGTGGATCGACAACCAGCAGCGGTACCGCAACCTCCTGGCGAGCGACCGGCTCACCCTCAACCGCGCCTTCCGGGGCGCCGGCTGGCGGACGGTCGACGTCGAGCCGGGCGTCGACAAGTCCTGGCCGGAGGGCGCGTTCTACCGCTCCAACCAGCTCTACACCGCGCAGAACCTCGGGTACCGGGGTCCGTTGTTCAACTTCTCCTCGATCCCCGACCAGTACACCCTGTCCGCCTTCCAGCGGACCGAGCGCGCGACGCCGGGCCATCCCCCGGTGATGGCGGAGATGGTTCTCCTGTCCAGCCACTCGCCCTGGGCGCCGCTGCCCACGCTCATCGACTGGAACAGCGTCGGCGACGGCTCCGCCTACGCCGGCATGCCGGCAAGGGGCGAGCAGCCGGGCGTCACCCGCACCGCGATCCGCGCCGCCTACATGCACGCCGTCGAGTACTCGCTCAGCACCCTGATCTCCTATGTCCGGACGTACGGCGACGACAACCTCGTCCTGATCTTCCTCGGCGACCACCAGCCCGCGCCGATCGTCTCCGGGGAGGGCGCCAGCCGGGACGTGCCGGTCACCATCGTCGCCAAGGACCGGGCGGTCCTGGACCGCGTCTCCGGGTGGGGCTGGCAGGATGGGCTCAAGCCGGATCCGGGGGCGCCCGTCTGGCGGATGGACGCGTTCCGCGACCGGTTCCTGACCGCCTTCGGATCGGGCCGGTGATCCCCGGCTCCAGGAGGGCCGTCCGTGGGTGAGCGACCGTACGTGCTGCTGAGCTGCGCGATGTCGATCGACGGGTACATCGACGACGCGGGGGACGCGCGGCTGCTGCTGTCCAACGAGGCCGACTTCGACCGGGTCGACGCGGTCCGGGCCGGGTGCGACGCGATCCTGGTCGGCGCCCGGACGATCCGGCGGGACAACCCCCGGTTGCTGGTCCGGTCCCGGGGCCGCCGCGCCGAGCGGATCGCGCGCGGCCTGCCGCCGTCCCCGGCCAAGGTCACCCTCACCGGGCGCGGCGACCTGGACCCGGCGGCGGCGTTCTTCACCGCCGGTACCGTCGACAAGCTGGTCTACTGCGCCTCCCCGGCGACCGAGCGGGTGCGCGCGCGCCTTGACGGCGCGGCCGTCGTGGTCGACGCCGGGGACCCGGTGGACCTCGTCCATGTGCTCGCCGACCTGGCCGACCGCGGCGTCGGGCGGCTCGTCGTCGAGGGCGGCAGCAGTACCCACACCCGGTTCCTCACCGCCGGACTGGCCGACGAGGCGCAGCTCGTCGTCGCCCCGTTCTTCGTCGGGGACTCCCGGGCGCCGCGCTTCGTGGGCGACGGCGAGTTCCCCTGGAACGCCCGCCACCGGGCGACCCTTGCCGAGGTCCGGCAGATCGGCGACGTGGTGCTGTTGCGGTACGGGCTGAGCGACCGGTTCGGTTCTCAACCCAGGCGGGCGTAGACGTCTCCGGAGCGGCCGAGGGGGCGGTACCGCTCCAGCAGCCGTACCAGCTCGGCGGCGTCCAGCCACCGGTCGCTGACCAGCCGCATGGTCTCGACGGGCGAGTAGTTGTACCGGTACCGGCCCGCCCCGAGCCGTTCCACGAGGGTCAGCACGGCGAGGGTGGCGTCGTGCGCCATCGGCAGGTACTCGAACGACAGCGCCCGCAGCGGCCGACTGAGCCCGGCCAGCACGTCCGCCTCGAAGCCCTCGACGTCGATCTTGCAGAAGGCCGGTTCGCCGTGCGCCGCGACGAGGTCGTCGAGGGTCACCACGGCCACCTCGACCGAACGGTCCCAGCGCACCCGGGCGAAGCTGCGGTCCGCCCCCACCGACTCGATCCAGTCGGGCGACATCGACGAGACCGTCGGCGTCGCCGTGGACAGGGCCAGCCGCGCCCGCCCGGGGCGCGCCCCGACCGCCTCCGGCACGATGGTGACGCCCCGGTCGCGGCCGAAGAACAGGCGCAGGACGCGGACGAAGTCGGGCTGCGGCTCGACCGCGATCACCCGGGCGCCCAGCCGCCGCCAGGCGCGCACCCGGCTCCCCACGTGGGCGCCGATGTCGAAGCCGAGGTCGCCCGGTCCGAGGAACTGGCCGTAGAGCCGGGTCAGCCGCCGCTGCCGGCCCGGGATGCCGTGGTAGATGACCAGGGACCGGGCGATCCCCCAGGCACGGGTCAGCATGCCGCCGACCCTACCGGCGGACGCCGAGATCTTGGACGTCTACACCCCCTGGGTCAAGCGCCTCTTTAGTGGCCAAGATCAAACCGGAGTAACGAGCCAGCCACGGTCGCCACAGCCGGCCCGACCGCGCGACACGTCCCGTCCGGTCCGCCAGCCTGCGCCAGGGCACCGGTACCGTCGATCGGTCGCCGCTGCCTCGCCGAACGAGGCGAGCCACTTGCCGACACCGGACCGGCCGACCTTTGTGCGTTGTCTAGACTGGCCGCCGTGACCGGAGAAGAGATCGCGGCCGTGGCAAAGGCGGCAGAGATCGTCGGCAAGAAGGTACTCGGCCAAGACGACAAGACCCGCGACTAACTGACGCGTGCAGCGGAGGGCACGCCGGAGTTCGCTGCCGCAGCCTGCACTCGGGCCGCCCGTATCGCCGCCCAAGAGAGCGGATCAAGCTCAAGCTTCTGCTTCGAAGTCAAGATGACCCATCTCTTGCCCTTCGCCTCCGAGGATGGGGAGCCGACGGAGAACCCCGCGCAGACCTCCACCGCCTCCGCTCGTGGACCGGGACCGCCCGGCGTGCCGAGGCGCCGTGGCCCGCTCGCGGTGCATGTGATCCGGCGCCGCCGTTGGTGGCTGGTCGCGCTGGCCGTGCTCGCCAGACCGGCTGGCCGAGTTACGCAGACGCTACGACCAAGCGGTGGACACCGGGATCATCCACAACCGTCACCGCGACTGGGACGGCGACGGCAACCATCCCGCGTTCGTCCTGGCCACATGGTTGAAGACCTACGCCGAGCAGGTCTGGCACTTCACCGGCCACTTCGGAGTGGACTGGACCTCCAACGCCGCCGAACGCGGCGTCAAACCCGCCAAGCGACATCAAGCCGTTTCCGGGTCCTGGCAGACCGACCAGACCCTGGACCGATGGTGCCTGATCCAGTCCTATCTCACCTCGGCCCGCAACCATGGCCTCACCGTGCTGGACGCCATCACCCGCGCTCAGCCATCCACACGTCCGGCTCCGGGAAGCTCTGCGGCTGCCGGCCGTCCTTCTGAACGGGAAGCAGCCGCTGGACGGCTGGCAGGCTGAAGTCGGACGGAAAGCCATACCCGGCACACTAGCTGAGCAGGTCAAACACGGTGATCGGCCGGGCCGCGGAGATCACGTCGTCAACCGCGCTGGCCGGCGTGCGGTCCTCGCCGGTGCTGGCGGGGAGTTGGCGTGCGGTGCGGTCGAGGAGGTCGTCTTGGCGCCGGGCGGGCGCCCCTTCGCCTTCGGCGTCACCGGGGTGCTCGGCTGAGGCCATCTCGGCGTCGTCGACCAGGTCCGCGAGGTCCGTCAGCGAGATAGCCGCTCGGTTCGCCACCTT
>JBKPCQ010000220.1:0-15298 GCA_046727455.1 Actinomycetota bacterium | reverse complement strand
AGAACCACAGAAGGGTCAAGGTCGAGAGAGCGTTGACAGTCAACGCGGTACCACCGGCCGGGTTGAACACCGACTGCGCTCACAGGAAGGGCCATGTACCAGGTGCTGCGGCCGGACCTGAACAAACCCGACCACGCACGTGATGCCGCTGTTCGAGACTGGCTCCGGCTGTTGCCGCAGGACGTCTCCCGCGCGTTGGAATCCCGTTGCTGGTATCCGACGATTGCGCTACCTCAACGGCGAGACGCTTCCCCCTGTCCGGCGGCATCAATGCCAGCAACGCCACCTGAAAGGAACCACCCGGCCAAGTCCAGGCGCACCACGGACCATGCCCGACCCATTCCCCTGCCCGGGCTGCGGGACGGGTTCTTCGGGCGGCTTCTCGTTGTCTATTTCCCCGGGGGGTCGTCGCTGGGGCCAGGCGCCGTCGGCCACCCCGGGCCGGGTAACAGCCGGCGTCGACGACGCTGGCGTTTCCTCGGTCACAACGACGGGTATGACTACCCCGACGTCGGATCGTAGCGAACCCCGCTGTATCGACGAAGATCGAAGGGGCCAGACATGCCATGGGTCAGAGGTCACTACGCCCGGTCACCGCGAACGAGCCGGCGCTCAGAAACCAGATTGGCGCTCATCGTGCTAGCCGTGATCGCCCTCATCATCGTCATCTGGTACGTCAGCCACTGACCCGGGCCGGCGCGGGCACCATTGTGCCGAAGGTGTCGGAACACGTAGCCGGGTAGCCCGCCGGCGCAACTCGCCATGGACGCCGCGGTAGAGCCAGGGATCGGGTGCCCTGGGCCGGCCCTGCGCTGTGGACCTTGTACCGCAACAGCGGTTACGCGCCACAATGACGCCGACGCCCGCGGCGATGCTCGCCGCGTGAGGGAAAGGCCCTGGGCGGCCACCGAGGCCCGCAGCAGGTAACTGCATTGCCTGCACGGCTTGCCGTACCCCCCGGCTGGTTCGTCCCGGCCGGACAGGTCCACGGCGCGCCCGTGCGGCTCGCGGTGTGCGCCACGTCGGACCAGCGCGACGCCGACGAGGGATCCGACGGCGGAGGCGACGCGGCGCCGCGGTGAACGTCCTACGGTCTGTCCGGATGGCCTGGAGTCACGGTGGGCGTCGTGCTCGCGGTGGTCGCGGATGGCGACGGAGTGGGTGGATCCGAGGGTCGGGTCGTCGTGCCCGACGGCGTGGGGGCGGGCTGTCGGGAGGGGTCGGGTGTCGGGCTCGGCGCGGTCGATGCGGGAACCTGGCTGGCCTGCGCGGCCAGTATGGGAGGCGGCGCCGGTGCGGTGGCGCCGGTTGGTGGTGGCGCGTCGGGTTGGGTGGCGACGGGCCGGGCCGCCGCCGTGGTGGCCGGGGCGGGGGCGGCCACGGCGGTGGCCGACGGCGGCGATGTTCTCGGTAGAGCAGCCGGGCTGGTGGCGGCGAGTTGGGCGGCGCCGAGCAGGATCGCCAGTACGCCGGCACCCAGCAGCAGCATCGCCGCGGCGGTGGCCACCGGTGCCGCGCGGCGTCGTGATCGCCGGGTCCGCCCCTGTAGGTCCGGCCGCACCGGCAGGTCGATCGGGCTGGATCGAGCGGCATTGTGGCCCGCCTGGGTGGCGCGGACGGCGGTGGCGAAGTCGGCGGCGGTTCGGTAGCGCTGCGCGGGGTCTTTGTTCATCGCGCGAGCGATGAGGCTGCGCAGGTCTGGTGGTACGTCGGGCGGCAGCGGGAGCGGTTGGTCGGACAGGTGCCGTAGCGCGATCTGCAGCGGCGTCTGGCCGGTGAACGGCGGCCGGCCGGCCAGGCAGTGGTAGGCGACCGCGCCGAGGGCGTAGACGTCGGTGGCCGGTGCCACCGGTCGGCCGGTCACCTGTTCGGGGGCCATGTACAGGACGGTGCCCAGCACGATGTCCGCGACGGTCGCCGCGCTGACCGCAGCCGGGCGGGCCACCCCGAAGTCGACCAGGGTGACCCTGCCGTCGGCCGCGAGTAGTAGGTTGGCCGGTTTGACGTCGCAGTGGATGATCCCGCCGCGGTGCGCGGCGTGCAGTGCCTCGGCGGTCTGGACGAGCACCGAGGCGGTCTCGGCGACCGACAGCCGGCCGACCTCGGCGATGCGCTGCGACAGTGGCTGGCCGTCCACATAGGACATGACCAGGTACGCGGCGCCGCTTCCGGCCGGCGGGGCGTGGCCGTAGTCGTAGACGTTGATGACGTTGGGGTGGGTCAACGCGGCCATGGTGCGGGCCTCGGCCGCGAACCTGGCGTCGAATTGCGGGTCGGCCGGCAGGGCGGGGCGCAGCAGCTTGACGGCCACCGTCCGCCGCAGGGTCACGTCGGTGGCCCGCCACACCTCGCCCATACCACCGGCGGCGACGAGGGCCTCCAAACGGTACCGCCCGTCGAGCACCTCTCCCGAGGTCGGCACGGCCTACCGGCACCCGTCCGCAGCCGCCCGTACGCCGCCAGGACGTTGCCTATTTCGACGGTTGCGGCACATTGCACTGGATCTTCGGGTTGACGCCGATGTAGTTGAGCGGGCCGGCCACGATCGTCACGATGGTGTTGCTGGCCTTGGCGCAGTTGCTGCTGGAACCGCTGAAGTAGCCGCGCTGGGTCGCAGCGATCACTCCGATGATCAACCAGATGACGACGATAACCGCTCCGATGCGCACTGCTGCCTCCTGAGGTGGGGTCGCTGGTCGTGACTGTCGGGGACGTGGGCATGGTGGGTTGCTGTCTGGTGGGGTTATGGCGGGTTGGGTTTTGGGTGGCGGCCGACGGCGTGCAGGTGACGCAGGGTCTGGGCGTAGGAGTCGAGCAGGCTGGTCTGGACGTAGGGCAGCCCACGCTCGCGGCAGAACCGGGCGATGATCGGCTGGGCGCGGCGCAGGTTGGGTCGGGGCATGCTGGGGAACAGGTGGTACTCGATCTGGTAGTTCAGCGCGCCGAGGGCGGCGTCGACCAGCGGGCCGCCGTGGACGTTGCGGGAGGTGAGCACCTGCCGGCGCAGGAAGTCGCTGGCGTCATCGGCAGCCAGGATCGGCATGCCCTTGTGGTTGGGGGCGAACGACACGCCCAGGTAAAGCCCAAGCAGCCCCTGCTGGACCACGATGAACACGGCGGCCTTGACCGGCGAGAGCACCCAGAACACCACGGCGAGGTAGCCGACGACGTGGGCGGCGAACAGCACCCGTTCCCAGGTGCGGCTGCGCCGGGTCCGGCGGGCGAGGTACACGGCGCTGTCGACGTGCAGGCTCAGCGCGGTCAGCAGCGGGAGTGGGAAGAAGAAGTAGGCCTGGTAGCGGTAGGCCAGTCGGGCGAACCGGCCGCGACCGCCGGCCTGCTCGGCGGTGAACGCCAGCGCGCCGAAGTCGATGTCGGGGTCCTTGCCGTCGGTGTTCGGGTGGGCATGGTGGCGGTTGTGGTTGTCGACCCAGAAGCCGTAGCCCAATCCGACGGCCAGGTTCCCCAGCAGGATCCCGGCGGTGTCATTGGCCCGGCCGCCGGTGAAGATCTGCTTGTGGCCGGCGTCATGGGCGAGGAACCCGACCTGGGTGAACACGATCGCCAGGAAAGCGGCGACCGCCAACTGCCACCACGAGTCGCCGACCAACACGAACGCCAGCCAACCGCCGGCCAGCAGAACCGTGGTGACGGCGATCCGCGAGAGGTAGTAGCGGGTACGACGATCCAGCAGACCAGCCTGCTTGACCTGGCGCAGCAGCACGGCGTACTGGCTGCCGCGCCGCGGCACGGCTACTGCGGTGGGGGTTGTTGGCGGATCCCGCTGCGCTACGGCAGCCTCCGCTTCGACGGTTTGCATGATCAGGACTCCCAGGATGGTGCTAGACGGTGAAGGGGGTCGCCAGGGTCCTGGGCGGGGCCGGTCAGGCGCGGCGCTTGCGATCGGGGCCGCGCCGCCCGACGGGGTCTGCCGCCCGAGTTCAGGCGGCCACGGCCAGCGCGCCCGCGGCGGGTGCCGCGCTGGCGCCGGCGTCGGTGTGGTCGGCGTCGGTGTGGTCGGTGGGCGTCGTCGCCGGCCGCCGGTTGCCTGGCCGCTCGACGGGCGTGGTTCGGTGGTGAGCGCTTCGTGGAGTTGGGCCAGGCTCTTGAGCAGCAGCCGGGACACGTGCATCTGCGAGATACCGATCGCGGCGGCGATCTGGGTCTGGGTCATGTCCTGCGCGAAGCGCATCGCGAGGATCCGCTGCTCGCGGATCGGCAGCCGGGCCAGCAATATCCGCAACGTCGTACGGTTGTCCACCGCATCGAGTTCCGGGTCCGGGCCGCCCAGCCAGTCCTCGGGGCGCAGGTCCGGACGACTGGAGGAACCCCGATCGATGGAAAACGGCCGGTACGCGTTCGCGGACAGTTGCGCCGAGACCATGTCGCCTGGGCTGATGCCCAGCCGCTCAGCGAGCTCCGCCGTCGCCGGTGCGCGATGAAGGACGTGGAGCAGCTCCTCGGTCGCGGCCGGCAGCTGCAGCTTCAACTCCTGCAGGCGGCGCGGCACCCGTACCGCCCAGGTCGTATCCCGGAAGTGCCGCCTGATCTCGCCCACCATGGTGGGGACCGCGTAGCTGGCAAAGTCCACCCCCCGCACGGGGTCGAACCGGTCCACCGCCTTGATCAACCCAACAGCGGCGACCTGGGTCAGGTCATCCAGCAGCTCACCACGACCACCGAACCGCCGGGCCAGGTACACCGCCATCGGCAGGTACCACTCGATCACCCGGGCCCGCAACCGCGCCCGGCTCGGGTCGTCAACCGCCAAGCCGGCCAGCTCGGCCAGCAACCTGCCGGGAAGGTCCGCACCCCGGTGCGGCGCCCGCCCCGCCAACCCGACCGCCGCCGAACGACGAACGCCGGGCTGCCACTGCCCATCAGGCGGCAATGTCGAACGCCGGGGTGCGCCAGCGACGACCGGCGACGCAACGGAGGATGCCGTGACCGCAATGATGCTCATCGCGGTGCCGCCCTGGTGGACCGACGCATCCCCGTCGCGGGCCCAAACATAGCCATCAGGCACCTCGATGCGGTGGGCGAGTCCGTGACATCCACGGACGCTGGCCACCGGGGTCCCGAGCGACACCCCCACGCTACCCGCAACAACCGCCACAGTCGATCAGCGCGCGACGATCGACATCAATCCGCCGCCATCCGTCCACGATGGATCCGTCCACCATGGACCTGCCACGACCTCGCGCGGTTCCACTGTCGGACCCGGCCGCCATGAACCGACGATGGCCGAAGCGGTAGACCAGACCGGGCGGCCCGTCGAGGGTCCGCACCCGAGTGGCGCGGCGCCATCCCGCCGAGATACTGCTCGATTCGGTCAGCCAGCACTGCGTCCAGCACACACCATGCCCGGTCGTCGTCGTACTGCGGTAACCGGCCCCCGCGCAGCTGGGACCGGTTCGACGATGCGGGAAGCCCGGCGCCCCCGCGCACGCTGCGCCAACGCAGCACCTCGCCGCTCAGCACACCAACCGGGCGACGCCAGCAGCGCAGAAGCGTAGGGGTGAAGGAGGAGCCGCTCGGGATCCCGGTGGCTGACAGTCCGCCGCTCTCAGCCGGCTGGCTCACTGCCGCCAAGCGTCGCGTCTCGGTCCTGCCGCTCAGCGCCACCGTCGAGGTCGCCGGCACCCGCGAAATCATGCGGCATCTGCTGGGCCACCTCGGCCGACCATACCTGGTGCTACGCCTCGGGACCATCGACCCCCACGCCACCACGCCGCCATACGCACCGCGACTGCCCGCCGATCAGATCACCGAAGAGCGGCAACCGAGGGCACGCTGCCGCCCGTACGGGGTGCGGCGAAGGCGCGACACCCACCGACCTGAAAGGCGGCCCTCGACACGACCGCACCACCGACCCGGGCTCCCGGGCCTGCAGGGCCCCGGGCAACCGGACACCAGCCTGCCCCCGATCCTGGAACCCACAAGCCGGAGCGGAGCGGCCGTACCCGCCACCCTAACCGCTTCCAGCACGAACCTACGTATCACGCACTTACGTATTAAGGCGAAGACGACAGGGTCGGAGGCGACCGCATCGCACGACAAGGGTATCCGCATGCGAGGACCTCCCGGACGCGCACATTGATGTGCCGATGACGCGTCACCGAATCTCGGGCGTCTGGCTTGCCGACCAGCCGGGGCCACCGGGGAGGTGCCGCAGGACTCCACGATCGACCGCTGCCCGTGGCGATATACCGATCGGAACAGGACCCTGGCCCAGGACGCGGCGTGATGGGGGCGCCCTGGGCCGAAGTCGGCCGGCGTCAGAGGGTCAGCAGGCGCTCGAAGAAGGTGCGACAGCGCTGCACGACCACGCGGTACTGCTCGGTGTCGCCGTTGGTCGGCAAAGAGTTGAGCTGCTCGCGGTGGCTGGCCAGCGCCGCGGTAAGCGCCTCGACGGCCTCGTTGACCAGATTGCGGGTATCGTTGGCAGCCTTTCGTGGATCGTCGACGAAACGGAGCTGGGCCTCGCGCCAACGGTTGCGGAGGTCCTGCGCTGAGCCCTCGGCCCAGACAGCGGTGACCACTGCGACCGGAGCGTCCCCGGGCTTGAGGTCGGTGGGCTCATCGCGGCTGGCCGGCTCGCCGGCGCGCGGGTCAGCGGCTGGCTCGTCGTCTGCCGGCTCACCCAAGGCCGGATCGTGCTGCGCAGGTTCGTCGATCGCCGCCGGGTCGTCGTCGTGCGTTGTGCCGGTGTCGTCATTGCGGTGGATGCCGCTCAGTTCGTCCATCCGGCGCTCACCGTGTGGTTCGTCGTCCGCAACGGCGTCGCGCGGCTCGTCGCGCGGGGCCGCTGCGTCGCGCCGTTGGTGGTCGGCGCTCGGTTGGTCGGCGGTCTGCTCGCCGGCGTACCGCTGGTCCTCGGGCTGTGTTGGGTCTGCGGTTCGGCCTTCGACGGTGTCCCCGATGTGGTTGGGGTCGTCGTGCCGGTCGGACTCGGCGTGGCCGAACACCCGCTGGAGCAGGGGCCGGTCACCGTCGGTCGACGGGTCCTGTGGGGGGGCCTCAGTGTATGGGCGCATGGGGCTGCCTTTCTTGGTCAGGCGTGGCGTCGGCGGCGGAGTCGATGTCGGAATGCCGTACCGGCTCGGTCCCGAGCAGGTCGGCGAAGAGCGCGCGGTAGTGCACGAGCGCCTGGCGAAGCTGCTCGGTCGTGGCCTCGCCCCGCTCGTTGGCGTGGTGGATGTCGTGGGCTTCGCGGTACTGGTCGAGCGGGCGGGCATGCTCGACGGACAGGTCCGCGACCTGTTGGTCGAACTCGCCGGTCGGGTACCCCCGCTCTGCGATCAGCTCGGTAACCAGCGCGTCTGCCTTGCCCACCGCCTGGTCCGGCGCGTCGATGAAGCGGACCTGGATCTCCTCCCAGGCGGCGACGTACCGCTCGCGGGACGCCGGGTCGAGTGGGCGCAGGTCCAGTTCGGTGTGGCGCCGCTCGCGGTCGCGCAGCTCCCGTTCACCGGCGGCGCGGCCGTCCTGCCCGGACACGACCCGGTCGTATTCCGGGCCGAAGCGGGCACGCAGGGCCCGCCGCCGGGACAGGAACACGGCGCCGACGGCGAACAGTAGGACGACCACGACAACGATCACGACGATGGTGATCTGCATGGATGACATGGCGGGTACCTCCTTCAGCGGGAGCATGCCCAAAAACGATGATCATCAACGCGTTTCTGGGAACGCGTTCCCGCGGGCCGTCCCCGACGACTGCAGGCGGCGCCACGCGCTCCACTGTGGACATTCGGGCGAGCCCCGTTCACCGACGTGGTGGAACTCGCTGAACGGGTCGGCTGTCGGCCGCCGCGGATCCTGTCCGTCGGGAAATGCCCGAACGCCTACGATCAGCTGCCGATCGAGTGCACGCCGCCCGGCGGCGCAACCCCGCGCCCGGTCGACACACTCGGCGACCCGATCCCGGGTATCGACACCGCCGACGCCCGCACACTGCTGTACCTGCTGCCCGCCTCGATCGGCGCGTCATCACCATGCGTATCACACCGGCAGCAGCCAAAGGTCAGATCGCCGCCGAGGTGGGTGTTACGCAGACGAATATCTCGCGGCTGCTGGCCTCGATCGCTGGATGGAAAGTCCTCGCCGACAGGTTGGAGACGGTTATCCGGTGGTGAAGGCTGGCACACGGTAGCGGCGTCAAGCCAAGGCACCTGCCCGGAAACGGCGTACTGTTGATCGTGCGGTCGGCGTTCACCCGCCGGCCCGCCAGCCAGCGTTCGCGCTGGCACCCCCCCGCCCGTCCGGACCCCGCGGTCACGACCAGCGATTCCCGACGCTTTCAGCAGCGGCGCCCGTTCGTGCCGGCACAGCTGCGGCGTGCCCCCCGGAGGGTATCGACCATCATGACCATTCTCGCCGAGCCACCTTCGATCAACACGACAGCCTGGTGCCCGGCCGAACCGACGCCGGCTGCCGGCCACCCCCGGCACAGTTCCACCACCGTGCACCATGGTGGCCCATCGCGCCCTGGTCAACCGGCCAACGACGCTGACATCGACGTAGCGGTGACTGCCGGGCTCCCGGCTCGCCGGCCAGCCGCTGCGCGGCGCCGATGGCTACCCGCGCGCCTCGCCACCGGGCTGCGCCGCTCGTTGCGCACGGCCCAGGACCGGCTGCCGCCGCAGCGCTGGCCGGCACCGCGGAGCGCCCTTCGACCGGGAAGGCGGCGGCCATGACCGCACCACCGGCCTGGCCCCTCGGCCGTGACACAGCCGCCGGCCTTGACACAGCCGCCGGCCTTGACAAGGCGGCCAGCCAACCAGATGCGGGGCTGCTCGCCGATCCCGGCCCCGACCCGCGGGGGCGGGACCGGCCATCGCCACCGGCACCCGGCCGACCGGTACCGCCACGACGAACACACCTCCGGACAGCGACTGGCCGACTCGGTCACCGCGGTATTCGACTCCTGGCGGTTCATCACCCCCACCCGTCCCGGCCGAGGGCCGGCCGCCCCCGACCTGGCCGCCCCTTGTCGTGCCTGCCACGCCGCTGAGGTACGGCATGCCACCGTGTGCCCGCCCAGCGTCAAGCGGCGGGCTCTAGGCCCGCCGCCAGCGCCGGCTGCGACCCCGACCGCCCCGCGAGCGGCCGCGGCCCCGGACGGCCCCGAACAGCAGGAACAGCACCACGGCACCGACGATCGCGGTGACCCAGGTGCTCAGGTTGAAGAACGTGTTCAGGGTCTGTACCCCGAACACCGCCTTGGCGATGAACCCGCCGATCAATGCACCGACGATCCCGACAACGGTGGCCAGCAGCAGGCCGGTCTTCTTTCCGGTGAGGTGTTCGGCGATGAGGCCGGCGACGGCACCGAGCACAATCCAGGCGATGACGCCCATGAAGGCTCTCCTCGATAGTGGGCCGATGCCCCGGAGCCGGGGCGACCCACAGTGGAGCGTTCCCCATCCACTGATCCACTAACAAGCGATCGCGGTACCTTCAACCCATGCGTAGCCGCACCGAACAGGCAGCCGCCGCCGGCAGAAGCTCCGGCACGACTAGCCACCGCGGCCCGACGTGGTCGCGGCGGGCGCGGTGCCACTGCGACGGAAGGCGAGGTCGCTGACCTGGCCGACGGTGCCCGTGCCGGTCGGCGCGGCGGCGAACAGGACGGGCTGGTAGACGACGTCGAGAAACACGAGGAGCCCAACGGCGCCTATGCACCCAGCCGCCGCGGCGGGCCGCCTGGGGGCCTGCGCGGCCCGCCATGGGCTACCGGCCAAGCCTGTGAAGCGGCCCGACCGACCCCACCGTCAGCCCGCCGCCGAACGGATCGTCGCAGCGTGGTCGCCGGTCACATCGGCGGCTGACCGGTGCCGTCATAGCCACGAGGTTGCTGCACGACGATACGGGGGCTCCGCCGCCGGTGCCAGAAATACAAGAAGAGGATCAACCCGGCCACGCCTGCGAGCATGAGGATCCAGCCGACCACCTTCAGATCCAGCCCGGCTACCGTCGCATGCACCGCGAAGGTGAGGATCGCGCCGACCACGATCATAAAGATACCTACACCAATACCCATGCCCTGGTGGTACCCAAATGCGTGGGGTTCCTCACCGTCGCCGTCATGCACGCGGTGGCTGCCAGACCAGAGACCGCGCCGCGATCACTCCCAGGCCTCGCGATCACCCCGACGCGCGCCCCGTCCACCGATCGTGGCCGGCTCCGCGGCCCGCGATCAAGAGCGCTCAGCCCACGCAGATCGCTGGCCACGGTCATCCACCCTGTCACAACGGATGCTCCGCCGACCGCGCGACAGGCATGCGCGTGCCACCAGCCAGACCGACACAACGCATCCACGGCCGCCGATGTGACATGTCGCCGACGCGCTGCGCCCCGCCACCACCACCGCACGGCACCGCTTCGACGCGGTCGCCCTCGCCTTCGCCGCTCTGGCGCACCCGGGGCGGTGCCGCCACTACCGGCGACTCAACCGCCTCGGCCCGACCTTGCCGTTGTCCTCGCCGAGCAGAATCGACCACGCCACAACCGAGCCAGGCGGACAGCCGTCCCAGCCTGGATGCCAAGCTGACCTCCAGGCCGGTACGCAACGGCATCGACGCCCGGACTGCGGGTTTCGTGACGCGGCGTGGCCCGACAGACTGTGGGGTATGACCGCGCTGGCCCAGCGCGTCCTGATTGTCGCCGAGCCTGACTACTGTTTTGGCCGCCGCCCGATCGAGATCGGAGTCGAGCGCATCGACCGGAACCGCCCGGTTCTGGGCAACGGCGAGAACTGGTACTAGGTCGAAGGCACGCAGCTCACCAGCGACGGCGTCGAGATCGGCCACCGCCAGGTTCTCGGCCCGGTCGACGGCTCGCGCCCTCCTTATGCACCCTCCGGTTGGCCACGAGGTGGTCGGCGACCAGATCCAGCGGCTCGTGGACGGCCGGGGCGATCTCCGATACTCAGCCAAGCATTCGCGCACCGCGCCAAGCGCAGACACCAGCGCGCTCGCTCCACATCCACAACGCGAGGGGCCTGGTCGCGCGCCGGCACGCCGCGAACGACAGGCCGGTCCCAGCGCTACGGATCGGCTCTGCGTGGACCGTGGCGGCGTGTGCGAGCCGGCCGGTTGACCCACCCTAACTCGAGCAACCGCCAGGCCCACATCCCACGCTAAAGCCCGAAGTGACGACGGCGCTCGGCCACGAAGCCCGCGGTTACTGCCGATCCGTCACCCTCCACCTTGCGGCGGGTGGCCTGCACCGCCGCGCCGCCCAGTTCGGCGCTCAAGGTGTGATCGCAATCCTCGTATGTACAAGTGCCGGTGTCCGGCTCATCCGTGTGCGACCTGGCCCGCGTACTCCTCGCCCGGTCCGGCTCCGCTGTGCTGCCGGTACGCAGCCGGTACGGGCGGGGCGCACATGAGCAGCGCGTTGGGGCGAACGGTGACGATCAGCGATCGGCCCGGGGCGATGACGTCGCCGTCGAGCTCGCGGGGTTGCACGCGGTCGCTCAGGACTTCGATCCGGCGGGCGCGGAAGGTTTCCATGCGTGGTATGTCGCGGCGCCTGCCGATGACGCCCGCCGCCAGCCATGCCCAGTGCCGCAGGGTGCGTGGGGTCAGTACCGCTATGTCGAGCCAGCCGTCGTCGGCGAGGGCGTCGGGCAGCAGTGGGATGCCGCCGTGCAGGCGGCCGACGTTGGCGACCAGTACGGTACGGACCCGTCGACGGATCGGGTCGGCCTGGTCCAGGCGGATCCGGACCGGGATCGGGCGGTGCCGCAGATGGCGCAGTGCGGCGATGACATAGGCGAGCCAGCCGATCCGCTTCTTCAGGCCTTCGGGGGTGGAGTCGAGCATCTGGGCGTCGAAGCCCATGCCGGCCATGATGGTGAAGGTTCCGGCGTGTCCGGAGACGGTGTCGGCGTCCTCGACGGCACCGACGTCGATGCGGCGGCGGTGGCCGTCGGTGGCGAGCATGACGCCGGCCGCTATGTCGCTGGGTAGGTCGAGGTTGTTGGCCAGCAGGTTGCCGGTACCGGCGGGCAGGACGGCCAGGGCGACCTGGGTGCCGGCGAGGACCGCCGCGCAGGCCATCACGGTGCCGTCGCCGCCGCAGGCGAAGACGACCTCGGCGCCGGAGTCGAGGGCCTGCTGCGCCATGCCGCAGCCTGGGTCCTCGGCTGTGGTGGGCAGCCACAGCGGCTCTGGCCAGCCGGCGGTCGCGAGGGCCGCGCGGATTTCCTCGCGGTGGGCGTCGAGGTCGTCGACCTTGGACGGATTGACCACCACGGCCGTGGCGACCCCGACGCGCTGCGGGACCGGCACGTGGTCTCCGGCGATGAGGGAGGTCATGAGCCGACCTTGCGGTAGCGCGACTGGATGAAGCAGTACACGCCGAAGGCGGCGAAGCCGATACCGACCGCGATCAGGAGGAACATCCCGAAGGGCTGGTGGGCCAGTGCGCGCAGCGCCGCGTCCAGGCCACGCGACTTGGCCGGGTTGTGGGTGATCGCCGCGTCGAGCAGCAGCACCCCGACGATCGTGAACGCGACGCCTTTGGCCACGTACCCGAACTGGCCGAGGCGGCGGGCCAGCTGCCGGACCGGCTGACTCATCCGGCCGATCAGAAGCTTGTCCTCAAACTTGCGCTTGGCACCGTAGAAGACCAGGCCGACACCGACCGCGACCACGACCAGCCCCGCCAGACCAACCAGGAACTGCCCGGCCGGTTTGGCCATGATGCCCGCGGTGGCGTTCTGCTGCTGGTCGCCGCTGGAGGCCCCGCCGCCGGTGACCACCTTGATGGCGGTGAAGGCCAGCACCGCGTAGACCAGCACCCGCGCCCCGGAAGCGACCCGCTCCATCACCCGGGACTTCCCGTGCTTGTCGCGGTGCCCGACCGCCGCCACAAGCAGCTGCCAGATCGCCATCGCGCAGAACCCGACGACGATCAACCACAGCAGGAACCGGCCGAACGGCTGGGCCACCAGGGTGCCCAGCGCCCCGGACTGGTCACCCGAGGTCGCGGTGTTACCCAGCGCGATCTGCACGGCAAGCCACGCGATCGCTAGGTGCAGCAGGCCGTACCCGATGAAACCCATCCGGGTCAGGCCGACGAGAATCCCGCTGTCCGCGGTGCGCCGGGCACCACGCCGCGCCGTGCCCACGGCGGTCATGTCTGTGTTCCCACGAGATGCGCGGTCCTACCGGTGACGTCCATGATGGTCTCCTCGCTCGTAGGTTCCCCCATCGACTGATTCGTTGGCTGGGGCCGAACCGGCGGGCCCGATCTGGCCGATGAATTCGGGTCAGAATGTGTTGCCCCGGCGCAGTGCCCGGGGGCGGCCGTCCGGGTCGCAGATCGCGCGGTACAGCACGCCCGACCAGGCCTGGGTCCACCGGGACAGGTGCGGTGCGTGGTAGGGCAGCAGCCGGCCGGGGGGCCGCTCACCCCGGCGGTCACCGGACTGCCAGCGCTGCAGCGCGGTTGCTGCCGCGGCGAACACGGCGAACGCTGCCGCAGGGTCGCGCAGCGGCGAGTCGTCGGTCAGCTGCAGGTGTTCGCGGGCCAGCCGCAGCCGAAGGTCCCGGGCGTAGGTGCCCGATGGGTCGAGCACGGCGCAGCTGAGCTCCGAGTCGTGGGTCCAGGAGCGGCGGCTCATGTTGTCCGAGCCGATGCTGGCCCACTCGTCGTCGATGAGGCAGACCTTCGCGTGGACGTAGATCGGCACCCCGGCGCGGTTTTCGGGGCTGTAGACGGCGACCCGGTCGCCGCCGGCTTTCTCCAGCATGATCATCGCGTGGGTCCGGCCGAGCAGTTGTGGCGTGGCGGCGATGCGACCGTCCTGGTCGGGATAGCGGGGCAGCACGGCGATCAGGTGTAGCTGCGGGTTGTTCCGCAACGCGTCGGCGAAGCAGGTGATGACCAGTGGCGACCACAGGTACTGGTCCTCGAGGTAGATCAGTGTGCGGGCCCGCGCGACCGCCTTGCAGTAGCCGCGGGCCACACTGCGCTCCCCGAGCGGCGCGAAGGGATAGCCGTTTCGCCGGTACGGATAGGTGCGCAGGAGCTGGACCGCGAGCCTGCCGCGGGCCGGCGGGTCCGGCAGCTGAGCCGGCAGCGGGTCTGCTGTCGTGTCCTCCCGCTTGATGAGGTCCCGGATGCGGTGCAGCGGGTTACGCGACAGCAGCGACGGGTCGTTCCACCGTTCCCGGAAGGTTGCCTCCACCTCGCCGACCGCTGGGCCTTGGATCGCGGCCTGGATGTCGTGCCACGGCGGGTGTTTGCCGTACACCGCGGCGATGGGTGAGGGCTGCGGGTCGCCGTCGTGGGTGGCGTCGTCGTGGCGGCCGTGGCACAGGTCGATGCCGCCGACGTAGGCCACGTCCAGGTGCGTACGGCCCGGGTGGCGCAGGACCAGGAACTTCTGGTGGTGCGAACCGCCGGTGCGCACACGCATGTCGCGCAGGCACTCACCGCCGGCCGCTTCGATCTGCTCGCCGAGGTGGTCGTTCTCGCTGGAGTTGAACGTGAACCGGTCGGTGTGTGAGCGCCAGATCAAACCCTTGACGATCACACCGCGCCGGGCGGCCTGGCACAGCACCCGGGAGATCTCGCTGCCGGGCCCGTCGAGGCGCTCGTCGGGATCGCCCCGCCAGTCGGTGAACATCAGCAGGTCGCCCTTATTCATCGCGTGGATCGCCGGCAGCAGGGCCGCGTAGTAGGCGGCGCCGTCGATGAGCGGCCGCACGTCGTTGCCGGTCGTCCAGGCCAGATCGTCGCCACGGCGGCGGTCCAGGTCGCTGTGCGGGTTTCCCCGCTCGGCGACCGACAGGAACCACTCCCCGATCCTCATGCCGGCGCGCCGACCTTGGGTTCGGGCTCGGAAGCGGCGGCTGTCGTCGTCGCCCTCGCTTCGAGGTCGCGGTTGGGCCGCACAAAATAGGCCATCGCGGTGACCCAGCACGCGGCCAGGACCACGCTGCCCAGGGCGTCGGTGGGATGGTGCATACCGCGGTACACCCGCGAGGACGCCACCCACAGCGGCGTCAGCACCGCGACGGCGATGAACAGCCACCGCCACCACGCGCGGGTGCGGGGCATCACCAGCACGGCGACCGCCGCGTACAGGCAGATCGTCGCCGCGATGTGCCCGGACGGGAAACTCGAGGTCGGCAGCTGCCCGTCCAGATGCGACACATCCGGACGCGCCCGGCCGGTGACCGCGGCGGAAGCCAGGAACAGCGTCAACTCGCCGAACATCGTCGCGACCAGAAAGATGACCGGCCGCCAACGCCGAATGGCGGCCAGCGCGATGGCCCCG
>JBKPCQ010000219.1:0-49006 GCA_046727455.1 Actinomycetota bacterium | reverse complement strand
CGTCTGGACTGAGGAGCGCAGCGACGAGGGAAGACGGCGCCTGAGGAGCCTCGGTGCCGCGCGAGCGAAGCGAGCGCCAACACGTCGCACCGAGGCGGGCGCCGTCTGGACTGAGGAGCGCAGCGACGAGGGAAGACGTCGCCTGAGGAGCCTCGGTGCCGCGCGAGCGGAGCGAGCGCCAACATCTCAGCGCAGGCCGCGCAGGATGATCGCGAGCCCTCCGGCGAACTCGTCGTCGGGGCTGACGTGGCGGGCCACGCCCGCGGTCTCGGCCAGGAACGGATAGGCGGTGCGCGGCAGCCGGGCCAGCGCCGCCGTACCCGGCCCCGACAACGAGCCGAGGTGCTCGGTGGTGAACGCCCCGACCAGGTAGCTGAAGACGGTCCGGAACGCCACGACCCGCTCCGCCCCGGTGAACCCGGCACCGGCCAGGATGCCCAGCAACGCCTCGCCGCAGCGCATGACGCCGACGCTGGTGCTCCGGTGGATGACGAACAACGGGACGACCGCCGGGTGGGCGCTCACCGCGTGGCGGATGCGTCCGGCGATCACGGCGACCCGGTCGGTCCACGGCGTACCGGCGTCGACCCGCAGATCGATGTCGCGCAGCACGAGTTCGACGACCAGCCGTTCGAGCTGCTCCCGGCCCTTGACGTAGCGGTACAGCGACATCGTTCCCATGCCCAGCTCGGCCGCGACGGTGCGCATCGACAGCGCGGCGAGCCCCGAACGGTCGATGACGGCGAGGGCCGCCGCCGCGATGTGGTCGTGGGTCAGCGAACGCGGGCGGGGCATGGCCTTGACAGCGTACGCCATACGCCTACAGTTGGTAGGAGTACATCGTACGCCTATCGGGGGAGGACGACATGGCGGTTCATCGGTTGCAGCCGGGGACGACGGTCCCGGCGCGCACGCTGATCACGGTCGACGACGAGTCGGTACCGGTACCGGACCCGCACCGGCTGGTGCATCTGCAGTTCCGGCGGTTCGCCGGCTGCCCGCTGTGCAACCTGCACCTGCGCTCGATCGTCCGCCGGCACGGCGAGATCGAGGCGGCGGGCGTGCGCGAGGTGGTGGTCTTCCACTCGCCGGCCAAGGAGCTGCGGGCCCACACCGACGGCCTGCCCTTCGCCGTCGTGGCGGATCCGCGCAAGCGGCTGTACGCGGAGTTCGGCGTGGAGTCGGCCCCGCGGGCGCTGCTGGACCCGCGGGTCTGGCGGCACCTCGCCCGGGCGATCACGATCGACCTGGTCGCGATCATCCGGGGAAGGAAACGGCCGCCCAGCATGCGGCAGCCCAACGGCCGGCTCGGCCTGCCGGCCGACTTCCTGATCGCGAGCGACGGGCGGCTGGTCGCCGTCCGGTACGGCGACCACGCCTTTGACCAGTGGCCGGTCGACACACTGCTCGACCTGGCCCGCACCACCACCGGGGAGGACTCCCGTGCCGACGCGCGATGACCGCACCGATGCCGAACGAAGTCTCGCGGCGCTGCTGACCGCGGTGCCGGAGGCGCTGACCTTCAGCGACGAGGATCCGTCCGTTGTCGTCGACCGCTACTACGCGCCGGACTTCGAGCAGTACCACGACGGCGTCCGGCTCGACCGCGACCGGCTGGCCCAGCACGCCGGCCCGGCCCGGAAGAACGTGCTCGGCCTGCACACCGAGGTGCACGACATCCTCGTGCGCGACAGCCGGTTCGCCGTCCGGTACACGCTCCGGACCGAGATGCGCCAGGGAACGACGCTCATGAACGAAGTGTTCATGCACGGGCACCTCGCGCCCGACGGGCGGATCGACCACATCGACTCGACCAGCCGGACGGTGCCAGTCTGAGATCGGCATGGATACGCCTGTTTACCGCGTCCCGAACGGGGGACGACGCCTCCATGCGGTCCCGTCTCCTGGTCGCCGGGCTGACCGGCGCCGTCCTGATCCTCGCGCCGGCCCCGGCCCAGGCCGCCGCCGCACCTGACGCCCCCGGCACCGGTCCGGCCCCCGGCGGACCCGGGCTGGCCGAGAACTTCCTGCCCGCCGACAAGTCCGGCGTCGGCACCTCCACGACCACCGCCAGCACCGTGTGGCTCACCGTGCAGAAGGAGGGCGGGCTCGGCGAGATCTACTACCCCGATCTCGGTACCCCCAGCGCCCGCGCGCTGCAGTTCGTGGTCGCCGATCACCAGGGTCACGCGGTCCGGGCGCAGGACGCGGCGCGCGTCGAGACCAGCCTCGCCGACCCGGCCAGCCTCACGTACCGGCAGACCTTCACCGAGCGCGCCGGCCGCTGGAAGCTGACCGCCGATTACGTCACCGACCCGGCCCGCGCCACGGTTCTCGTCGACGTGCGCCTCGACGGCTCCGGGCGGTACGACCTCTATGCCCTCTACGACCCGGCGCTGGGCAACACCCGCAACGACGACTCCGGCGGTACGGCCGGGCACGCCTTGACGGCGTGGGACGCCACCGCGGCGTCCGCCCTGGCCGGCTCGCCGCCGTTCACGGCCACCTCCAACGGCTTCCGCGGCACCAGCGACGGCTGGACCGACCTGCTCGCCGACGGCCGGATGGACTGGCACTACACCTCCGCGTCCGCCGGTAACCTCGTGCAGACCGCCCGGCTGAGCGCGCCGCGCGCCACCATCGCGCTCGCCTTCGGCCGCAGCGCCGGCGCCGCGCTGGCTACCGCGGACGCCTCACTGCGGGCCGGCTTCGACCGCGCGGCGGGGGAGTACGCCGCCGGCTGGCACGCCTACGCGAGCCGCCTCGCGGACCCGCCGCCCGCGCTGGACGGCGCGGACCAGCGCCGGCTGTACCGGATCTCGACCATGGTGCTCGCCGCCAGCGAGGACAAGACCCACCGGGGCGCCTTCGTCGCCGCCCCGGACATGCCGTGGATCTGGGGCACCGAGGAACCGTCCGGCCCGTACCACCTGGTCTGGTCCCGTGACCTGTACCAGATCGCCACCGCGCTGATCCTGTCCGGCGACCGCGCCGCCGCGAACCGCGCGCTGGACTTCCTGCTCTTCACGCAGCAGAAGCCCGATGGCTCGTTCCCCCAGAACTCCGACGTCGCCGGCACCCCGGTGTGGGGCGGCCTGCAACTGGACGAGGTGTCCTTCCCGATCGTGCTGGCCTACCAGCTCGGCCGGACCGATGCCACGACCTGGGCGCACGTCAAGCGCGCGGCCGATTTCGTGGTCGACTTCCAGCAGGACGGCAACCATTCGCCGTGGACGCCGCAGGAGCGCTGGGAGAACCAGTCCGGCTACTCCCCCGCCACGATCGCCGCCGAGATCGCCGGGCTGGTGTGCGCGGCGGTGCTGGCCCGCGCCAACGGGGACGCGGCATCCGCGGCGCGCTACGAGGCCACCGCCGACGCCTGGCAGGCCAACGTCAAGGGGTGGACGGTCACGACCACCGGGCCGTACTCCGGCGGGCCGTACTTCCTGCGGCTCACCAAGGACGGCAACCCCGACGCCGGTACCACGTACAGCATCGGCGACAGCGGACCGTCCAATGTCGACCAGCGGGCGGTGGTCGACCCGAGCTTCCTGGACCTGGTCCGGCTCGGCGTGCTGCCGGCGAGCGACCCGGCCGTGGTGAACTCGCTCGGCGTCATCGACGCGCAGCTCGGGGTACCGACCGCCGGCGGCTTCTACTGGCACCGCGCGTCCTTCGACGGGTACGGCGAGAAGCGCAACGGCGACCCGTGGGAGTTCGGCCTGCCGCCGGACTCGCGGATCACCCTCGGCCGGGCGTGGCCGCTGCTCAACGGCGAACGCGGCGAGTACCAGCTCGCCGCCCATCAGCTGACCGGGGCCGCGGTGCAGGTCACCGCCATGACGCGCGCCGCCGGTCCCGGTCTCATGCTCCCCGAGCAGGTGTGGGACAACCAGCCACCGGCCGGTACCGACGGGTTCGTCCCCGGTACCCCGACGTTCTCGGCGACGCCGCTGGCCTGGACCCACGCCCAGTTCGTCCGGCTGGCCTGGGACACCTCCGCCGGCCGGATACTCGAACAGCCGGCGGTGGTGGCGGCGCGTTACCTCGGGTGACCCGAGTACTCGTCGAAGGAGACGTCCCAGTCGGTGTAGCCGTTGCCCCACTCCAGCCCGGCCCCGGTACCGGTGACGGTCACCGGGTCGCCGACGTGCGTCAGACCCCACAGCCACCTGGCGTTCTCGGTCGACATGTTGGTGCAGCCGTGCGAGACGTTGCGCCGGCCCTGGTCGCCCACGGACCACGGAGCCGCGTGGATGTACTCGCCGCCGATGGTCAGCCGCTGGGTCCAGTACACGGTGGTGCGGTAGGAGTCGCCGGGGTCGGTACCGACGAACAGCTCGGACTGCGCCTTGGTCATGACCACCAGGTGCCCGCTCGACGACGGCTTGCCCGGCTTGCCCAGGCTGACCGGGATGGTGCGGACCACCCGGTCGTGCACCTTGACGGTCATCTGCTTGGTGGCGTTGTCGGTGAGCATCTCCACCCTGTCGCCGATCGAGGCGTGGATGCTCAGGTCGGCGCCGCCGTACGCGCCGTTGCCGAGCGGCAGCCCGCCGGTCGCCACGCGCAGGAGGAACCTCGTGCCCTCCTGCCAGTAGTCCTTCGTGCGGAAGTGCACCTCGGCACCGCTGAACCAGTTCCACGCGCCCGGCTGCGCCGGCTCGCTGGTCACGAACAGCCGCCGCTCGACCGTGGCCCGCTGGTCCCTGGGGACGTCCGCGCCGAACCGCACGACAAGGGGCATGGCCACCCCGTACACCGCGTCGTCCTGCAGCGGCGTGCTCACCCGGACCTGGTTGTCCGGCTCCTTCATCGTGGTGAAGGTGACCTTCCGGCCGGACGGGGCGACCGTCGCCGAGTAGGTCGTCCCCCACTTGAGCGGGGCGGCGGGAACCCACGACGAGGAGTCCGGCCGCAGCGCGCCGTCGACCCGGGTGCCGGCCGAGTCGGCGAGCGTCACGGTCGTCTGCGGGTCGGCGCCGGCCAGCACGATCTCGGCGGCGGCGGGGACGCCGGTCGCCCCGTCGGCTGGCGCGCTGATCGACGGTCCGGCTGGCGCCTTCCGCACCGGCTCCGCGCCGGGGGCCTGCCAGGTCGCCGAGGTACCGGAGCAGCCGGTGAGCAGGGCCGCCCCGCCGAGCGCGGCGGCCGCGGCGAGTACCCGGGCGGTGGTCCTCAACACACTGCCAGGGTGCGAGCCGGCGGTGGCCGGCGAATCCCGGCTTCATGCCACCCTTTCCCGGGTACCACTACCGGCATGACCGATCCAGACGAGAACGCCAGCGACGCCCTCGCCGAGGACGAGGTGGTCCGGGTACCACCGGCGGTCGAGGACCTCGCCGAGAGCCAGGACCCCGGCTCGACCTATCTGCCCGACGTCCCGGACTGGGACGAACCTGAGCACGCCTGACTCGGTGGCACCCCGCTGGGTAGCCGCTGCGTGACCGGCGTCACACCGACCCGCACTTGAACCCGGTACCTGACTACAGGCTTACCGTCGAACCGTGACGACGGAAACACGTACCTTGGTGGCGGGCGCCGAACGGCTCGGGACGACCACTCCGGCGGTCATCCGGGACGGCCAGCCGATCATGTGCACGCTGGACGCGGACGGTGGCGACCTGGCCCGACGGCTCGGCGAGTGGCGGACCGTCCTCGCCCAGGCCACCGGCCGGGAAGCGACCGACGACGGCGTCGCGGTGACCTTCGATCACGACGTCGCCCGCACCGCCGAGTTGGCCCGGCTGCTGGCGGCCGAGTACTCCTGCTGCTCGTTCGCCAGCTACCACCTGACCATCGACGGCCATGGGGTACGGATGGAGATCCGCACCCCGCCCGAGGCCCGCGACGCGCTGGCCGCCGTGTTCGGCACGGTCGACTGAGTCCATGGGACCGGGCAACGGGTTGCGCACCGGAGAGGTCGCCGAGCGGGCCGGCGTGAACGTCCAGACCCTGCGCTACTACGAACGGCGTGGCCTGATCGCCGAGCCCGTGCGAACCGTCGGCGGCCACCGCGCCTACCCACCCGACACCGTCGGACTGATCGGCATCATCAAGGCCGCGCAACGCCTCGGCTTCACCCTCGACGAGATCATCGACCTGCTCGAAGCGAGCCGTGACCGGCACCGCACCCGGGACCTCAAAGAGCGTGCCGTTGACAAGATCGCCGAGATCGACCGGAAGATCGCCGACCTGGCCGCCATCCGCCGGTCGCTGAGCGAGGTCGTCGCCGCCGAGTGCGACAGCCTCACCGACTGCACCTGCCCCAACTGCCCGTTGCCGTCCGCCGTCGCCCCGGATCGCGCCGAGGGAGACCGCGCCTGCTGACCGCGGCGCAGGAGGTTCGTCAGCCGCGTGAGCGTACCCTCAACCGCCCGACCCGGACCCAGCCGCGTACCACGAACCGGGGACCGGGCGGCGCCCCGTCCCGGGGCTCGGGCAGCTTGCAGCTCGCCCGGCCGAATCTGGTGGCGACGCCGGAGATGTCGGCGGTCGCTCCCCTGGGCAGCACGAGCACGCACGAGCTGCGGGACGCGTCGACCTCGATCTCGACCACCGGGTACCGGATGACCGCCTTGGTGAAGTCGAGCTTGGCGCTGCCGTCGCGGAGCCGGAGCACCATCCGGGGCGGTACCACCCAGTCGCCGAAGCGGCGGATGTCGGTCGCGGTGGCGACCAGCTCCACCGGGTCCGACGCGACGAGTGCGGAGGGCGCGCCGGCCGGGGGCAGGTCGTGCAGGTACGGCTGGATCTCGGCGTAGGTCTTCGCGGCCAGGACGCCCTGGACCCGGTCGGAGAACTCGGCCAGCGTCAGCCGGCCCTCGGTCACCGCCGCGTGCAGCCAGCCGACCACCCGCTCCCGCTCGGCGTCCGACATCCGCAGGTCGCGCTGCCCCGGCGCAATCTCCTCAGGCACAGCGAACAATGTAGACCCGCTGTCCGCCATACTGACCCGGCGAGGCGGAGCACGCGCGGCGGCTGGCGAGCACCTGACCCGGTGTCCGGACCGCGCGGGCGGCTCCGACGTCTCCCGTGAGAGGTACCGGAAGAGGTGCCGGCGGAGAGGAGCCCATCGTGAAGTACATGATCTTGCTGTACGGCTCGCAGCAGGACTACGACGTCCTGACCGGTAAGCCGACCGACAAGCCGCCGATGTCGGCCGAGGACGTGGCGAGGATGCACGCGCATATGGAGGCGCTGCACAAGGACCTGGCCGGGTCCGGCGAGCTGGTCGACGCCCGGGGCCTGACGGCGCCGGTACACGCCCGGCGGGTCCAGCTCCGCAACCGGGTACCGGTGGTGACCGACGGGCCGTACCCGGAGACGCAGGAGGTCCTGGCCGGATACACGATCGTCGAGTGCGAGAGCTTCGACCGGGCGACCGAGATCGCCGCGCGCTTCGTCAACCCGGACGCCGACGGGGAGTACGTGGACGTGCGGCCGATCACCGAGGGCTTCGCGGACCTGTAGCCGTGACGACGACCGTCGAGGACCTGCTGCGCGTACTCGCGCCGCAGGTCCTCGGCGCACTGGTCCGCCGGTACGGGCACTTCGCCACCGCCGAGGACGCCACCCAGGAGGCGCTGCTCGCGGCCGCCCTGCAATGGCCGCAGGACGGCGTCCCGGACAACCCGCGCGCCTGGCTGGTGGCCGTGGCCTCCCGCCGGCTGACCGACCTGCTGCGCGCCGAGCAGGCCCGGCAGCGCCGGGAGGACACGGTGGCCCGGTGGGTACTGCCCGGGCAGTGGCTAGCGCCCGCCGCCGACCGGCCCGCGTCGGACTCGGACGACACGCTGATCCTGCTGTTCCTGTGCTGCCATCCCGCGCTGTCCCCGGCGTCGCAGATCGCGCTCACCCTGCGGGCGGTCGGCGGCCTGACCACCGCCGAGGTCGCCCGCGCGTTCCTGGTACCGGAGGCGACGATGACCCGGCGGATCAGCCGGGCCAAGCAGCGCATCCGGGACAGCGGCGAGCCGTTCGCCATGCCCCGGGGCCCGGAACGCACCGAACGGCTCGCGGCGGTCCTGCACGTGCTGTACCTCATTTTCAACGAGGGGTACGCCAGCACGTCCGGCCCGAGCCTCGCCCGCCCCGAGCTGTCCACCGAGGCGATCCGGCTGGCCCGCCTGGTCCACCGGCTGCTACCCGACGACGGCGAGGTGACCGGGCTGCTCGCGCTCATGCTGCTCACCGACGCGCGCCGCCCGGCGCGTACCGGCCCGGACGGCGCGCTGATCCCGATGGAGGAGCAGGACCGCGGCCGCTGGGACCACACCGCCATCGCCGAGGGCGTCGCGCTCGTCACCGGCGCGCTCCCCCGCGGCCCCACCGGCCCGTACCAGCTCCAGGCGGCCATCGCCGCGGTCCACGACGAGGCGCCCAGCGCCGACGCGACGGACTGGCCGCAGATCCTGGCGCTGTACGAGCTGCTGATGCGGATCTGCGACAACCCGGTGGTGGCGCTCAACCACGCGGTGGCGGTGGCGATGGTGCACGGCGCGCGGGCCGGACTGGACCTGCTCGGCGCGCTGGAGAAGGACGAGCGGATCGCCGGGGACCACCGGCTGCACGCGGTACGGGGGCACCTGCTGGAGCGGGCCGGCGACCGGGCGGCGGCACGGGAGTCCTACGAGACCGCGGCCCGGCTGACGGCCAGCTTCCCGCAGCAGCGGTACCTCAACGCCCGCGCGGCCCGGCTAGCCTCGACTCGTGACCGTCCATGAGCTCTCCCGTACCGACGCCCGCCGCATCGCCGTACGTGCGCAGCTACTGGACAGTGCGCGGCCGACCAGCCTGCACGACGTGGTACGCCGGCTGACTCTGCTACAACTCGACCCGACCGCCGCCATCGCGCCGAACGTGGACCTCGTGGCGTGGAGCCGCCTCGGATCGTCGTTCCGGACGGCCGACCTGGACGCCGCACTCGCCGACCGGACCCTGCTCGAACTCCTGGCGATGATCCGGCCGAGCGAGGACCTGGCGCTCTACCGCGCGGAGATGGCCGACTGGCCCGGGCGCGGTGAGCTGCGGGAGTGGCAGAAGTCCCACCGCGACTGGGTACGGGCCAACGACGCGTGCCGGCGGGACATCCTCGACCGGCTCGCCTCCTCGGGGCCGCTGCCGTCGCGCGATCTTCCGGACACCTGCAAGGTGCCGTGGCGGTCGACCGGGTGGACCAACGACCGCAACGTCACGCGGCTGCTGGATTTCATGGTGCTGCGCGGCGAGGTCGCGGTCGCCGGACGGCAGGGGACCGAGCGACTGTGGGACCTGGCGACGCGGGTCTACCCCGACGATCCGGTCGTCCCCGCCGAGGATGCGCTGCGGATCCGCAACGAGCGGCGGCTGCGCGCGCTGGGCATCGCCCGCGCGCGGGCACCGATCGCCCCGAGCGAGCCGGCGGACGTGGGCGAGGCCGGCGAGCCGGCCGTGGTCGAGGGCGTCAAGGGCACGTGGAGAGTGGATCCTTCCCTGGTGGGCCAGCCGTTCTCCGGACGGGTGGCCCTGCTATCACCCTTCGACCGGCTGATCCACGACCGCAGGCGCACCGTCGAGCTGTTCGGGTTCGACTACCAGCTGGAGATGTACAAGCCGGCCGGCCAGCGCCGGTGGGGGTACTTCCCGCTGCCGATCCTGTACGGCGACCGGCTGGTGGGCAAGCTCGACGCCACCGCAGACCGTAAGGCCGGGGTGCTCCGGGTCAACGCGATCCACCAGGACGTGCCCTTCGACAAGGCCACGACCGCCGCGGTGCATCGCGAGGTCGAGGAGCTGGCCCGCTGGCTCGAACTGGACCTCTAGTGCGGCACCGGCGCACCGGCCAGCGCGGCGACCGCTCCGGCCGCGCCCGCGCACAGCATGGTCAGCACCACCCCGCGCCGCAGCAGGAGCAGCAGCACGGCCGCGCCGGCCAGGACGGCGTACTGCCACGGCACCGCGAGCGCGAGCGCGAGGGGTACCGCCGTGCCGAGGATCGCGCCGATCGCGGCCGGCCCGGCCCCGTCCAGGAACGCGCGGACCCGGAGGTTGCCGCGTAGCCGGTCGAAGTGCCGCGCGCCGCCGAGGACGAACACGAACGAGGGCGCGAACGCGACCGCCGCGGCGAGCAGGCCACCGGGGAGCCCGGCCGCGGCGTACCCGACGACAGCCACCGTCTGCACCACCGGCCCGGGGGTGATCTGCCCGAACGCCACCGCGTTGAGGAACTGGGCCGCGCTCATCCAGTGGTACTGGTGCACCGCGTCCGCCTGCATCAGCGGGATGATGACGAAGCCGCCGCCGTAGGACAGCGCGCCCACCTTGAACGCGACCCACGCCAGCGACAGCAGGACCCCGCCGCCCGCCCCGGCGCCGACGAGCAGCGGCACGGCGGCGGGCTGCCGTCGCGGTACCGCCTGAGCGACGAGTTCGACGGCGCCGCAGCCGAGCAGCACCGCGACCACCCACGGCCCCAGGAGCGCGGCGGCCAGGGCGCCGGCCGCGAGATAGCCGACCCACCGCACCCGATTGAGCTGCGCGGCCCGCCGCCAGCTCGCCGGCAGCAGGCCGGTCCCCGCCTGTACCGCGACCGCCGCGACCGCCGCCCCGGCACCGGCCCCTGCGCCCAGCACCCACCGCGGCGGCGAGCCGGCCAGGAACAGCGCGGCGAGGCCGAGGATCAGCGCCAGCCCCGGGACGATGAACGCCACGCCGCCGAGCAGCCCGCCGGCCCGGCCGCGGACCCGCCACGCGCAGAAGATGGCGAGCTGCGTCGAGGCGGGGCCGGGCAGCAGGTTGCACGCGGCGACCGCGTCCTCGAACTCCTGCGCGGACAGCCACCCCCGGCGCTCGACGCACAACCGGCGCAGCAGCGCGATGTGCGTGGGCGGGCCGCCGAACCCGACGCAACCCAGCCGCCCCCACTCCCGCAGAACGGTGCCCAGCCCCGGGTTCACCGGGGGGTCAGACGAGCGAGCTGGGATCGGCCGGTACGTCGACCGCGTGCTCCCGCAGCATGTCGAGCGGGATGGTCTCGGCGGCCCGGGCGTGCGTCGAGGCGAGGACGACCGGCGGCGCGACACCTGCCTCGTAGGCCTGCAGCCAGCGCTCGGCCACGACGCACCACCGGTCGCCCGGGTGCAGTCCCGGGAACAGGTACTCCGGCCGGGGCGTGCTGAGGTCGTTGCCCACGCGCCGCTGGTGCGCGAGGAACTCCACCGTGACGACCGCGCAGACGGTGTGGCTGCCCAGGTCCTCCGGTCCGGTGGTGCAGCACCCGTCGCGGTAGAAGCCGGTCAGCGGGTCGGTGCCGCACGGCTCCAGGGCGCCGCCGAGCACGTTGCGGTCCTCGGTCATGACCGTAGCGTCTCACCTCGGCTACGGCTCCGCCATTGCCCGCGCCAGGCGCGCCTTCGCGTCCGCGACCGCTTCGTCGCTCGCGACCGGCAGCACCTCCTCCCACAGCGGCAGCATCATCTTCGTGGCCTCCAGCATCCCGAGCGGGCGCGGGAGGAACCACACGTGGAAGTGCGCGCCGCCGTCGCCCCACCGGTACAGGTGGACGCGGCCGACGTCGCCGAGGCTGAGGACGGCCCGCTCGATCCGGCCGGCGAGGCCGCCGAAGCCGGCGGCGAGGTCGGGTGGCAGGTCGGCGAACGAGTCGACGTGGATCCGGGTGGTCAACCAGACGGTACCGGGCAGGCTGGTCTGCGCGCCGTGGTTGAGCACCCAGCGCTCGTCGGACCAGACGGTGTGCTCGCCCTCCTGGACGGGGCACAGCCGGCAGGGCGGGCCGCCGGGGTCACCGGGGCGGGGCGGCTCGGGAATGGTGCGCGGTCCGGGCTCGCGGCGGGTGAGGGGTTCCTGGTACGGCAGAGTCATGACGTGTCCCCCATGATGCACTGGTGAAACACCACTGTTTCACCATGGGGCGGCGGCGTCAAGCCGGGAAGTACCGGTCCAGGAACTCGTTGCGGAACTTCCCGCCCGGGTCGTACCGGCGCAGCAGCGCGGCGAAGTCCGCCCAGCGCGGGTACCGGGGCCGCAGCACGTCCGGCCCGGCGCCGAACAGCTTCCCCCAGTGCGGCCGGGCACCCAGCGGGTCCAGCGCCTCCTCCAGCGCGGCGAGCGCGGGCGCCACCGCGTCGGCGTCCGCCACCCAGGTGAAGTGCAGCGCCACCGTGTCCCGCCGGTAGCACGGGCTCAGCCACAGCTCGTCGCCGGCGACGGTACGCACCTCGCCGACCTGCAGGACCGGCACGATCCGCGCGCCCACGGAGTCCACCGCGGCCAGCGCCTCGACCGCCCGCTCGCGCGGCAGCAGGAACTCCGACTGCAGCTCCGCGCCGATGCTCGGGACGAACTCCGGCCGGAAATGCGGCAGCCGGGTGTGCCAGGGCCCGGGCACGCCGAGCTGCTCGGTGGCGTGCTCCGGCGGCAGGCCGCGGATGGGGTGCCGGGCTCCGTCGGCGAGCGTGGCGCCCAGCCACTCGCGGGGCGGCTCGGCATCGTCCGTCCGGCGCTTCACCCACACCTGGTCGATCCAGTCGCCGGTCCACCGGGTGAACGCGCTGACGCTGTACCCGCTGGCGAAGACCTCGGCGAAGTCGTGGGCCAGGCGCTCCCGGGGCAGGTTCTCGTAGACGTACTGGCGCAGGTCGAAGGCGGGTACCACGTCCAGGGCCAGGCGCACCACGATGCCGACCGCGCCGAGCCCGACGACGAGCCCCGTGAACCCGTCCTCGTCCCGGCGCACGGTGACCAGGTCGCCGTCCGCGGTGACCAGGTCCACGGCCGAGACCGCCGCCGCGAGGCAGCGGTTGCGGTCGCCGGAGCCGTGGGTACCGGTGGCGCAGGACCCGGCGACCGAGATGTGCGGCAGCGAGCCGAGGTTCGCCAGGGCGTGCCCTTTGCCGTGCAGGTACGCCGCCAGCTCCCCGTACCGGACCCCGGCCCCGACGGTCACCGTGGCCCGGTCCGGGTCGAGGTCCATCTCCGGCGGCAACCCGGCCGTCGAGACCACGTCGCCCGGCGCTTCGAGGAGGCGGCTGAACGAGTGGCCGCTGCCCAGCGCCCGGATCCCGGTACTGCCGGCGACCAGCCGCCGCAGCTCGTCCACCGAGCCCGGCCGGTGCATCCGGGCAGGGTCGAACGTGACGTTACCGGCCCAGTTCGTCATCGGCCGACGTTACATGGACGGCGGGCCGCAGAACAGGCGGCTCCACGGGCTGTCCGCCCCGCGCGTGCCGTCCGCCGCGATCGCGGTCACCCGCCACTGGAAGAGCGGGCCCTCGGTCGGGAAGGTGCAGTCGAGCCGCACCGTGCCCTTGGGCGCCGTGGTCGGGGTGATCACGTGCTCGAACGGCGGCCCGGGCGGGCTGAACGGCACCTCCTCACTCTCCAGCAGGTAGTGGTCCGCACCCGGTACCGGCGTCCAGCTCACCGGCACGGTGACCATCTCCAGCCGCGTCGTGTGCGTGATGAGAGCACGGTCGGGTGGGTTGAGCCCGGTCGGCGCCGGCAGCGGGCCCAGGGACTTGAAGGCGGCCGTCACCACCTTGTCGCCGTCCATCGTGAGCAGGCACGATCCGCTGCCGGCGCAGTCGCCGCCCCAGCCGGTGAAGGTGAAGTTGGGGTCGGGCTGGGCGGTCAGCGTGAGCTGCTGGCCGGTGGTCATCCCGGTCACGCAGGTGGAGCGGCACGAGATGCCGGTGCCGACGACGGTGCCGCCGCTGGTGACCTGGATCCGGAGCTTCGGTTTGGCGGCGAACGTGGCGGAGACCTGGGCGGTACCGGCGCCGACGGTGAGCGTGCAGGTCGGGGCGGTGCCGGCGGTCGCGCAGGCGCCGCCCCAGCCGGTGAAGTCGGAGGTACCGCCGGCCGCCGCGCTCAGCACCACCGGGTCGCCGACGGCGTAGTCGGCCCGGCACGACGGGGGGCAGGCGAGGCCCGCCGGCTGGCTGTCCACCACGCCGGTACCGGTGCCGCCGGTGGTGACGGCGACCGTCCCGAAGACCGGCGGCCGCACGGTCAGGTCCAGGGTCAGCGAGGCGACCGCGGGGTGCCCGTCGGGGAACACCGCCCGGACGCTGACCAGGTAGCTGCCCTCGGCCGTCCAGCGGTGCAGCACGGTCGTGCCGTCGCCGGTACCGCCGTCGCCGAAGTCCCAGTGCGCCTTGACCGGGGCCGGTCCCCGGTCCACGGCGAGGCCCAGCCCGATGTCCTCGTTGACCCGGGGCTGGCCGGTCGACACGACGATCCGTACCTCGGCCGGTGGCGGCGGCGGGTCGGCCGGTGGCGGCGGCCCGGCCGGAGGCGGCGGCTTCGGCTGGTCGGCCGGCTTCTTCGGGTCCTTCTTCGGGTCCTTGTTCGGGTCCTTGTTCGGTGGCTGCGGTCCGCCGCCGGCCTTGGCCCCCGGGAGCGAGTCGTCGGGGTGGCGCGGGTCGTACTTGGCCACCGGCCGTACCCCGCCGTCCAGCCGGATCACGCCCGCGTGCTCGCTCAGGGGGTCGTTGAAGAACACCACGCCGTCCCGGCTGAGCAACTGGAAACGGGTACCCCGGTCGAGCACCTTCGGCTGGGCCACCACCCGGCGCTCGCCCACGTCGACGACCCACACCCGGCCGCTCGCGTAGTCCGGGACGAAGACCCGCCCCGCGCTTTCCACGGCGGCGCCCAGGTCGGCGCCCTCGCCGCCGAGCGGCACGATCGTCGGGCAGGTGGCCGCCGTCAGGTCGCATATGGCGAGCACGCCCCGGGCGGCCACGACGTACAGCCGGGCCGCGCCGGCCGAGCCGGTGACCTGGATCCGGTCGCCGGGCCGCAGGTCCAGGTCGGTGGTACCCCGGGCGGCGCCGGTCCGCGGATCGAGCAGCGCGGCGGTGCGGCCGGCCGGGTCGACGAGTACCGGCGCGCCACCGGCCAGCACGAGCATCCCCGCCCCGGGCCGGACGGCACCGCGCCGGCTGTGCCGCTGCCCGTCCCGTACCCAGATCAGCTCGCCCGTCGCGTTGTCGAGCAGCCACAGCCGGCCGGCGTCGTCGAACGCCGCCGCCTGCGCGGGAACCTGCGCCGAGAGGGAGACCGGGCCGCCACGCGCGGCGAGCGTCCGGGGATCCGCGCCGGTGAGCACACCGCGCCGGGTGTCCAGCGCGTACAGGACGTCCGGGCCGACGAACACGTCCAGCCCGGCGCCGGCCTCGGGGATCGGGACCACCGCCGGGCTCACCGCGAACGTCGCGCCGTCGATCCGGCGGACCGATCCGGCGGTACCGTTCACCGCGTACGCCGTCGAGCCCTGTTGCACCACGGTCAGCCCGGTGCCCGGCGGCGCCACCGGGACCTGCGCCGCGACCTCGGCCGACGAGCCGTCCAGCAGGGTCACCTGCCCGACCTGCGACGAGACCAGCCAGGCGGTACCGGGCAGCAGGTGCGGCCGCGTCGTCGGGTATCCCCGGGCGCCGAACAGCACCAGCCCGGCCACGATCACCGCGGTGCCGACCGCCCCGAGCAGCGCCCGCACGAAGCGGTGCGCCCGCCCGCCCGGCCGGTTGACGCGCCGAACCCGCCCGCGCCGGTGCGCGGAAGCCCGCCTTCCCCCCACCGCGATCCCCTCCCCCCGGTCCCCCCCGGGACCTGCGGCGTGATCACGGTACCGGTCGATGCCCCGTTGACCAACCGGCCGAACGGGGGAAACGTTGTCTACCGCTCCAGGACGGGGTCGATCACCGGCTTCACGTCCAGGATCGGCGTGCGGTCCAGCGCCTCCAGGTGGTCGACCCGGACCCGGAGGCCGTCGACGGCGAGGACCCGTACCCGGTGCAGGCCGATCGGGTTCGGCCGGTCCGGGGACCGGGTGAGGAACACCCCGGTCTCCGGCCGCCACGCGTCCCCGCCCGGACGCACCACGAGGACGTCGCGGCGCGACCGGTCCAGCCAGGTCAGCACGATGACGTCCAGCCCCGCGCGCAGGTCGCGCAGCCCGTCGCGGACCGCCGGCTCGAACACCAGCCACGCCTCGGGCGCTCCCTCGCCGCCCTGCCGCGGTGCCATCGACCGGTCCAGCAGTGGTGACTCCACCCAGCCGATCGGTCGCAGTGCATAGGAGTCTTCGGCCACCGCTCCTCCTCCCATCGGGTGGACGCCTGGGTGGATCGAACCACAGCCGACCGGGGTCCGTTCGCCATGACAGTTGAACCAACTGGGGGAGGACAGTTCCATGCAACGTCGTATCGTGGCCGCGCTGGCCGGCGCGGCCGCCGCGTTACTCGTCGCGGCCCCGGCAGCCGCGGCGCCGACCTGGTCCGTCGTGCCGAGTGTCGATCCGGTGCCGACCGAGAACCAACTCACCGCGGTGTCCGCGTTGAACGCGAACGACGCCTGGGCGGTCGGCTTCTACCGGGGACCGGCCGAGCACGACGGCCGGATCATGCTCGCCGAGCGGTGGAACGGGCAGCGGTGGGCCCAGGTGGCAACACCCAACGTGCAGTTCTTCGACGAGAAGCTGCTCGCGGTCAGCGCGGCCGGCGCGACGGACGCGTGGGCGGTGGGCTCGACCAACCGGACCGGCTTCGCCAGCACGAACCCGATCGCCGCGCACTGGGCGAACGGTGCCTGGACGATCGTGCCGACGCCGACCACGACAGGTACGGCGAAGTCGATCCTCACCGGCGTGGTGGACGTCGGTACCACCAACGCGTGGGCGGTCGGCCGCAGCCGCACCGGCCGCGCGCTGATCGAACACTGGGACGGCTCCGCGTGGTCGATCGTCACCGCGCCGGATCCGGTACCGCCGGCCGGTACCACCCTCGCGGGCTCGACACTCACCGGCGTGTCCGCGAAGTCGCCGACGGACATCTGGGCGGTCGGCAGCTTCAGCGTGTCGCACGGCACGGTGCTCGACACGTTCACCCTCACCGAACACTTCAACGGTGTGGCCTGGAAGGTGGTACCGAGCCCGAACGTCGCCAAGCCGAACCAGTTCAACGGCGCGCGGCAGGTCCTCAACGCGGTGGCGGCCGTGAGCGCAACCGACGTGTGGGCGGTCGGCCAGACCATCGACACGGCGACCGGGAGCTTCCTGCCGGACAAGACACTCACCCTGCACTGGAACGGCACAGCGTGGCGGGTCGTGGCGAGCCCCGACCACCCGGCGGAGGACATCCTCAGCGGCGTCACCGCCGTCGCGTCGAACGACGTGTGGGCGGTGGGCACGTTCACCGACCGCGGCGCCGACGGCACCGCGTTCCCGGTCGACAAGACCCAGACCCTGCACTGGAACGGCACGGCGTGGAGCCGGGTGTCGAGCCCGAACGGCGCGGCCGGAGACACTCTCCTCAACGGCGTCAGCCGGGTGCCCGGGACCGCTCAGGCATGGGCGGTCGGTTTCCACCTCAACGGAGCCAGCCGGACGTTCGTCCTGCACCTCGGCTGACGGTACGGGGGGCGGGCCGCACCGGTGTCCCCCGGTGGGGCCCGCACGCTGTCACGCCGTCTGAACCGCGGCGGGGTCCATCCACATCAGCTCCCACTCGTGCCCGTCCGGGTCCTGGAAGCTGCGCACGTACATGTGGCCGTCGTCGATCGGGTCGTTGAGCGGCTGCCCGCCGCTCGCGAGCGCCCGGTCGACCATCCCGTCCACCTGCTCGCGGCTCTCGACGCCGAGCGCCAGGATGACCTCGGTACCCTTCGTCGCGTCCGCGACCGGCTTGCGGGTGAGCGTCTGGAAGAACGGCTCGACGAGCAGCATCGCGTAGATGTGCTCGCTGACCACGAGGCAGGCCCCGCGCTCGTCGGAGAACTGCTTGTTGAACGAGTAGCCGAGCCGGGTGAAGAAGTCGATCGACCGGTCGAGGTCCTTCACCGGGAGGTTGACGAAGATCTTGGTGGACATGGCGTACCTCCCTCAGTCGGCCGTGCAGTAGGCGAGTTCGTGGTTCGGTGCCGGCGCCGCGGCCGGTACCGACACCGGCTTGGGGCGGCGGCGCACCGGCCACAGCACGGTCCCGGCGACGACGCAGGAGACGAGGACGAGCGCGAGCCCGACCAGCAGCGCCAGCCGGTACCCGCCGGTGAGCGCTTCGACACCGGGGACGCCGGCCCGGGTCAGGGCGGCACTCCGGGTGGCCGACAGGGTGGCCAGCACGGCCAGCCCGAGCGCGGCGCCCACCTGGACGGTCGTGTTGACCAGGCCGGAGGCCAGGCCGGCGTCGGCCTCGGTCGCGCTGGACATCGCGAGCGTGGCCAGCGCGGGGAACGCGACGCCGACGCCGGTACCGAGCAGGAGCATCGACGGGAGCACGTCGGTCAGGTACGTGCCGTGGACGGGCACCCGGGCGAAGAGGGCGAGGCCCACGGCGATGAACGCGAGACCCGGTACCAGCACCGCCCGCGCGCCGAACCGGGTGATCAGCCGCTCGGAGTAGCGCAGCGAGAGCGTACCCATCACCACGGTGGTCGGCAGGAAGGCCAGGCCGGTCCGCAGGGCGTCGTAGCCGAGCACCCGTTGCAGGTACAGCACGCCGAGGAAGAACATCCCGAACATGCCGGCGACGGTCAGCGCCTGGATCACGTTGGCCCCGGTCACCCCGCGGGACCGGAAGATCCGCAACGGTACCAGCGGCGACCGCGCGGTCGCCTCCCGCACCACGAACGCGGCCAGCAGGACCAGCGCGACCGCGCCCAGCCGCAGCGTGCCCGGCGCGGTCCAGCCGTCGTGTGCGGCCGGCTCGACGATGGTGTACACGCCGAGCATCAGCGCGCCCGTGATCAGTGCCGCGCCCGGCACGTCCGCGCCCGCGCGCAGGCCGGTACCGCGGTCGCGGTCGAGCAGCCGGCGGGCGAGTACCCCGGTGACGATGCCGATCGGCACGTTGACGAAGAAGATCCAGTGCCAGTTCAGCCCCTGGGTGAGTACCCCACCGGCGAGCAGCCCGACCGAGCCCCCGGCGGAGGCGACGAAGGCGTACACGCCGATCGCCTTGGCCCGCTCGCGCGGCTCGGTGAACATCGTGACGATCATGCCGAGGATCACCGCCGAGGTGAACGCTCCGCCGACGCCCTGGACGAAGCGCGCGGCGATCAGCATCCCCCGGCTCGGCGCGAGCCCGCACAGCAGCGAGGCGAGCGTGAACACGGCCAGCCCGATCAGGAAGACCCGCCGGCTCGACACCAGGTCGCCGAGGCGCCCGGCGAGCAGCAGCAGGCCGCCGAAGGCGATCAGGTACGCGTTGACCACCCAGGCCAGGCCCGCCGGGGAGAAGCCCAGGTCGCTCTGGATGGCGGGCAGCGCCACGTTGACCACCGTGGCGTCGAGAACGATCATGAGTACGCCGACGCAGAGCACCACCAGCGCGGCCCACCGCCGGCCGGGGTGCTCGGACACCGGCCCGGTTCCGGTAGATTCCATCGCTTCTGACATGGCTCGCTCCTCCAGCCGTCGGGTTACCATCGCCGGTATCGACCGACGACCGCGGAAAAACTCATCGCAGCGGCGATGACTTTCGGCACCCGCCCTGGTCCGTACTGATAACGGCACCGGGCGGGCGGAGATGAAGGGTCGTGACCATGGTGGACACCCGGGTGGACGAGGACTTCCTGCGGCAGGCCGACCCGTACCGGCGCGAGCTGCTGGCGCACTGCTACCGCATGCTCGGCTCGGTGCACGACGCCGAGGACCTGGTCCAGGAGACGTACCTGCGCGCCTGGCGCGCCTACGACCGGTTCGAGGGCCGGTCGTCGCTGCGCACCTGGCTGTACCGGATCGCCACCCGCACCTGCCTGACCGCGCTGGAGAGCCGCGGCCGCCGGCCGCTGCCGACCGGCCTGGGCGCGCCCAGCTCGGGCCCCGGCGACGTGCTCGTCGAGCAGACCGAGGTCCCCTGGCTGGAGCCGGTACCGGACGCCCTCGTCGGCGCCGAGGCCAGCGACCCGGCCACGGTCGTCACCTCGCGGGAGAGCATCCGGCTGGCGCTCGTCGCGGCGTTGCAGTACCTGCCGCCCCGCCAGCGCGCCGTGCTGATCCTGCGCGAGGTGCTGAACTGGAAGGCCGCCGAGGTCGCCGACATGCTCGGCACCACCACCGCCGCGGTCAACAGCGCGCTGCAGCGCGCCCGCACCCAGCTCGACCAGGTGGCGCCGACCGAGGACACGGTGGCCGAGCCCACCACCCCGGACCAGCGGGAGCTGCTCGACCGGTACGTCACGGCCTTCGAGAACAAGGACATCCCCGCGATCGTCGAGCTGTTCACCAAGGACGCGGTCTGGGAGATGCCGCCGTTCATCGGCTGGTACCAGGGCCCCGAGGACATCGGCGCGCTGATCGACACCCACTGCCCGGCCCGGGGTCCCGGGGACATGCGGCTGATCCCCACGCGGGCCAACGGCCAGCCGGCCTTCGGGCTGTACATGCGCGGCGAGGACGGCGGGTACCGGCCGTTCCAGCTGCACGTCCTGGACCTGCGCGGCGACCAGGTCGGGCACGTCGGGTGCTTCTTCGACACCAGCCTGTTCGCCCTGTTCGGGCTGCCGGAGACCCTGCCCGCGGGCAGCGGGCGCACGTAAACCGGACCGATGATGACCGGCATCAGCCCGGCGGCCTCGGTCGCGGGCATCACGCTGCTGGAGCGCGCGATCAACTACACGCTGGGAAGCCTGCACCTGGTCACCCCGGCGGCGCTGGCCCGCCCCACCCCCTGCCGGAGCTGGGACCTGCGGGCGCTGCTGGACCACCTGGACGACTCCCTCCTCGCGCTGACCGAGGCCGTCGACCATGGGGAGGTCGACCTCGCGTGCGGGCACCCCGACCCGTCCGGCGATCCACTCCCGAGCCTGCGCTGCCGGGCCCGGCGGCTGCTCGCGGCGTCGACCGCCGCGCGCCAGCCCGACCTGGTCTCGATCGCCGGCCGGCCGCTGACGAGCGGGATCGTCCTGGGTACCGGCGCGATCGAGGTGGCGGTGCACGGCTGGGACGTGGCGCGCGCCTGCGGCGAGGACCGGCCGATCCCGCCCGGACTGGCCGAAGAGCTGTTCGACCTCTCACAGCTGCTGGTCGCCCTCGCGGACCGGCCCGGCCGGTTCGCCCCGCCGGCACCGGTACCGCCCGGGGCGTCGCCGGGCGACCGGCTGGTCGCCTTCCTCGGCCGCGACCCCGGATGGGCGCGTCCACCGACCGGTTGACGGCCGGATACGGGCACCCGGCCCGGCGAGCCTCACCCCGCACGGGTGAGCGATCGGCACGCCCTCACTCGTCGCCGCCGGCGCCGTTGCGGCGGGCGAAGGGCTGGGTAAACGTGCGGTGAACACCCCGAGGGCCTGGGCCCCCGATGAATCCCAGGCCCTCCGGGCGAGGCCCAGCCTTCCGCATCGGCACCCCGCGCAGGCCGATCCCGGACGATCCCGGATGCGCCGCTGACAAGCGCTGACTGGTAGCCGCTCCGACAAGCTGCGCGGCTAGGGTTGGCCCGGTGACGACCTCCCTGGACGCCGGTGAGACCCGGGCCGCGCTGCCCGACCCGGGCGCCGCCCGCACGCTGGACGACCTCATCGAACGGCTGCGGCTGCTGAAGATCTGGGCCGGGGACCCGTCGTACGAGACCATCAAGGACCGGATCAACGCGGTCTGGGTGGGCTCCGGGCGGCCGGCGGGCGAGCTGGCGCGCAAGAACACCGTCGCGGACTGCTTCCGTACCGGGCGCCGCCGGGTCAACACCGACCTCGTCATCGCCGTGGTGGAGGCGTTGCACGCGGACGCCGGGTACGTGGCGCACTGGCGCCAGGCGCTGCGCGTCGTGCTGGCCGAGACACAGGCGTCGTCGCAGGTACGCGCGCAGGACGCGCTGCCGGACGACAACCCCGAGTTCACCGGGCGGCAGGACGAGCTGGACCGGCTACGCCGGGTTCTGGGCGAGGCCGGTGGGAGCGGCGCGGTGGCCATCGAGGGCATGGCCGGCGTCGGCAAGACCCAGCTCGCCATCCACGCCGGGCACCTGCTCGCCCGGGACGAGCCTTTCGAGCGGGTACTGTTCGTCAACCTGCGCGGCTTCCACCCGGATCCGGGCCAGCCACCCGCGGAGCCGGCCGCGGTTCTGGACAGCTTCCTGCGGCTGCTGGGGGTACCGGGCCAGCAGATCCCGCACACCCTGGAAGGCCGGGTGGCGAAGTACCGCGAATGCCTGGCCGGCCGGCGCGCCCTGGTCGTGCTCGACAACGCGGCCGACGAGGCGCAGGCCGAGCCGCTGCTGCCCGGCTCCCCCGGCTCGGTCACGCTGGTGACCAGCCGGCGGAGCCTGGCGAAGCTGCTTCCGGTGGTACATCTGCAGGTGGCCGTGTTTACGCCGGCCGAGGCGGCGGACTTCCTCGCCCGGGCGGTGCCCGAGGTGACGCGCGGCGACGACCCCGGCGTCCTGGCCCGGGTGGCCGAGCGCTGCGGCTACCTGCCGCTGGCCCTCGGCCTGGTCGCCGGCCATATGCGCGGCCGGCCCGACTGGACCTTCACCGACCACGCCGAGTGGCTGGAGGAGCGGCACCGCGCCGGCCGGCTCGACGACGGCCTGGAACTCGCGCTGGCACTGTCCTACCAGCACCTGCCGCCCGAGCGGCGGCACCTGTTACGGATGCTGTCCATCCATCCGGGCACCGACGTCGACGGGTACGCCGCCGCCGCGCTCACCGGCCTGGATCCGGACAGCGCCGACGAGCACCTGCGCCAGCTGTCCGACGACCATGTCCTGCAGCAGACCGCGCCCGGCCGCTACGTCTTCCACGACCTGGTACGCGCCTTCGCTTCCGGACGGGCCACCGACGAGGAGCGCCCGGCCGCCCGGCGCGAGGCGCTGGGCCGGCTGTTCGACCATTACCTCGCCGCCTCGGCCGTCGCGATGGACCTCGTGTTCCCGGCGGAGCGGCAGCACCGGCCGCCGGTACCGCCGCCGACCACCCCGCCCGCGCCGATGGCCGACGCCGACGCCGCCCGCGCCTGGCTGGACACCGAACGCGCGAACCTCATCGCCACCGCCGTCCACGCGGCGACGCACGGTCCGGCCGGGTACACCGTCACGCTGGCCGCCACCATCTTCCGGTACCTGGACACCAGCGGCCACCTGGCCGACGCGATCAGCCTGCACACCCATGCGAGCCGGGCCGCGCGCGAGGCCGGCGACCTGGCCGGCGAGGCGCACGCGCTGAACAACCTCGCCGGGGCGTACCGGCGCCAGGGCCACCACCGCCAGGCGGCCGGCTACTTCCGGCAGGCCCTCGCCCTGTTCCGGGAGACCGACGACCGGCTCGGGGAGGCCCGTACCCTCGGCAACCTCGGCGTCGTCTCGTGGCGGCTGGGCCGGTACGAGCAGGCCGCCGACTGGGGTCGCCAGTCCATCGAGGTCTACGAGCGGGTCGGCAACCGCCTCGGTGCGGCGCGGGCGCGGGGCAACGTCGGCGGTGCGTACTGGCGGCTCGGGCGCTACGCCGAGGCGGAGGAGCTGTTCCAGCAGGCGCTCGCGGTGTACCGGGAGCTCGACGACACGCAGGACGAGGCCGACGCGCTGAACCTCCTCGGGCTCGTCTACCTGCGGCAGGGCCGGTACCGGGAGGCCGTCGCCTACAACGCGGAGTCGATGCGGCTGCACCGGGAAAGCGGGTACCGGATCGGGGACGCCCAGGTCAGCACCGACCTGGGCATCGCGCACCTGCGCCTGGGGCAGGTCGATACCGCGGTCGGGCACATCCGGTACGCGCTCGGGATCTTCGAGCAGATCGACGACGTCGGCGGCCAGGCGGAGGCGCGCAACGGCCTCGGCGAATGCCTGCTCGCCCAGGACCGGCCCGGCGGGGCGCACGAGCAGCACACCGCCGCGCTCGCGCTGGCCACCGAGACCGGCGACCACTACGAGCAGGCCCGTGCCTTCAGCTGCCTCGCCCGGATCCACCAGCTCTCCGGCGCGACCGACCGGGCGCGCGAGCACTGGCAGCAGGCGCTGACCCGGTACGCGGAGCTGGGCGTACCGGAGGCCGGCGAGGTCCGGGCGCACCTCGCCGCGCTCGGGTAGGCGTGATGGCCGCCCGCCGCCGATGGTTCGTCCTGGGCGTGCTGCTGCTCGTCGTGGCCGTCGCGGCCGTCGTGACGGTGTGGGCGCTCGCGGGGCGGGACCGGCGGTCGGTGGGGTACCCGGACCAGTCCCGGCCGGGGCCGGTGCTGCTCGTGCCGGGATACGGCGGCAGCCAGGCGACGCTGTCGGTACTCGCCGGCCGGATCCGCGCGACCGGCCGCCCGGCGACGGTCCTCACGCTGCCCGGCGACGGTACCGGCGACCTGGCCGTGCAGGCCGCGACCCTCGACGGCGCCGTGCGCGCGGAGCTGGCCCGGGGCGCGCCGTCCGTCGACGTGGTCGGCTACTCCGCCGGCGGGGTCGTGGCGTGGCTGTGGCTCGTCCGGTACGGGGGCGAGCACGCCGCACGCCGGATCGTCACGCTCGGCTCGCCACTGCACGGGGCGCGGCTCGCCGCGACCGGCGCCGCGCTGGTACCGGACGCCTGCCCGCCCGCGTGCCAGCAGCTCGCGCCCGGCAGCAGCCTGCTCCGCGAGCTGGACCGCACGCCGCCGCCCGCCCGGCTGCCGTGGCTGTCCGTCTGGACCACCGACGACCAGACGGTACAGCCGCCGGATTCGGCCCGGCTGGCCGGCGCCGTCAACGTAACCGTCCAGAGCGTGTGCCCCGACGCGCACGTCGCGCACGGCCAGCTACCCACCGATCCGCTGGTCACCGGCCTGGTCCTGCGCGGCATCGCCGCCGCCCCGCCGGTCGCGCCCGGCCCCGCCGACTGCGCCACCCTCCGCGCGGCCGGCGCCGCCTGACGCCAAACGACATCAGGCACCGTCCCGCGACGTGGAATCGACCCGAGATCACGAGTTGCCGGCAGATCCCGAAGTTCCGCTGCGGGATCCGCCGGGAAACGACGATCTCCCCACCGCGCTCAGCTCGTCACGTCGCGCGTCATGAAATTCGCCCAGGCGGCCAGCAGCAGGACTCCGACGTAGACCGCCTGCAGGGCCAGACCCCGCTCGATGTTGCGCCAGAACACCGGATCGCGGAAGAAATCGACCCAGGCCAGCCAGTACCGGGTGGGCAGGTACGGCTGTACCGACGCCGCCGCGTCCAGCCCCACCAGGACGTCGCTGGTGATCAGGATGGCCAGCGCGCCGAACCCGGCGCCCAGCGACGAGTCGGTCAGCGTGGACAGGAACAGCGCGATCGCCGCCACCCCGAGCATCGACACGGTGAGGAACCCGACCGTCCCGAGCACCCGCAGGCCCAACTGCACCGGGGTGAGCGGCGCGCCGGACAGCGAGGTCACCCCGCCCGCCTCGCCGACGGCCGCAGGTGGCGCGGTGCCGAGCAACAGCCTCCCGGCCAGGTACGAGGTACCGACGACAGCGACGATCGCCAGCAGCACGAACACGGTCAGCGAGATCAGCTTCGCGATCAGCAGCCGGGTCCGCCCGACCGGCCGCACCAGCAGGTACCGCAGGGTGCCGCCGGTCGCCTCGCCGGCCACCGCGTCTCCGGCGAGCACCGCCACCGCGATCGGCAGGAACACCGGCATCACCATAGCCATACCTGCGGCCGGATACAGCGACCCGTTGTTCAGCACGGCCGACAGGAACGCCGGCCCCTTGCCGGGCGGCGGCGCCAGGTGGCTGACCGAGAGGAACACCGCCACCAGTACCGGCAGCGCGCACAGCAGCCCGATCGCGAGCCACGTCCGGGGCCGCCGCAGCAGCTTCACCAGCTCGATCCTGATCATGGAGCCTCGATCCGGTCCGCGCTCGTCGTCGTCACGTCGAGCACGATCTGTTCCAGCGAGCGCCGCTCCGGGCCGATCTCGGCGATCCGCAGCCCCTCCCCCACCAGCAGCGCGTTGAGCGCGGCCGAGTCGGTGTGCCGCACGACGAGCCGGTCCGCCTCGTAGCGCTCCACCCGCCCGTCGAGCAGTGCGGCGGCGCGGGCCGCGTCCGGGCTGCGCAGGACCACCCGCCCGGTCGGCGCCCGCAGCGCGGCCAGCTCGTCCTGGAGCACCAGCCGGCCCCGGTCGACGATGCCGACGCGGGTACACAGCTGCTCCACCTCGAACAGCAGGTGGCTGGAGAGGAACACCGTGGTACCGGCCGCGTTCAGCTCCGCGAGCAGGTCGCGGATCTCGCGCATGCCGCGCGGGTCCAGGCCGTTGGTGGGCTCGTCCAGGATCAGCAGGCGGGGGGTACGCAGCAGCGTCGCCGCGAGGCCGAGCCGCTGGCGCATGCCGAGGGAGTACGCCCGCACCGGCCGGGCGTCGACGCCGCCGAGGCCGACGCGCTCCAGCGCCTCCTCGACCCGGCGCCGCCGGGTCCGGCGCGGTCCGTCGGGACCGGCCGCGTCGAACAGCCTCAGGTTGGCCCGTCCCGACAGGTGGGGGTACCCCGCCGGGCCCTCGACCAGCGCCCCGACCTGCGGGAGTACCTCCTTGACCCGGCGCGGTACCGGCCGGCCCAGCACCTCGATCCGCCCACTGGTCGCGAACACCAGCCCGAGCAGCATCCGGACGAGCGTGGTCTTGCCCGACCCGTTCGGCCCGAGCAGCCCGTACCGGTCGCCCTCGCCTACGTCCAGGTCGACCCCGTCGACCGCGACGATCGACCCGAAGCGCTTGGTCACCGCCTCCGTCCGGATCATCGCGACCCCGGGTACAGAGACAGCTCTGCCCCAGCCTGCCTGAGCAGCGCGGGGTCGACGAGACCGGCGAGGAGGTAGGTCTGGTGAGTCGAGTGCGAGTCCATCGCCAGGACGCTCAGCAGCGGTGTGCTGATCAGGACCCCCTCGCCGTTCGGGAACGTCAGCGAGGTACCGCCGCCCCGGGCGGCCCGGCGCATCGCGGTGAAGCCGGTCCGCCGGGGTACCGGCAGCACGAGGAACCGGGCCAGCCCGGCGCCGTAGGAGCCGATCCCGGCTGACGAGCGCTGGCTGGTCGCCGCTCCGACAGGCTGCGCGGCGAAACTGTCCAGGTCCGCCCGGTCCTGGCCGGCCAGCCGGTCGGGTAGCGCGCCGGTGTCCATGGAGTTCAGGGTGTCGAGGAGGTCCGACGGATCGGTGGCGGTGACTGTCATGGTCGACCGCTCCGCCGGCGGTACCAGTACCGCTGGATCGGGAGCGTGCCGGCTGACCTGCAGGAACCGGGTCACCAGGACGGGGTCCCGCGCGGCTCGCCCGGTGACCGCCACCCGCAGCGGTAGCGCGGTGACCGGGTCGGCCCACATGTCGATGTGGCCCACGGTCGTCAGCGGGCTGGTCGGGGTGGCCCGCAGGCCGGCGGCGTCGATGCCGGCGACCCGCTGCGGCGGCAGCGCGGACAGGGTGACCTGGTCCCCGGCGGCGGCGAGCAGCCGCCGGGCGAGGTCCGGCGGGGTCAGGTCGGCGCCCCGCGGCAGGCGTACCGGCGGGTTCCCGGTGATCTCGGTGAGCTGGTTCCGGCCGTAGTCCCACACGACCTGGCCGGTCGGGGTCTGGTAGGTGCCCCGTTCGGCGCCCACGTCGATGACGTCGACCCGCCACCGGTTCGCCGAGGCGTACCAGACGCGCAGCCGGGTGTCCCCGTTGAGGAGGTCGGACACCTCGGTGAGCTGGGGCAGGGCGGGCAGTCCGGCGGTACCGAGGCTCTCCGCGTACCCCTCGTAGGGCTGGGCGGCGGAGGCGCGGACCCGCGCGGCGAGCCGGGCCACGTCATCGGCCGGCGCATGGACGGGTACCGCCTGGACCACCGCCGGCAGCGCGGCCAGGGCGACCCCGACGGTGGCGACCACCAGCCACCGGCGCCGCGCCTCGCCCCGCACGACCGTCACAGTCCCCATCTGTATCTCGCGTGCGCCCCGCCGACCACCACGTATAAGCTCCCCGCGATGCTCACCGACATCCAGGCGTATCTGCGCCAAGCAGCTAGCTATGGGCGCGAAACCCGACGGATCGGGCCGTTTCTCGCCACCTTCGAGAAGGGCTCGGCCAGCCCGTACCTGTCCTACGCGATCCCGGACGACGGCGCGGCCCCGGTCGCCGCCGATGTCGGGGAACTCGTGACGGCATACCGGGAGCGGGACCGCACGCCCCGCCTGGAGTACCTGCCGGCGCTGGCGCCCGAGGTCGAGCCGGCCCTGCTCGCCGCCGGCTTCACCGTCGAGGCGCGGATCCCGATGATGGTGTGCCGCCCGTCCGACGCGCTCCCCCAACCCACGCCTTCCGGCGTCGAACTGCTCGTACCGGAGACCGGCGAGGAGTACACCGGGCTCATCGCGGCGCAGCGGGAAGCGTTCAGCGAGGACGAACCGGTGACCGATGCCGCCGTCGAGCGGCTGCGCGGGATGGTGCGCGACGGCGCCCTCGCCGTCCTCGCGCGTGACACGGCGACGCGCGCGATCGTCGGGGCGGGCGTCGGCAGCGTGGTGCGCGGCGGCGCCACCGAGCTGGTCGGCCTGGCGGTCCGGGAGGCGTACCGGCGCCGGGGCATCGCGGCCGCGGTGACCTGGGAGCTGAGCCGGCTCGCCGACCGGGCGGGCGTGACGACCGCGTTCCTCACCCCGGGCGGCGACGTGGCCGAGCGGGCCTACGCCCGGGTCGGGTACCACGGCGTCGGCGACATGCTGCACATCTCCCTGCCGTTATGACTGGGCGCGGATCAGGTCCCACGCGTCGGCGACGTGCCGCTCCCCGGTCCACGGCGAGCCGATCGCCAGGCGCAGCACGTACCGGCCGCCGACCCGGGTGTGCGTGAGGTACGCCCGCCCGGTCGCGTTGACCCGGCGCAGCAGTTCCTCGTTCGGCGCGTCCGGCCCGCGCAGCCGGAAGCAGACGAGCGAGAACGGGTGCGGCGCCACGATCTCGAAGCGCTCGTCGGCCTCGACCCAGCCGGCGAACCGGTCCGCCAGCGCGATGCCGGACCGGATGTGCGCGCGCAGCCCTTCGGCGCCGTACCAGCGCAGCACGAACCACAGCTTGAGCGCGCGGAAGCGCCGCCCGAGCGGTACGTGCCAGTCGCGGAAGTCGATGACCGCGCCGGACTCGCTCGCGGCGTTACGCAGGAACTCCGGCAGCACGCTGAGCGCGTCGACCAGGCCGGCCCGGTCGGCGACCCAGAACGCGTCACAGTCGAACCCGGTCAGCAGCCACTTGTGCGGGTCGAAGCAGTACGAGTCGGCGTACTCCAGTCCACTGTGGACCCAGCGCAGCTCGGGGCAGATCGCGGCGGAGCCGGCGTAGGCGGCGTCGACGTGCAGCCATGCCCCGTACTCCCGGCAGACCTCGCCGATCGCGTCCAGCGGGTCGACCGCGGTGGTCGAGGTGGTGCCGACGGTCGCGACCACGAGCGCCGGTACCCTGCCGGCGGCCACGTCCGCGGCGATCGCCGCGCGCAACGCGCCGGGGCGCATCGCGTACGCCTCGTCGACGTCGATCACCCGCACGGCCTCGTCGCCGAGCCCGGCGACCCGGGCGGCCTTCTCGATCGACGAATGTCCCTGCGTCGACGTGTAGACGGTGTACCGGCCGTCCACACCGGACTGACGCCAGCGGCCTTTGCTCGCGCGGTGCAGCGCCGCCAGCGTGGCGACCAGCGTCGCGGAGGACGCCGAGTCCTGGATGACCCCGCCGCCCCGGCCGGTCGACCGGAACCGTGCCGGTAGGTCGAGCAGGTCGGCGAGCCAGTCGAGGACCACGGTCTCCACCTCGGTACAGGCCGGGCCGGTCGACCACATCATGCCCTGCACGCCGAGCCCGGCGCAGACCAGATCGGCGAGGACCGACGGGCCGGACGTGTTCGCCGGGAAGTAGCCGAAGAACGCCGGGTGCTGCCAGTGCGTCAGGTTGGGGACGACGATCCGGTCGAGGTCGGCGAGCAGGCCGGCGAGGCCGTCACCGTGCTCGGGCGGCCGGCCGGGCAGTGCGGCGGCCGTGGTGCCCGGTGGGGCGTCCGGGGTGACCCGCTGCCCGGCCAGCCCGGACCAGTACTGCGCGACCCAGTCCACCAGGGCGTACCCGTGCCGGCGGAACTCCTCCGGCGTCATGTGCTCGGCCACGCGTCGACGGTACCCGGCCGCCGGCCGGGTACCGTCGCGGCGCTCAGGCCGTCACGTGGCCGGCACCCCAGCAGGCGCTACCGTGGCAGTTCGCCAGCCGGGTCAGCGCGGCGTGCAGCCGGCCCAGCCGCGCGGCGCCGAGCGTTCCGGCGAGGTTGTGCAGTTCGAGCGGGTCACTCAACCGGTCGTAGTACTCGCGCGAGCCGTCGACGTACTCGACGTACGTGTACACCCCGGTGCGGATCGCCTCGTAGCTCGGCGGGTTGCCGGAGTTGGGCGCGGGCAGGTCGGGGTCACCGGCGAGCGTGTCGGGTCCGTGGTGCTCGACGAGCGCGGCGGTGCGCCAGCCCTCGCCGGCCCCGCCGCGCAGCAATGGTACGAGGCTACGACCGTCCACATCGGACGGTACCGGCGCGCCGGCCAGTTGCTCGTAGGTCGGGGCCAGGTCGATGTTCTCCACCTGGGACGTGCTCGTCGTGCCGGCCGGGACACCGGGCCCGGCGACGATGAGCGGTACCCGGATGTCGGTGTCGAACGCCGTCATCTTGCCGGGGTTCAGCCGGTACTGGCCCATGTGGTACCCGTTGTCGGAGCTGAAGACGATGAGCGTGTTCCCGGCGACCCCGGCGGCCTTGAGCGTCGCGCGCAGATTGCCGATCATCCGGTCCACCGCCTGTACCGCCTGCGCCCGCTTGCGGTAGCTCGTGTCGATGACGGTCTTCTCGGCGGCCGTCAGCGGCGCCCGGCCGGCCAGCCACGGCGGCGCGTCGGTCGGCAGGGTGTCGAACGCCGCACCGCGCGGGGCGGTCAGCCCGGGGAAGGAGTTGGCGTCGCGGGGCGCGGGCGTATACGGCGCGTGCGGGGCGAACGTCGCGATCTCCAGCAGGAACGGCTGGCGCCTGGCCGCCGAGTCGGCGATGAACTTCACGCCCTTGCGGGACAGCACGTCGGTCAGGTAGTCCTGCGGCGCGGCGCCGTAGTGCACGATGCGGTGGTTCTCGTTGAGGTTGTAGTCGAACTCGGGGTACCCGTTGCCGGCGACGTCCCACTCGGTCCAGCCCGGCGGCACGTACGGCTGGGTGCCGCCGAGGGTCGCGGCGGGGAGGTACCCGTTGAGGTACTTGCCCATCATCGCGGTCCGGTACCCCTGCGCCTGCAGCGCGGTCGCGAACGTGTGCGCCTCCTCCCCGTGGCTGTGGAAGAAGCCGAACCCACCGTCCGAGCCGCCGTTGGTGAACACGCCGGTGTCGTGCGGGAAGCGGCCGGTGAAGATGGACGAGCGGGACGGGCAGCACAGCGAGTCGGTCACCGTGTAGTCGGTGAAGGTACGGCCGTCGGCCTGGAGCTGGCGCACCTGCGGCAGGTACCGCACCAGGTCCCACGACAGGTCGTCGGTCAGCACGAACACCACGTTGGGCCGGGTGGTGGCCTGGGTCGATGCGAACCCCGCACGGGGGCCGGCGTAGCCGGCCAGCAGCACGGCGCCCACCACGGCGGTGAGCGCCAGCGAGCGGCGATAACGAGTCATGCGCCCCACCCTGTGCGACCCGGCCATGCCCCAGGATCAACGCAATGTTCGAGTTCCGTCAATATGTTGCCGACGGGCGGAAGTCCTCGTCGCGGTACTCCCCCGGCGGCCGGTCCCCGGCGGAAGCGGGCCGCTCCAGCTCGCCGGCCCGCAGGTCGACCCGCCGGATCTTGCCCGAGATCGTCTTCGGCAGCTCGGTGAACTCCAGCCGCCGGATCCGCTGGTACGGCGCGAGGTGTGCCCGGCAGTGCGCGAAAATGGCACGCGCGGTCTCGGCGCTCGGCTCCCATCCGGGGGCGAGCACGACGAACGCCTTCGGCACCGCGAGCCGGACCGGGTCGGGCGACGGCACCACCGCCGCCTCGGCGACCGCCTCGTGCTCGATCAGCACGCTCTCCAGCTCGAACGGCGAGATCCGGTAGTCCGACGCCTTGAACACGTCGTCGGTACGCCCCACGTACGTGACGTACCCGTCCGCGTCGCGCGACCCGATGTCCCCGGTGTGGTAGAAGCCGCCGGCCATCGCCTGTGCGGTCAGCTCCGGGTCGCCGTGGTACCCGACCATGAGCCCCAGCGGGCGAGGGCTGAGGTCCAGGCAGATCTCGCCCTCGTCGTCGTCGTGGGCCGGCACTTGGGCCGGACGGGCGGTGAGCGGGTCGACCAGCACGACGCGGTACCCGGGCGCCGCGCGGCCCATCGACCCCGGCTTGACCGGCTGGCCCGGGGTGTTCGCCACCTGCACGGTCGTCTCGGTCTGCCCGAACCCGTCCCGGATGGTCACCCCCCACGCCTTGGCGACCTGCTCGATGACCTCCGGGTTCAGCGGCTCCCCGGCCCCGACGACGTTACGCGGCGGGGTCGCGAGGAGCCCGAGGTCGGCCTGGACGAGCATCCGCCACACGGTCGGCGGCGCACAGAAGCTGGTCACCCCGCAGCGATCCATGACGCCGAGCAGCGCGGCGGCGTCGAACCGGGCGTAGTTGTACACGAACACGCACGCCTGTGCGTTCCACGGGGCGAAGACGTTGCTCCACGCGTGCTTGGCCCAGCCGGGCGAGGAGATGTTCAGGTGGATGTCGCCGGGGCGCAGGCCGATCCAGTACATGGTGGACAGGTGCCCAACGGGGTACGACGCGTGGGTGTGCTCCACCAGCTTCGGCCGGGCGGTGGTACCGGACGTGAAGTACAGCAGAAGCGTCTCGTCCGCCCGCGTCGGCGCGTCGGGGACGAACCCCGCATCCGCTTCGTAGGCGGAGGCGTAGTCGAGCCAGCCCGGTACCGGCGGCCCGACCGCGATCCGCGTGTAGTCGCCCGGTACCTCGGCGAACTTGCCCGTGTCGGCCGAGCCGACCACCACGTGCCGCGCGGCGCCCCGCTCGATCCGGTCGCGCAGGTCGGCCGGGCCGAGCAGCGGGGTAGCCGGGATCAGCACGGCGCCGAGCTTCATCACCGCGAGCAGCGTCTCCCACAGCTCCTTCTGATTGCCGAGCATGACGACCAACCGGTCGCCCCGGCCTACCCCGGCCGCGCGCAGCCAGTTCGCCGCCTGGTCGGAGCGCCGGGACAGGTCGGCGAACGACAGCCGCTCCTCCGAGCCGTCCGCCTCGACGATCCACAGCGCGGGCTGGTCGTTGCCCCGCGCGATCATGTCGAACCAGTCCAGCGCCCAGTTGAACTCGGTCAGCTCGGGCCAGCGGAACCCGGCGTACGCGGCGGCGTAGTCCTCCCGGGTGTGGAGCAGGAAGTCGCGCGCCGCGCGGAAGCTCTCGGTCGGCGTCATCCCGCCATCCTCCGACCGGCGCCGGTACCGCCGCCAGATGTTTCGGCGGCCAAGAATGGAGAGGAGGCGGCTCAGGGCCGCCGCCGGGCGGTCCCGGCTGGCAGGACCGGCGGCTGGTCGCGGTAGAACAGCCGGTCCAACGCGACGGTACCGGCGCCCATCAGCCCCGGGTACCGGCCGACCGCCGAGCGCTCGATCCGCACCTGGTCCCGCAGCACCTGGCTGACCTTCCCACGGATCGCGGCGCAGAGCCTCTCCAGCACCTCCTTCGGTGCCGAGGCCAGCTCGCCGCCGAGCGCCACCCGGGCCGGGCTGAGCAGGTCGACGCTCAGCGCGACCACGGTACCGAGGTGGGTGACGACGTCGTCGAGGATCTCCCCGGCCGCCCGGTCGCCGTCCTGGACGGCGCGGTCCAGGAGCTCCAGTACCGGCATCCGGCGCCGGACCAGCGCCGCCAGCGCCGGGCGTTCCCCCGCCGCCTCGCGGATCCGCCGGCGCAGGTACGCCTCCCCCAGCAGGGCCTCCAGGCAGCCCACGGCGCCGCAGGAGCACCGCGGCCCGCGCTCGACGACCCGGTGGTGGCCCAGCTCGGAGACCCCGTGGGCGCCCTGCCGGAAGGGCCGCCCGTCGACCACGAACGCGACCCCGAGGCCGGCGCCGAGGTGGACGTAGAGCAGGTTCTCCGCGCGTACCCCGAGGCCGTGCCGCGCCTCCGCCAGCGCCATCGCCCGGACGTTGTACTCGACGACAGCCGGAGCCCCGAGCGCCTCCTCGAAGCGCTCGGCCACCGGTACGTCGTGCCAGCCGAGCGGTAGGGCGAGCAGGCTGCGCCGGCCGTCCTCGTCGACCGGGCCGGGTACCGCGACGCCGACACCGATCAGCCGGTCGCCGGCCGAATCGGCGAGCGGTCGCGCCGCCTCGATCGCGAGGTCGAGCAGCCCGGCCGGCGGCAGCCCGCCCGGAACCGGTACCGAGACCGCCTCTGACACGACGCCGCACAGGTCGCACAGGCCGGCCCGGATCCGGTTGGCGCACAGGTCCACACCGAGCACCACGTGGGCGTGCCGGGCGACGGTGACCAGGGCGGCGCGGGGTCCGCGCGGCGCGACGGCGCCGGCGGACACCGGTACCGACTCCCCGACCTCTCCCGCCGCCAGCAGGTGGCTGATGATCGAGGCGACCGTGGGGATGCTCAGCCCGCTGTGCCGCGCCAGATCCCGGCGGGTCAGCGGGCCTTCTTCGGTCAACAGCCGCAGCAGCAGGCCGCGGTGGTAGGCGCGCAGGTCTTCAGGCAGCCACGAACGGCGATCCACCAGAGCCTCCCCAGGTGTTGTGGAACGGCTAACCGATCGTATCGGGTTCGACACGAAACGTTGAGCCTCTGGGAGGTTACGAAACTCACCCGCGCTCGATGGAACAATCGTCGGGTGGCACAGCGCACCGAACCCGACTGGGTCTCCCGATTCGCCGACGAGGTCATCGCCGAGGCGTCCCGCCGGGCGCCGGGCAAGCCGGTCGTGTGCGCCTCGGGGCTCAGCCCGTCCGGCCCGATCCACCTGGGCAACCTGCGCGAGGTGATGACCCCGCACCTGGTCGCCGACGAGATCCGCCGGCGCGGGTACGAATGCGTGCATCTGCTGTCGTGGGACGACTACGACCGGTTCCGCAAGGTGCCGGCCGGGATCGACCCGGCCTGGAACGCGCACGTCGGCAAGCCGCTGACGTCCGTACCGGCGCCGCCCGGCAGCCGGTACCCGAACTGGGCCGAGCACTTCAAGGCGCCGATGGCCGCCGCCCTCGCCGAACTGGGCGTGGAGTACGAGGGCATCAGCCAGACCGAGCGCTACACCTCCGGGGCGTACCGGGACCAGATCCTGCTCGCCATGCGCGAGCGGGAGCGGATCGACGCGATCCTCGACCGGTACCGCACCAAGGGGCGGGCGGTCGCGACCGCCGATCTCGACGCCGACGAGGCGGCGGCCGTCGAGGGGTCGGGCGCGGCGACCGAGGACGACGGGGCGGCCGCCACCGGGTACTTCCCGTACAAGCCCTACTGCTCGGTCTGCGAGCGCGACCTGACGACGGTGCGGAGCTACGACGACGCGACCACCGAGCTGACCTATACCTGCGCCTGCGGGCACACCGAGACCGTCCGGCTGGCCGAGCACAACCGCGGCAAGCTGGTGTGGAAGGTCGACTGGCCGATGCGCTGGGCGTACGAGGGCGTGGTCTTCGAGCCCTCCGGCGTGGACCACACCTCGCCCGGCTCCTCGTACGTCGTCGGCGGCCAGATCATCCGCGCGGTCTTCGACGCGGAGCCGCCGATCGGGCCGATGTACGCGTTCGTCGGCATCACCGGCATGGCCAAGATGAGCAGCTCCCGGGGTGGGGTGCCGACCCCCGCCGACGCGCTGGAGATCATGGAGGCCCCGGTGCTGCGCTGGCTGTACGCCCGGCGCCGGCCGAACCAGGCGTTCAAGATCGCATTCGACCACGAGATCCAGCGGACCTACGACGAGTGGGATGCCCTGGCCCGCCGGGTCGCCGACGGTACCGCCCCGCCGGCCGACGCCGCCGCGTACGACCGCGCCGTCCGCACCGCGTCCGGCCCCCTGCCCGCCACGCCGCGGCCGCTGCCGTACCGCACGCTCGCCTCCATCGCGGACATCACCACCGGCCACGAGGAGCAGGTCCTGCGGATTCTGCGCGACCTGGACCCCGAGGACCCGGTCCGCTCGCTCGACGAGGTGCGGCCCCGGCTGGACAAGGCCGCGCGGTGGATCGCCACGCGGGTACCGGCCGAGCAGCGCACCCAGGTCCGCGACGAGCCGGACACCGCGCTGCTCGCCACGTTCGACCCGACCGAACGGGACGCGCTGCGCATGCTCCTCGACGGCCTGGACACGCACTGGTCGCTGGAGGGCCTGACCTCGCTCGTCTACGGGGTACCGAAGCGGCAGCTCGGGCTGCCCATGGACGTCAAGCCGACGCCCGAGCTGAAGGCCGTGCAGCGCCGCTTCTTCGCGCTGCTGTACACGCTGCTGGTCGGCCGCGACACCGGCCCCCGGCTGCCCACGCTGCTCCTCGCGATCGGCGCCGACCGGGTCCGCAAGCTGCTCAGCGGCTGAGATGGCCGGCCGGGCACTGGTTCTGGGCGGCGGCGGCGTGACCGGCGTCGCCTGGGAGATCGGCATGCTGGCCGGGTTGGCCACGGCCGGGATCGACCTCGGCGACGCGGACCTCGTCGTCGGCACGTCCGCCGGCTCCGTCGTCGGCGCCGAGGTAGCCGCGGGGCTCGACATCGAGGAGCTGTACGCGGCCCAGCTCGCCCAGCCGGACCCGACGGCCGCGGCCCGGCTCGGGATGCCCGTGCTGGTGCGGTGGGCATGGGCGGCTGCCCGCAGCCGGGATGCCCGGAAGGTCCGCGCCCGGATCGGCGCCATGGCCCTCGCCGCGCCAACCGTGCCGGAGGCCGAGCGGCGCGCCGTCCTGGCCGGCCGGATGCCGGTACGGGAATGGCCGGACCGGCGCTTGCTGATCACCGCGGTCGACGCCGGGTCGGGCGAGTTCGTGGTGTTCGACCGGGACAGCGGGATCGCGCTGCTCGATGCCGTGGGCGCGAGCTGTGCGGTGCCCGGGGTCTGGCCGCCGGTCACCATCAACGGACGGCGTTACATCGACGGCGGGGTACGTTCGGCGGCCAACGTCGACCTCGCCGCCGGGTACGAGCGGGTGGTGGTGGTCGCGCCGGTGACCGGCGGGCTCGGCCCGGTCCCGAGCGTCGGCCGGCAGGTCGCCGGGCTGGCCGGGCGGGTCGCCGTGGTGAGCCCGGACCGGGCCGCGCGGCGCGCCATCGGGCACAACGTCCTCGACCCCGCCCGGCGCGCCGGTGCCGCGCGGGCCGGACGCACCCAGGCGACCCGCGCCGCGACCACGATCGGGCAGGTGTGGACCGGATGAGGCGTCAGGCCCTCGCGCTCGCTCCGTCAGCCCGTCGTCCAGGGGCGGAGCTTGTCGGGGTTGCGTACCGCCCAGATGTGCGTGATCCGGTCGCCCGCGACGTCGAAGGCGATCACCGTCACGGTGACGCCGTCCTGCTGGGTGACCAGGCCGGGCTGGCCGTTGACGGTACGTTCCAGGATCGTCATGTCGGGTAGCCGGCCGGCGACATCGAGGCAGGCGCGCGCGATCTGCCCGGCGCCGTGGACCGGGCGCAGCTCGGCGGCGACCAGGCCGCCGCCATCGGCGATCGCCGTGGCGTCGGGGTCGAGCAGGCCGATGAGAGCGTCGATGTCCCTGGCTTCCCAGGCCTGCTTGAAGGCCCTGATGATGTCGGCGCGCTGGGCGGTCGGCGCGGCGGGGACCTGTGCGGCGCGGACGCGGCGGCGGGCCGAGGAGGCCAGCTGGCGGCAGGCCGCCGGGGTACGGCCGACGATCTCGGCGACCTCGGCGAACGGGTAGCCGAAGACGTCGTGCAGGATGAACGCGACCCGCTCGGCCGGGGTCATCGATTCGAGCACGACGAGGAAGGCCATGTTGACCGACTCGTCGAGGGTGACCCGGTCGGCCGGGTCGACGATGGCGCCGCCCGGCCGCCCGCCGATCCACTCGGTACGCTCGGGCAGCGGCTCGGGGATCCATTCGCCCACGTAACGCTCCCGCCGGGCCCGCGCCGAGCCGAGCAGGTCCAGGCAGATCCGGCTGGCGACGGTGGTCAGCCAGGCGCCGGGGGACGTGATGGCCTCCTGCTGCTGCCGGGACATGGCGTACCAGCGGGCATAGGTCTCCTGCACGACGTCCTCGGCATCGGCCAGCGAGCCCAGCAGCCGGTACCCGAGATTGATCAGCTGGCGCCGTTCGCTCATGATCGCGCTGAGCCCCGGATCGGACCGGCCGTGTCCTGCCTCGGATCGGGTGCTCATGGTATCGCCGGCCCCCTTGGTCGCATCTGCCCTCACCAGTTCGACGAGACACCGCAGCGGAATGTGAGGTTCCACTGGTCCGTCCGGAGACGCCGACATCCGGCATCTGTCCATCTTCGCCGGCCGCCGCCGCAGGGGGCCGTTCGGACGGTCAACCTTCCGACTGTGAGACCGTTCTTCGACCGCGACCGCTACCCATAGAATCCAAAAGGCTCCGAGTCGTAAAGGATTCCCGTGACGGACTGGCCCCGATACGTACTGGTCACCCCGGCCCGCGACGCGGCGGCCACGATCCCCAGGACCATCGCCTCGGTACGAGCGCAGGTGGTACCGCCGGCACGCTGGGTCATCGTCGACGACGCCTCGTCCGACGCCACCGCCGATCTCGTCCGCGAGCACGCGGCAGGCGCCGACTGGATCGAGCTGGTGCGCCGCGACCCGAGCCGCACCCCGGGCGACTTCGCCTCCAAGGTGAACGCCTTCCGGGCCGGGCTGGGGCGGCTCAACGGGGCCGAGTACGAGTTCATCGGCAACCTCGACGCGGATATCTCCGTCGAGCCCGACTATTACCGCCAGGTGCTGGAGGCATTCGCCGAACGGCCGCGCCTCGGGGTCGCGGGCGGGCACGTGATCGAGGAGTTCGACGGCCGGCAGGTACCGCAGCGGATCAGTGCCAACAGCGTCCCCGGCGCGGTACAGCTCTTCCGCCGGCAGGCGTTCGAGGACATCGGCGGGCTGCGGCCGATGCGCCTGGGCGGCGAGGACTCGGCCGCCGAGATCCTGGCCCGGATGCACGGCTGGGAGTCGGCGACGCTGTTCCAGCTCAAGGTCCGCCACCAGGGCCGGGTGCTGTCGCGCAACAAGGGTCCGGTAGCGGCCTGGTTCACCCGGGGCGTGGTGAGCCGCTCGCTCGGGTACCATCCGTTGTTCCATATGGCGGTGAGCGCGTACCGGGCCGTGGTCCAGCCGCCCTACGTGCTGTCCGGCATGGCGATGCTCGCCGGCTACGTGTACGCCGCCGCGCGCGGGGTCGCGCCGGCGCTGGACGCCGAGGCGGTCGAGTTCCTCCGCACCGAACAACGACAACGACTCAAGGGCATGGTCCGGCGCACGGTGGGAGCCGCTTAGATGTGCGGGATAACTGGGGTACTCAGGCTACGTGGCGGGCGGGTCGAGGTGGACCGGCTGCGCAAGATGGCGGACGCCATCGCCCATCGGGGACCGGACGACGAGGGCTTCTTCACCGACGGTCCGGTGGGCTTCGGGTTCCGCCGCCTGGCGATCGTCGACCTCGCGGGCGGTCACCAGCCGATGTCCAGTGACGACGGTCAGGTCACCGTCATCGTCAACGGCGAGATCTACAACTTCCCCGAACTGCGCCAGGAGTTGGAGCGGCTCGGGCACAAGTTCACCACCAACGTGGACATCGAGGTCGTCCTCCACGGGTACCGGCAATGGGGCGACGACGTGCTGCGCCGGCTGAACGGCATGTACTCCATCGCCGTCTGGGACGCCCGGAAGGAACGGCTGATGCTGGCCCGCGACCGGGCCGGGGTGAAGTTCCTCTACTACCGGGTGGACGCGGACGAGCTGGTGTTCGGCTCCGAGCTTCGCGCCATCCACGCCGGCGTCGCCGCCCGGCCCGCGCTGGATCCGGTGGCGCTCAACCTGTTCCTGCGGTACCGGTACACGCCCTCGCCGCTGACCATCTACGACGGCGTGCGCAAGCTCGCCGCCGGCACCAAGCTGGTGGCCGAGGGCGGCAAGGTGACGGTCGAGCGGTACTGGGACTACGACCCGGCGCCGCTGGACCCGGCGCCGACCCCGGCGCAAGCCCAGGAGGAGGTCCTCGCCCGGTACACCGAGGCGGTGCGTAAGCAGCTCATGTCCGACGTGCCGGTCGGCCTCCTGCTGTCCGGCGGGGTCGACTCCGCGCTCCTGCTCGCGCTGATGAACAAGCAGGGCAGCGCCTGGCGAACCTTCACCGTCGGCTACGGCCCCGAGTACGCCAACGACGAGCTGGCCGACGCCGCGCACACGGCGCGCCTGTTCGGTGCCCGGCACACCGAGATCCGGCTGGACCGCGCCGGGTTCGAGGCCGGCCTGTCCGCCGTCGTGGACGCGATCGAGGAGCCGATCGCCACGCCGTCCATCGTGGCCCTGTACAACCTGTGCGGCCGGGTCGCCGAGGACGTCAAGTGCGCGCTCATCGGGCAGGGGCCGGACGAGCTGTTCGGCGGGTACACCCGGCATCTCGGGGTCCGGTACGGCCAGGCATGGCGGGCGCTGCCCGGACCGGTCCGCGGCGCGGCCGGCGCCGCGCTGAACCGGCTGCCTCGCGCCGACACCGTCCGCCGGGGTCTCAACTCGCTCGACGTGGCCGACCGCATGCGCCGGTACCAGCAGGTGTTCTCGCTGCTGCCCGGCCCGACGGTGGACGGCCTGTTCGCCGACGGGGTCCTGCCCGACAACCCGGGCGACGTGATCCTCGACTGCTGGGCCGATGCGGTGCCCCGGATGGCCGTCGACGACGAGCTGGCCGCGTTCCAGTACCTTGAGGTGAACCACTCCCTGCCCGACGAGCTGCTGCTGGCCGGCGACAAGTTGTCCATGTGCCACTCGCTCGAACTGCGGGTGCCCTACCTCGACCACGACATCATCGAGTACGTCGGCCGGCTGCCCGCGTCGTTGAAGGTCCGGCACGGCGCGCGCAAGTGGCTGCACAAGCGCCTGTGCCGGGACTACCTGCCCGCCGAGATCGTCCGCCGTCCCAAGCGCGCGTTCGCCCGCGACGTCGTCGACCGGTGGTACCGGGACTCGTTGTCCGGCAAGGTGTCCGACACGCTCCTCGCCGACGACGCCCTGATCTACCGGCTGATGCGCCGGGAGCGGGTGCAGCAGATGGTGGACGACCACCGTGCCGGGCGCCGCGACCACCACAAGATCATCTTCAGTCTCGTGGTGACCGAGGAGTGGTTGCGCCGCACCGCCGTAACGGTGTGACAACGGACATCCCGGCTCCCGGCGCTTTCGCCGGGGGACCCGGAGCATCCGCCGGCCCGCGGTCACGGTGACCGCGGGCCGGACCGGCCCTTGTCACTGCCCCGACGCGGGCGGTGTCTGGACTGAGGAGCGTAGCGACGAGGGAAGACGGCGCCTGGAGAGCGTCGGGGCCGCGCGAGCGGAGCGAGCGCCAGAGTCACTGCTCAGGCGGCGACCGCCGCGCTCGATCCAGTACCCCGGCGGACCAGTAGCGCCGCCAGCGCGGCGGCGACCGCGACGGCGGCGCCGACCACGAACGCGATCCGGAACCCGTCCATGAACGCGAGGTGACTGCCGAGCGTGATCGCCCGGGCCAGCGGCTCCGGCGTGCCGGCCGGTACCGGTGCCCCGCCCTGGGCGACGAACTGCTTGGCCGGCAGCAGGTTGGGGGCGAGTACGCCCGGCACCCCGGCGCCGGTCAGCCGGTCGACGAGCACGTCGCCGACCCGGGTGGCGAGGACGGTGCCGAAGATCGTGGTACCGAGCACCCCGCCGATCTGCGCCCCGGTCTGCTGGATGCCCCCGGCCAGCCCGGCCAGGTGCTTCGGCATGTTGCCGACGATCGCCTCGGTACCGGCGACGATGACCAGCCCGAAGCCGGTCCCGATCACCACGAACCACGGCCACAGGTCGTGGTACGCGGCGCCGGCCGACAGGCGGGACAGCGCGAGCAGCGCGACGGCGGACAGGAGCATGCCGAGCGCCAGCGGCGGCCGCGGGCCGAGGCGCGTGGTCAGGTACCCGGCGAGCGGCGAGGCGACGATGAACGTGGCGGTCATCGGCAGCAGCCGTACCCCGGCGTCGACCGGCCCCATCCCGTGCACCTGCTGGAGGTACAGGGTCAGGAAGAAGAACGCGCCGAAGAGGGCGAAGAACCCGAGGGTCACCAGCACGGTACCGGCGGACACCGACACCGAGCGGAACACCCCCAGCGGAAGCACGGGATGGGGGGTGCGCTGCTCGCGCACCACGAAGGCGATCCCGAGGACCACCGCGACCGCGAAGAACACGAGGGGCAACGGGTCGCCGAAGCCGTACGCCTGCGCCTTGATCAGGCCCCACACCAGCGTGAAGAGGGTACCGGACAGCAGCAGCACGCCGGGAATGTCGAACGATCCGTGGGCCTCGGGATCCCGCGACTCCCGGATCACCCAGCCCCCCAGCGCCAGCCCGAGTACCGCGATCGGCGCGTTCAGGTAGAAGACCGACTGCCAGCTCACGTGCTGGACGAGCAGCCCGGCCACGATCGGGCCGCTCGCGATGGCCAGGCCGGAGGTACCGCTCCAGATGCCGATCGCCATGTTGAGCCGCTCGGGCGGGAAGGTGTTGCGGATGATCGCCAGGCTGGCGGGTTGCAGCAGCGCGCCGAACAGGCCCTGCAGGACCCGGAACAGGATGACCAGGCCGATGGTGGTGGAGAGGCCGACCGCGACCGAGGCGACCGCGAATCCGGCGACGCCGATCAGGAAGACGCGCTTGCGGCCGATCCGGTCGGCCAGCCTGCCTGCGGTGATCAGCGAGACCGCGATCGCCAGCAGGTACCCGTTGGTGACCCATTGCAGGCCGGCCAGGTCGGCGTGCAGGTCCCGGGCGATGGCCGGGTTGGCGATGGCGACGACCGTGGCGTCGAGCCCGACCATCATCACGCCGAGCGCGACGGCTAGGAGGGTGAGCCAGGGATGACCGTGCCCCGCCCGGCGGCGGCCTTCGACCCTGCCCGGCCGAGCCGGCGCCGCCTCGATCAACATTGACTGCGTCATGGAGCGAATCTGTCAGCCGATGACAGATGTCGTCAAGCGACTTACGTCGCTTGGTGACGACAGTCACCTCGGGAATAAAGTCCGCCGATGACTCCGGAGGTAAACTGCCGGGCATGGACACGGCCGTGCACCCCCAGCCGGTCGCTCCGTTCGCGGACCGGCCCGGACTGCGGGAGCGCAAGAAGCAGCACACCCGCGAGGCTCTGGTCGGCGCGGCGTTCGAGCTGTTCGCGCGGAAGGGGTTCGAGGCGACCACGGTCGAGGAGATAGCCGGCTCGGTCATGGTCTCCGCCCGGACCTTCTTCCGGTACTTCACCTCAAAGGACGACGTCGTCCTGCGCGTGGTCGACGAGCAGTGGACGGCGATCTTCGCGGCGTTCGAGGCGCGCCCGGCCGGCGAGCCGGTCCTGACCGCCATCCGCAAGGCCATGGTCGAGGCGCTGCGGGCCTGCGAGGCCGGGCAGACCGAGCTACCGCCCGAGCGCTTCGCCTCCGTGGTCCGGCTGCTGTCGAAGAGTCCGAGCCTGGCCGCCCGCAACCTGGAACAGTGCACCGAGCGGATGGACGAGCTGGCGGACAAGGTCGCCACTCGGATGGGCGTGGATCCGGCCACCGATCCCCGGCCCAAGCTGGTCGCCGCGGTCATCATGTCGACGATCCAGACGACCGTCGAGGCCTGGCGCGACGACGAGCCCGACGCCCTGCCCTCGGTACTGGTCGAGCGGGCCGTCACCCTGCTGGAGGCCGGGATCAACTACCCGGCCGCCTGCGCGGCCGACAATCGCTGACTGGTAGCCGCTCCGACATGCTGCGTGTCTAGCGCGCCGTCGTCTTGAGAATCTCCCGGATGATCTCGGGAGTCCGGTCCGGCTGCTCCGCCTCCACGCACAGCCGCTCCATCGCCGCGACGTAGAGGTCGACGTCGTCCCGCTTGTCCAGGTACAGCGCGCCGGTGAGCTGTTCGAGGTAGACGATGTCCGGCAGGTGCTGGTCGGGGAAGCGCAGGATGGTGAAGGCTCCTCCGGCCGCCGCGTGGCCACCGGCGTGGAACGGGATCACCTGGATCCGGACGTTCGGCAGCGTGGCCGCGTCGATGAGCGCTTCGAGCTGGGCGCGCATCACCTCCGGGCCGCCGATCGGCCGGCGTAGCACGGCCTCGTCCAGCACGGTCCAGAACAGCGGCGCATCCGGCCGCGCGAGCAGTTGCTGGCGGGTGGCCCGCAGGGCGACCCGGCGGTCGACCTCCTCCGGCTTGGCGCGCCGCTGGTCGAGCAGGAAGACGCCGCGCGCGTACTCCTTGGTCTGCAGCAGGCCCGGGATGAACTGGACCTCGTAGCTGCGGACCATCGAGGCGGCCGCCTCCAGCCCCAGGAACGGCTGGAACCATGTCTCCAGGACGTCCCCGTACCGGTGCCACCAGCCCGGCGTGTTGGCGTCGCGAGCCAGCGCGAGCAGCCGCGCCCGCTCCTGCTCGTCGACCACGCCGTAGAGGCTCAGCAGGTCGGCGATGTCGCGCTCCTTGAAGCCGACCCGACCGAGCTCCATCCGGCTGATCTTGGATTCGGAGGCGCGGATCTCCCAGCCGGCGTCCTCCCTGCTGATCCCCCGGGCCTCCCGGAGCCTGCGCAGATGGGCGCCGAGCAGTATGCGGAGGACCGTAGGGCCGCCGGCCGGTCCGCCGTCCGACTTGGGCGCCGTCACGCGGCGACCTTCATGCACTCACCTCAACCCGCGGGCCGCTCACTTGTCCGGGTGTAAGCATGCCATGAGCTGAGGGTGAGTCATAGAAGTCCGTTGACGGACCGACCGGCCCCCGGAAAGCTCTCCGCGCCTACCCGAGCAGATGGTCGAAGTCGCCGTCCTTCACACCCTGGATGAAGGCGACGATCTCGTCCCTCGTGTAGATCAACGCGGGCCCCTCCGGGTCCCGGGAGTTGCGGACCGCGGCTCCCGCGGGGAGAGCGGCAAGCTCGACACAGTTGCCGCTCGGGTTGCTACGGCCGCTCTTGCGCCAGATGACGTCCAGTTGGCCCGCTGGCATTCCGTTATGCGTCTCTTGCATGGCATGTCCTTTGGGGAAGCTGAATGGGCTGATGCACGTGCAGGTGCGCTTGCTTATGCAGGGTACAACGAGGATGATAACGCACGTGCGGACCTTTGTGGGTAGCATTTAGTGACCAGGAGGTGGACATGTCGGCCCCCACGATCCACCCCGACCAGCGCAATCCTGCTGATGTTGCATCTACGGACAGTTACCGCCCAGCCGATCCCGTATGGGTCTTCCGGGGTGGTAGCTGGCGAGCAGGCCTGGTGGTCACCGCCTCCGCGCGTGCGGCGACGGTCACCTACCGGCCGACCGACACCACCGGCACGGGCGTGGACACGCTCACCGCGGCGTTCCTGCTCCCCCGCGCCGAGCTCGATCCGATGCTGGACCACCCGTATCCCCGACGCGCCTTCGCCTGACGGAGCCTGCGGTACCCGGACGCTGTGGTACACAGTGACACATGGCGTCACCGGAGATCGAGGACGCGGTACTCGACGCGACCCGTGACTGCGTGCTGGCGTACGGAGTCCGGCGGACCACCGTTTCCGACGTGGCCCGCCGTGCCGGTGTCTCCCGCATGTCCATCTACCGGCGCTGGCCCGACGTCCGGTCGCTGGTCGCCGACCTGATGAGCCGGGAATGGCACGGCGTGCTGGTCGCCACCACCAGCGGGCCGCGCCGGCGCGGCCTGGCCCGGCGGCGCGCGGTCGCGCAGATCGTCGCGGCCGCCGCGACCCTGCGCGCGCACCCGCTCCTCCGGAAGATCCGCGAGGTCGATCCGGAGGTACTGCTGCCGTACCTGCTCGACCGGCGGGGTGCCAGCCAGGACGAGATGCTGGCGTTCATCGCGGACGCCGTGCGGGCCGGCCAGCGCGACGGCTCCGTCCGGCGCGGCGACCCCGATCGGATGGCACGCGCGGTGCTGCTCACGGCACAGTCGTTCGTGCTGTCCTCGGCGCTGTTCACCGACGGGTACGGAGACGGCGACCTGGACGCCGAACTGCGCGCGGTGCTCGACCGGTACCTGGCGGCCTAGGGCAGCAGGACTCCCGGATTGAGGATCCCGGCGGGGTCCACTGTGGACTTCACCGCCCGCAGCAGCTCGACGGCCAACGGGCCGACCTCGCGGACGTACCCGTCGCGGTGGTCGGTACCGACGCCGTGATGATGGCTGATCGTGCCGCCGCCCGCGAGGATCGCGTCGCCGGCCCGTGCCTTCGCCGCCGCCCACCGGCACAGCGCGTCCTCGCCGGATCGGAACAGGACGGTGTAGTAGAGCGAGGCGCCGGTCTCGTACACGTGCGAGATGTGGCACCCGACGAGCGCGGGCTCCGGGCCAAGGGCGTCGAGCAACGCGTTGCGGGTGGCGGCGTAGAGCGGAGGCAGCCGGGACCAGAACGCGGCGGTCTCCACCACCTCGACGAAGACGCCCGCGTCGAGTAGGGCGTCGCGCAGGTAGGGCGCGGCGAACCGGCCGGCCGCCCAGGCCGCTCCCGGCTCCGGGCCCAGCGGCGCGCCGCCGGCTTCCCGCAAGGCCTCCGCGGCGTCCGGCCGGTCGGACCCGTACCCCACGACCAGCAGGCAGCCGTCGACGCCCGGCGCGGTCAGCGCGGTCTCGTACTCGTCGGACAGGCGCAGCACGGCCGGCAGCGGGCCGTCCTGGGCCAGCCGGCGCACGGCGGCGGTACCAGCCTCGAACGACGGGAACCGCCAGCCCTCGAAGCGCTGGTGCACCGGTACCGGCCGGACCCGTACCGTGACCGAGGTGACGACCCCGAGCGTGCCCTCCGAGCCGAGGAAGAGCTGACGCAGGTCCGGCCCGGCGGCCGAGGACGGCGCCCGGCCCAGGTCGAGGCTGCCGGCCGGGGTCGCGACGGTCAGCCCGACAACCATGTCGTCGAAGCGCCCGTAGCCGGCCGACGCCTGGCCGGCGGAGCGGGTCGCGGCGAACCCGCCGATCGTCGCGTACTCGTAGGACTGCGGCAGGTGGCCCAGCGTGTACCCGTACCGGCCGAGCAGCCGGTCGGCGTCCGGCGCGCGTACGCCGGCCTGCAGCGTCGCGATCCGCGCCACCGGATCGACCGCGAGCAGCCGGTCCAGCCGGCCGAGGTCCAGCGCGATGCTCGGCCGGGACGCGACGGCGAGCCCGCCCACGACCGAGGTACCGCCGCCGAACGGGACGACCGCGACGCGATGCCCGGTGCACGCGCGCAGCACGGCCAGCACCTCGTCGTGCGAGCCGGGGCGGACGACCGCGTCCGGCGGGTGCGGCGCCTGGCCGGCCCGCTGGCGTACCAGATCCGGGGTTGACTTGCCGGCGGAGTGCCGGGCCCGGCTCGCGTCGTCGGTGTGGACGTGCGCGGCACCGACCGCCGCCACCAGCGCGCGTTCGGCCGGCGCCGGTAGCCGGGGCGCCGCGAGTACCGCGTCGGCCAGCGCCACCCGGCCGGGACCGGGGCGTGCCTCCAGAGCCCGCAGCAGCGCGTGCATGGAATCCGGCAGCGGCACCGCACGGGCCGGCTCGCCCCAGCCCGCCCAGCCCTCTTCCGTACTCGCCGGCATGTGTGACACTCTTACATAGAATGTCACTCGATCACAAGGAGCGGTGCGTGACGACCTCGCTCAACGCCGCCCGCCGGGCACGCGATCTGGCCGCGCTGGCCCGCGGCGACGTGCTCGACGTACTCGTCGTCGGCCTGGGCGCCACCGGTGCCGGTACCGCGCTCGACGCCGCCTCGCGGGGCCTGCGGGTCGCCGCGATCGACGCGCACGACCTGGCGTTCGGCACCTCGCGGTGGAGCTCCAAGCTGGTGCACGGCGGGCTGCGGTACCTCGCGCGGCTGGAGTTCGGCGTCGCGTACGGGAGCGCACAGGAGCGGCACGTGCTGATGACCCGTACCGCGCCGCACCTGATCCGCGCGCTACCGATCGTCGTGCCCCGGATCGCGTCGTCGAACACCGCATCCATCGCCTTCACCGCGGCGGCCGGCGCGGCGGGCGAGGTGTTGCGCGCCGCCGCCGGTACCCCCCGGCGGGTGCTGCCGGTGTCCCGCCGGCTGTCCGCTCTGGAGTCGCACACGCTGGTACCGGCGCTACGCGCCGCGGATCTGCGCGGCGGGCTGCTGTTCTGGGAGGGCCAGCTGTGCGACGACGCCCGGCTGGTGATCGGCCTGGCGCGGGCCGCGGCCGGGCTGGGCGCCCGGATCCTGACCCGGTGCCGCGCCACGGCCCTGGCCGGTGACGGTGCCGAGGTGCGGGACGAGCTGACCGGCACGGCGTTCACCGTGAAGGCGCGCGCCGTGGTGAACGCGACCGGCGTGTGGGCCGGCACGCTCGCCCCCGAGGTCCGGATGCGGCCGTCGCGTGGCAGCCACGTCGTCCTCGGGAGCGCGGCGTTCGGCGGGCTGGGCGCGGGGCTCATGGTGCCCGTGCCGGGCGAGCTGAACCGGTACGTCTTCGCGCTCCCCCAAGGGGACGGGCGGGTGTACGCCGGGCTGACCGACGAGCCGCTCGACGGTCCGCTGCCGGACGTCCCCGAGGCGCCCGAGGCTGACATCCGGTACCTGCTGGAGACTCTCAACCTGGTGCTGGAAAGGCCGGTCCGGCGGGCCGACGTGCTCGGCGCGTACGCCGGGCTGCGGCCGCTGCTGGACGCCGGCGCGAGCCGCACCGCCGACCTGTCCCGCCGGCACGTCGTGCGGAGCGGGCCGGACGGCGTGGTGACCGTGGTCGGCGGCAAGCTGACGACGTACCGGCGGATGGCCGCCGACGCCGTCGACGCGGCGGTACGCCTGCGTGGGCTGGCCGCCGGGCCGAGCCGGACCCGCTGGCTGCCGCTGCCCGGCGCCGCACCGGCC
>JBKPCQ010000218.1:0-12978 GCA_046727455.1 Actinomycetota bacterium | reverse complement strand
GGCGACCCGGTAGATCATCTCCTGGATGAGTACCGTCTTGCCCACGCCGGCGCCGCCGAACAGGCCGATCTTGCCACCCTTCACGTACGGGGCGAGCAGGTCGAGCACCTTGATGCCGGTCTCCAGCATCTCGGTCTTCGGCTCCAGGTCCTTGAACGCGGGCGCGTGCCGGTGGATCGGCCAGCGGTCCTTGATCTCCAGCGTGTTCACGTCGGCGTTGAGCACGTCGCCGATGACATTCCAGACGTGGCCCTTGGTGACATCGCCGACCGGTACCGTGATCGACCCGCCGGTGTCGGTCACCTCGGCGCCCCGGACGAGGCCGTCAGTGGGCTGCATCGCGATCGCCCGCACCATGTTGTCGCCCAGGTGCTGGGCGACCTCCAGGGTCAGCGTCTTCCGACCCTCGGTCAGCTCCACGTCGACCTTGAGGGCGGCGTAGATCTGCGGCATGGCGTCGCGCGGGAACTCGGCGTCGACGACCGGGCCGATGACCCGGGTGACCCGCCCGATCCCGGTCCTGGTCTCTTCAACAGCAGCAGTCATCACTCTTCACTTCCCGCCGCGGCCAGGGCGTTGGCCCCGCCAACGATCTCACTGATCTCCTGGGTGATCCCGGCCTGCCGGGCCGAGTTCATGTCGCGCGTGTACTTCTTGAGCAACTCTTCGGCGTTGTCGGTGGCGCTCTTCATCGCCCGGCGCCGCGACGCCGACTCGCTGGCCGCCGAGTCCAGCAGCGCCGCGAAGATCCGCGTGTTGATGTACTTCGGAAGCAGCGCGTTGAGCAGTTCCTCCGCCTCCGGCTCGAAGTCGTACGTCGGCATCGGCCCCTCCTCGGCCTCCTCGACCTGCATCGGGGCGAGGAACCGGGCCGCCGGCGTCTGCGTCATCAGCGACTTGAACTGCGTGGAGACGATGTGCAGCTCGTCGACGCCGGGCGGGGCGTCGGCGTCGGCCGAGCCGTCGGCGCCATTGACGAAGTCCCGGATCAGGGTCTCGCCGACCTCCCTGGCGTTGTCGAAGTTGGGGCGCTCGGAGAAGCCGGTCCAGCTCGCCTCGATCGGCCGGTTGCGGAACCGGTAGTACGTGACGCCCTTGCGGCCGATCGCGTACAGCACCGGCTGCTTGCCACCCGCGCGCAGCCGGGCCATCAGCTCCTCGGCGGTCCGGATCGCGTTGGCGTTGTAGGCGCCGCACAGTCCCCGGTCGCTCGTGATGAGCAGCACGCCGACCCGGGTCACCCGCTCCCGGGGTACCAGCAGCGGGTGGTCCAGCGCGATGTTGCTGGACGCGAGGGCGGTGAGCACGCCGGTGATCGCCTCGGCGTACGGCCGGGACGCCGCCACCCGCTCCTGCGCCTTGGCGATCCGGCTGGTCGCGACCAGCTCCTGCGCCTTGGTGATCTTCTTCGTCGACTTGACCGAGCGGATCCGCCGTCGAAGGGTCTGCAGTTGGGCCGGCATGGCGCTAGCCGTCCGACTTCGGCCGGGTCACGCGCCTGACCGACTCGCGGGTCTCCACGCCCTCTTCCATCTCCTTGGCCGGCGGCTCGTTGATCCGCAGTTCCTTGCCCTCGCCCTTGAAGAGCCGTTTGAACTCCGCGATCACCGCTTCGAGCTGGGTGACGACGTCGTCGTTCCACTCGCCCTCGGCGATCGTGGTCAGGATCTCCTTGTGGGTGTGGCGCAGGTACTGCAGGAACTCGGCCTCGAAGCGCCGCACGTCGCCGAGCGGGATGTCGTCGAGCTTGCCGGAGGTACCGGCCCAGATCGAGACGACCTCCTCCTCGACCGGGTACGGCGAGTAGTTCGGCTGCTTGAGCAGCTCGACCAGGCGCCCGCCGCGTTCGAGCTGGGCCCGCGACGCCTTGTCCAGGTCGGAGGCGAAGGCGGAGAACGCCTCCAGCTCCCGGAACTGGGCGAGGTCCAGGCGCAGCCGGCCGGCGACCCGGCGCATCGGCCTGACCTGTGCGTTGCCGCCGACCCGGGAGACCGAGGTACCGACGTTGATCGCCGGGCGGACGCCGGAGTTGAACAGGTCGGACTCCAGGAAGATCTGGCCGTCGGTGATGGAGATGACGTTGGTCGGGATGTACGCCGAGATGTCGTTGGCCTTGGTCTCGATGATCGGCAGGCCGGTCATCGAGCCGCCACCCAGCTCGTCGGAGAGCTTCGCGCACCGCTCCAGCAGGCGGGAGTGCAGGTAGAAGACGTCGCCGGGGTACGCCTCGCGGCCGGGCGGGCGGCGCAGCAGCAGCGAGATGGCGCGGTAGGCCTCGGCCTGCTTGGACAGGTCGTCGAAGACGATCAGCACGTGCTTGCCGGCGTACATCCAGTGCTGGCCGATCGCCGAGCCGGTGTACGGCGCGAGGTACTTGAAGCCGGCCGGGTCGGACGCGGGCGCGCAGACGATCGTGGTGTACTCCAGTGCCCCGTGCTCCTCCAGCGTCCCGCGTACCGAGGCGATCGTGGAGCCCTTCTGGCCGATCGCCACGTAGATGCAGCGCACCTGCTTGCGCACGTCGCCGGATTTCCAGTTGTCGCGCTGGTTGATGATCGTGTCGATGGCGACGGTGGTCTTGCCGGTCTTCCGGTCGCCGATGATCAGCTCACGCTGGCCGCGCCCGATCGGCGTCATGGAGTCGATGGCCTTGATGCCGGTCTGCAGCGGCTCCTTGACGCCCTGGCGCGCCATCACGTTGGGCGCCTGGAGTTCCAGCTCCCGGTACGCCTCCTGCTCGATGTCGCCGAGCCCGTCGACCGGCTTGCCGAGCGGGTCGACCACCCGGCCGAGGAACGCGTCGCCGACCGGTACCGAGAGCACCCGTCCGGTGCGCTTGACCCGCTGGCCCTCCTGGATACCGGAGAAGTCCCCGAGCACCACGACGCCGATCTCGCGCACGTCGAGGTTCAGCGCGACACCGAGGGTGCCGCCCTCGAACTCCAGCAGTTCGTTCGCCATCGTCGAGGGCAGGCCCTCGACGTGCGCGATGCCGTCACCCGCGTCGGCGACGGTACCGACCTCCTCGCGGGAGATCTCCGGCGTGTACGACGAGACATAGCGCTCCAGCGCACCACGGATCTCGTCGGAGGAGATGGTCAGCTCGGCCATCCGGACTACCCCTTGAATCTCTAGCGTCGGAAATCGGTTATCGGGTAAGGGCGGCGCGGGCCTCGGTGAGGCGCCGCAGCACGGTGCCGTCGTACAGATCGCTGCCGATCTGGACGCTCAGCCCGCCGATGATTTCGGGATCGACCGTCTCCTTGACGGAGATGGATCGACCGTACCGCTGGGCGAAGTGTTCGCCCAGTTGAGCCACTTCCTCGTCGGTCAGCGGAACCGCCGAGGTGACGTACGCCACCTGCCGGTCGCGGGCGGCGGCGGCCATCTCGACCAGCCGGGCCAGCGAGGCGGCGAAGCTGCGCCCGCCGAACCCGGCCAGGGCCACGTGGACCAGCCGGAGGGTGGACGGTTGTACCTTCCCGTCGAGCAGGTCGTCGACCAGTGCGGCGCGCTGCTCGTAGGGGGCACCCGGGTCGCCGAGTACCGCGGCGAGGCGCGGTGCCCCGTCGACCACCTGCGCGAAGCGGAAGAGTTCGTCTTCCACGTCGCCCAGCTTGTCGGCCCGCTCGGCCGCGGCCAGCGCCGCGTCGACGCCCAGCCGCTCGGCGGCGTTCCGCAACTCGCTCGGCCTCGACCAGCGGGCCGAGACCAGCGCTTCGAGTGGCCCGAGGGCGTCGTCGTCGATCTTGCCGCGCAGCAGGGTGCGCAGCAGCTCGACCCGGTCGTCCGCCGAGCGCGCCACGTCGACGAACGCCCGGCGCAGGCCCGGCTCCCGGCCCAGCAGGGCCGCCACGGCGAGGATCTGGTCGGCCACCTGTGCCACCGCCTCGGACGGGGCACCGGCCGCGTAGTCCGCGAGCCGGTCCATGGCCGGGCCGTACGACGCCCGCGTGGCCGAGTCCATCAGCGCCGCCCTCTCGTGCCGGTGCCGGCTTCCTGCTCCTGGAGCTGCGCGAGGAACCGGTTCACGGTCCCCCGCTGCCGGGCCTCCCCGGCGAGCGCCTCGCCGAGGATCCGGCTGGCCAGGTCGACAGCCAGGTTGCCCAGCTCGGCACGCAGGTCGTGGATGAGCGCTTCCCGTTCGTGCGCGAGCTGCTCACGGCCGGACTCCAGGACCCGGTCCCGCTCCTGTACCGCCTGCTCCAGCATCTCCTCGCGGATGGCCGCGGCGTCCGCGCGGGCCTGGTCCCGGATGGTGGCCGCGGTAGTGCGGGCCTCCTCCATCGCCGCCCGGTAGTCGGCCTCGGCCTGCTTGAGCCGTTCGGTCGCCTGCCGGCCCTCGTCCAGTTGCGCCTTGATCATCGCCTGCCGGTCGGACATGGCCTTGCTCACCGGCGGCACCACGTACCGCCAGAGCACGCCCAGCACGAGCAGGAAGGCGAGCAGCTCCGCGATGAACGTGCCGTTGGGTACCAGGAAGTTACTTTCGGCAACGACGCTCGAAGTCATGGCTGCTACTTGATGACGTAGACGAACAAGATCATAAACGCCAGGTTGATGAAGTACGCCGCCTCCACCAGACCGACGGTGATCAGGAACAGAGTGAACAGGCGCCCCTGAGCCTCCGGCTGCCGGGCCACGCCGGCAATCAGCTGGCTACCGGCGATGCCGTCACCGATCGCGGCGCCCACGGCGCCGCCGCCCAGGATCAGCCCGCCGCCGACCAGTGCGCCGGCCATCTCGATCGAGCTGTTGAGGTCTGCTGCCACCTTTTCTCCTACTGTTTAAGGAAACTGTCAGTCGGTCGATGTCTGGCCGTCAATTACCCGGCCCGTCAAGTGGTCAGTGATCGCTGGCCGGAGCGAGCTGCAAGCTGAAATAGGCGATCGTCAGCAGCGTGAAGATGACCGCCTGGATCACGCCGACAAACATGTCGAAGAGCGTCCACAAGCCGCGCGGTAGCCACAGCACGATGCTGGGCAGCAGGCCGATGATGCTGAGCATGATCCCGCCGGCGAAGATGTTGCCGAAGAGCCGCAGCGACAGCGAGATCGGCTTGGCCACCTCTTCGAGGATGTTCAGCGGCAGCAGCCCGGGATTCGGCTTGACGTAGTGCCCGAGGTAACGGCCGAGGCCGTTGCGCCGGATGCTCGCCGCGTGCACCCAGATGATGACCAGGGCGGCCAGGGCGTACGTCGTGTTGACGTCGGCGGTCGGCGCGGGCAGGCGGTGCCGGGTGGGGATCAGCTCGATCCAGTTCGAGAACAGGATGAACAGGAACAGCGCGACGCCCAGCGGCACGGTGTAGGGGGCGACCCGCACCCCCATCAGACTCTCGACCTGGCCCTGGATCGCGCCGACCAGGGTCTCCCAGAAGAGCTGGATCCGGCCGGGTACGGCCTTGCTGGTGATCCACGACCGCAGGAAGAAGCCCAAGGCGAGGATGAGCACGCAGACGATCAGGGTGGAGATGATCGTGTCGACGTTGAAGGTGAGCCCGAGAAACTCGGCGGTGGTGTGGGTGCCGACCTCGATCTCGGCCAGCGGTACGCCGGTCACCGCCGCAGCTCCCGGAACACCGGGACCGCCGCCCCGACCAGCACGATCACCTGGAAGACCGCGATGCCGGCGAGCAGGCCAATCCCGTCCGGCCGGACAAGGAAGACCGCCGCCATCGATGCCACGGTCAGCAGGAACAGCCGGCCGAGCATGCCGCCCACGAAGCCGCCCTTACTCCGGCGTTCGCCGTAGCGGACCACCGAGCGCTGCATCAGCCGGGTGTTGAGAACCCCGAAGGCCAGCCCGAGCACGACGAAGAATCCCGCCATCGGGTGGCCGAGCAGGGTCAGGACCAGCAACGCGAGCACGCCGAAGGGGATGGCCAGGACCAGCGACCGCTTGAGGTTCGCGGCCGCCCGGGGCGGTACCGCGAGACCAGAAGGTAGGGCGTTGACCACTCGACGACCTCTCAACTCAGGTAGGGACGAATTCTGCGGTACGTGATCATGCAAGCGGCGACGATGCCGAGGGCCAGTCCGAGAAGGATGAAGACCGGAAGGGTGCCGGCAAAATGATCCACCAGCCAGCCGAGCCCGATCCCGCCGACCACACAGACGGCGTTCGCCGTGCCGAGAGTGACAAGCTCCCAGGCGCTCGGTTGCGACCGTGTGGCCACGTCATCACGCCCTCCCGGCTGTGTCGAAGTCTGTACGGACCCGGCCCCGAATCAGCCGATCAGGTGTTTCTCAGGTTGCCGGGAACGTATCACACCGCCCCGGCCCGGGCGCGGGCGGGTCGGGGGGAACACCGCAGGTGGCGGGGCGATCGGCGGGGGTACGCCGGGAGCCTGGCGACCAGCGTCGCGACCTCCCCGGCGACCTCGGCCGGGCCCGGTCGAGCAGGCCCCCGGCCCGGACCGCCCGCCCGATCAGGCCGGCGATCTCGCGCGTCTGCGGCTTGCGCGTCCCGGTGTTCGCACCCACGGCGGGCCGTCCCGAGATCCCGAGGCCACGGTGGGTCTGCGGGGGTCGAAGGGGACGGCGTTCCGGCTGAGCGTGATCTTCGCCGCATCGGCCGCGTGCGGGTCCCGATCCGGACGAATCGGGACCCGCACGCAGCAGGAGCTACTTCGCGCTCTCCGCAAGGCTCACGATCGCGGCGGCGGTCCGGAAGTACTTGTTCCGGCCCAGGTCGCCGACCGTCTTGATGTTGAACGCCTCCTGCAGCAGCTTGGCGTCCCCGTCGCTGACCCCGGCCAGGGCGGCCACGGGCGAGTCGACGAGCTCGGCGAGGGTCTTCCCTTCGTAAGCCTTGTCCAGCACCTTGGACAGATCTGCGGAAACCGACACGGGTCCTCCTATTCGCGTATCACCCGGGCGAGGGGCGCCGGGCTGCCGACCACGATCCCACGCGTGCGCAACCGGCCGGTACGCCGGCCCGGCCGGCGTTCGCCGTCAGCCCGCGTCATGAATCCTCCGCTAGCCGAGCAGGGCGACCGCGAGCGGCCGTACCACTTCCTGGATCTCGTCGGCCACCCGGGTGAAGAACCTGTCCCCGCGCCCCCAGGGGTCGTCCAGCTCGTCCTCCAGGCGCGACGCCCGGCCGCCCCGCGCGGCGTCCACGGCCGAAACCAGCGCGACGCCCCGGGCGTAGACCGGGTCGGGATCGGGCGCGGCCGGCGGCAGCGCTCCGGTGTCGACACCGCCGAGCAACCGGCCGAACTCGCCGATGACGAACGTCCGGGCGGCCGCGTCCGGCCGCAGCCCGAGGACGTGGTCCACCTGCTCGGCGGTCGCGGTCAGGACCAGGTCCGCGCTGTCCACGTCCGCGCCGGCCAGCCGCCGGGCGGTGAACCCGGCGTCGTCGCCGCCGCGCCGCCGGATCTCCCGGGCCGCCGGCGGGTTCATCGGGTCGCCGGCGTGCCAGCCGCCGGTACCGGCGCTGTGCGACGACAGCAGCTCGTCGGCCTTGTCCCCGACCCGTTCCCGCGCGGCCAGGCGGAGCAGCCGCTCGGCCATGGGCGAGCGGCAGATGTTGCCCATGCACACGTGCAGCACCGAGAACGGCGGAGGCACGCGTCAGCCCTCTATCGAGGGCACGACGTCACGGAGCTTCTCCAGCGGAATGGCACCGCCGCGCAACAGCCGCGGCACGTCGCCGGTGACGTCGACGATGGACGACGGGGTACGGTCCGGCAGCTCGCCGGACTCCAGGTACACGCTGACCGAGAAGCCGAGCTGGGACCGGGCGTCCTCGGCGGTGACCGCGGGCGGCTGGCCGGTCTTGTTGGCGCTGGACACCGCCATCGGGCCGGTCTCCCGCAGGATCTCCAGCGCCACCGGGTGCAGCGGCATCCGCACCGCCACCGTGCCGTCCAGGTCGCCGAGGTCCCACTGCAGGCTCGGCGCGTGCTCGACGACGATCGTCAGCGCCCCCGGCCAGAACGCCTCGACCAGGTCGCGGGCCACGCTGGGCAGGTTGAACACCAGGCCGTCGAGGGTCGCCCGGGTGCCGACGAGGACCGGCGGGGGCATCTGCCGGTCCCGCCCCTTCGCGTCCAGCAGCGCCGTCACCGCCCACGGCTTGAACGCGTCGGCGCCGATGCCGTAGAGCGTGTCGGTCGGCATGACGATCAGGTCACCGCGCTTGACGGCGTCGATCGCCGCCTGGACGCCACGGTCCCGGTCGGCGGCGGTCCGGCAGTCGTAGAGCATCACATGGTGAAGTCTGCCAAACGCCGGGCCGTGGCGAACCTCGGGCGTCCGGCGAGGTCGAGGTGACCGGTCACCGCACCCCACCCGCCGGCCGCGCGCAGCAACGCCGGTACCGCCGCGCCGTGGCTGTCGTCGTGCTCGACGCCGAACCAGCCGCCGGGCCGCAGCAGCGCCGCCGCCCGCCGGATGACCGGACGGATCACCGCCAGCCCGTCGGGGCCGGCGAACACCGCCCGGTGCGGGTCGTACCCGCCGACTTCAGGCGGTACCGGCGTGCCGTCGGGCACGTACGGCGGGTTGCACAGCACCAGGTCCACCTCTCCGTCCACAGTGGACAGCGTGGCCGGGTCGGTGGCGTCCCCGGCCACCACGGTGACCGGGGTACCGGACGTGTTGCGGCGCAGCCACTCCAGCGCCGTGGGCGAGTCCTCCACCGCGTACACCCGGGCGCCCGGGTGCTCCTCGGCGACCGAGAGGGCGATCGCGCCGGTACCGGCGCAGAGGTCCGCGACGACCGCGGCGCCCTCGGGAAGGTGCGCCAGGCCCCAGTCGACCAGCAGCTCGGTCTCCGGACGCGGGATGAACACGCCCGGCCCCACCGCCACCTCCCGCAACCGGAACGGCGCCCGCCCGGTCAGGTACTGGAGCGGGCGGCGAGCCGCCCGGAGTCGCACCAGCTCCTGGTAACGCGCCGCGGCAGCCGGGTCGAACCCGTCGACCAGCCCGAGCCGGCCGCGCGGCACGCCCAGCACCTCGGCGGCCAGCAGCTCCGCGTCGACCCGGGGGGCATCGATACCTGCCTCCGTAAGGACGGCTGTGGCCTCTGCTATCGCCTCGCGGACCGCTCGCACGCCATAATCATCTCGATGACCGGTACGGGCCGGTCAGCAAGGGGGTCGCGTGAGTCACGCCGCAGGCGGGCTGCCACGACTGCGCAGGCTGTTGGCTGACGGTCGGGCCGCGGAGGCCTTGAGCCTGATCGACCTGCTGCTGGACGAGAAGCCGCCGCCGCATCTCGTCGCCGACCTGCTGCTGCGCCGCCTCGCCGCGCTGGTCAGCCTGGGCCGGCGGCGGGAGTACGCGACCGCGCTGGACGCCGCGAACGAGGCGGTCGCCGCCGAGGTCGACCCGGAGCGGCACGGCCGGTTCAACGCGCTCGCGGCGATCATCGCACACCTGGACAACTCCCTCGAACGCAGCGTCGCGCACCTGGTCAAGAGCTACCGGGCGCTGAGCGTGGTGACCCGGGTGGACGAGGACGTCGCCTCGTCGTGGCACGACCTGGCCACGGCGTACTCGTACGCCGGGTTCCACGGGCGGGCCATGTCGGCGGTGGAGACGGCCCGGCGGGTCGCGGTCACCGCCGGGGTACCCGAGTCCGACTACGTGAACCCGGCGATCCCGGTCCGCCTGGCGGTCTGGTACGACCACCACGGCGACTCCGACGCGTGCCAGCGGATCCTCCACGACGTGCTGAACGACCTGCCGTGGGAGGGCGACCGGGTGCGCGGCGGGCTGGCCGAGGTCCGGCCGATCTACTGCGGCTCGTACGGGTACGCGATCTCCCGGCTCGCCGCGCTCGGCGACCGGACGGGGCGGGACCCGTGGCCGCTGCTGGAGGCGGCCGGCCAGTCCGTCCGCGCCCGCGACCTGCGGCTGCTGGGCAAGGTATGCGGCGCCATCGCGGCCGGCAACGCCACCACCGCGGTGGCCCTGCTCGACCAGAGCACGATCGCGGCGTCGACGATGGGGGCCGCCGAGCCGGTACGGCTGCGGGTCCTCGCCCACCTGGCCGCCGGGGCGTACCCCGAGGCGCTGGCCGCCGACCGGCGCGCGTTCCGGATCGCCACCGCTCAGGAGGAGCGGCTGCGCGACCTGCTCATGGACGGCATGGCGGCCCGGCTGGACCACGAGAACATGCAGCGTACGGTGTCCCGCTTCCGGGGCGAGGCACTCACCGACCCGCTCACCGGGCTGCCGAACCGGCGCCACCTGGAGGAGTACGTCAGCTCGCTGGTCGGCGCGGGCCACCCGGCCGTGATCGGGGTGTGCGACCTGGACGGCTTCAAGTCGGTCAACACGGTGCACGGCCACCTCGCCGGGGATGCCGTGCTCCAACGCGTGGCCGGGGTACTCGCCCGGGTGATGCGCAAGGGCGACTTCGTGGCGCGGTACGGCGGGGACGAGTTCGTCGTGGTCCTCCGCGAGGCGAGCCAGCTCGAAGCGCGCGAGGTCGCCCACCGGATCGTCCGGGCCGTGCAGAACGAGGACTGGGCTGCGCTGGTACCGGGTACCCCGGTCGGGATCACCGTCGGCTGGGCCGAGGCGACGTCGGTGCAGGGCATCGCCCAGGCGTTCGCCGCCGCCGACCGCGCGATGCTCCGCCGCAAAGCGTCATAGCCGCGCAGCTTGTCGGAGCGGCAAGCAGTCAGCGCTCGTCAGCCGCGCAGCTTGTCGGAGCGGCAAGCAGTCAGCGCTCGTCAGCCGCGCAGCTTGTCGGAGCGGCAAGCAGTCAGCGCTTCAGCGCTCGTCAGCGACGAACCAGGTCGTCGCCGGCGAGGCGGGCCTGGCGGTCCGCCTCGGTCAGCGCGTCCAGTACCCCGTCCAGGTCGCCGCCCAGCGCCAGGTCCAGGTTGTACGCCGTGTACCCGATCCGGTGGTCGGAGACCCGGTTCTGCGGGTAGTTGTACGTGCGGATCCGCTCCGAGCGGTCCACCGTCCGTACCTGCGCCTTGCGGGCGTCGGAGGCGGCCGCGGCCGCCTGCTCCTGGGCGAGCTGGGCCAGCTTGGCGCGCAGCATCCGCATCGCCCGGTCCTTGTTCTGCAGCTGGGAGCGCTCGTTCTGGCAGGACACCACGATGCCGCTGGGCAGGTGGGTGATGCGGACGGCCGAGTCGGTCGTGTTGACGCTCTGCCCACCCGGGCCACTGGACCGGAACACGTCGACGCGCAGGTCACCCGGGTCGATCGTGATGTCGGTCTCCTCCGCCTCGGGCGTGACGAGCACCCCGGCCGCCGAGGTGTGGATGCGGCCCTGGGACTCGGTGACCGGTACCCGCTGCACCCGGTGCACCCCGCCCTCCCACTTCAGCCGCGACCAGACCCCGTTCCCGCCGTCGGGCACCCCTCTGGACTTGACCGCGACCGCCACGTCCTTGTACCCGCCGAGGTCGGACTCCTGCGCGTCGAGGACTTCGGTGACCCAGCCGCGCCGCTCGGCGTACCGCAGATACATCCGCAGCAGGTCGCCGACGAACAGCGCCGACTCCTCGCCGCCCTCGCCCGCCTTGATCTCCAGGATCACGTCCTTGCCGTCGTCGGGATCGCGCGGCGCGAGCAGCTCGGCCAGCTTCTCCTCCAGTACCGGCAGACGATCTTCGAGTTCGGCCGCCTCCTCGGCGAATGCCGCGTCCTCGGCCGCAAGCTCCCGGGCGGCCGCGAGGTCCGCACGGGTCTGGTCGAGTTCGGCGGCGGCCTTGGCGATCGGGGTCAGCTCGGCGAAGCGGCGCCCGACCCGGCGCGCGGCGGCCTGGTCGCCATGGATCGCCGGGTCGGCCAGTTGCGCTTCGAGCTGGGCGTACTCATCGAGTAGCGACCCCAGACGGTCATCCCTCATGCCGTTCCTTAGGAGACGGAACGGCGCCCGTCCACCGGCGGTGAGCCGGGGACAGGCGCCGGATGTGACGCTACTTTGCCTTCTTCGCCTGGACCTTGGCGTACTTCTGCTGGAACTTCGCGACCCGGCCGGCGGTGTCGAGCACGCGCTGCTTCCCGGTGTAGAACGGGTGGCACGCGCTGCACGTCTCGACGTGGATCACGCCGTTGCGCGCGGTGCTGCGGGTCTCGAAGGTGTTGCCGCAGGAACACGTGACGGTGGTCGGCACGTACTGCGGGTGGATGTTGGGCTTCATTGCTGCTTACCTCTCGTCGTGGTCGCCGGGTCGCCCCGTGGCGGGCGTGAACCGGAACCTGGGCTGCCACATCAGTGTGCCACGCGGGGACGTAACGCCCGGGAGCGGGGCGTACATTCCCGCAAGATCCCGCTCCTAGCGGAGCAGAAACCGGCCGGTCGCCTCGTACTCGGCCAGGTCACCCAGCGTGACGCCGACCGAGCCGCCGCGCGGCTCCGGCAGCGCGTCGGGCGGGAAGAAGCCCGCGTCGGTCGTCTCGTCGGTACGGGTGACCAGCTCGCCGGTCCATCCCTCGGCCCGGAACGCGACGCTGTGCAGCTGGTACGTGTGGCCGTACTCGTTGGTCCGGGTGTAGCGCTTCCCGGAGTACAGCGCGAACGGGGTCAGGCCGATCACGATCAGCCCGGTCTCCTCGTGGACCTCGCGGGTCGCCGTCTCAGTGATCGACTCGCCGATCTCCACCCCACCGGCCGGCAGCGCCCAGTCCCCGTTGTCCGTGCGCCGGATCAGGAGTACCCGCCCGGCCGGGTCCCGGAGAATCACCCGTGCGCCGACGAACAGCAGTACCTCGTCGTCGCCCGCGCGGGCGCGCAGCCGGCCCAGGTACGACTCCGCCCACCCCCTCGTCACGGATCACACCGTACGCGACGCTCACGTAGGCTGGAGATTGCTCGATCGGAGGTGTGACCCATGACCGCGGTGATGCCGCAGCGCCAGACGCTGGAATTTCCGGAACCGGTGGTCCTGACCGCCCAGGAGTACGAAGCGCTACCACCGAACAACCGGATGGAACTCGTCGATGGAGTGGTCAAGGTCATGACCCCAGCGACCAGGCGGCACCAGATCGTGGT
>JBKPCQ010000217.1:0-10262 GCA_046727455.1 Actinomycetota bacterium | reverse complement strand
TCCTTCAGCCCCAGGCCCATGCCGGCCAGCTTCATCTTGACCTCGTCGATGGACTTCTGCCCGAAGTTGCGGATGTCGAGCAGGTCGGCCTCGGTACGCCCGATCAGCTCGCCCACCGTGTTGATGCCCTCGCGCTTGAGGCAGTTGTACGAGCGGACGGTCAGGTCCAGCTCCTCGATCGGCAACGCCAGGTCGGCGGCGAGCTGCGCGTCCTGCGGCGACGGGCCGATGTCGATGCCCTCGGCGGTCTCGTCCAGCTCGCGGGCCAGCCCGAACAGCTCCACGAGGGTCGAGCCGGCCGAGGCCAGCGCGGTCCGCGGGGTGATCGAGGGCTTGGTCTCCACGTCGATGATCAGCCGGTCGAAGTCGGTCCGCTGCTCGACGCGGGTCGCCTCGACGCGGTACGTGACCTTGAGCACCGGCGAGTAGATCGAGTCGACCGGGATCCGGCCGATCTCGGCGCCGGCCTGCTTGTTCTGCGCCGCCGTGACGTACCCGCGACCCCGCTCGACGGTCAGCTCCATGTCCAGCCGGCCCTTGCCGTTGAGGGTGGCCAGCTTGAGATCCGGGTTGTGCACGGACACGCCGGCCGGAGGCTGGATGTCCCCGGCGGACACGTCGCCCGGCCCCTGCTTGCGCAGGTACATCGAGACCGGCTCGTCGTGCTCGGAGCTGACGCACAGGTCCTTGACGTTCATGACCAGCTCGACCACGTCCTCCTTGACGCCGGGGATCGTGGTGAACTCGTGCAGCACGCCGTCGATCTTGATGCTGGTGACCGCCGCACCCGGAATGGACGACAGCAGGGTACGCCGCAGCGAGTTGCCGAGCGTGTACCCGAACCCGGGCTCCAGCGGTTCGATGGTGAACCGGGACCGGGTGTCGCTGATCGGCTCCTCGGAGAGGGTCGGTCGCTGGGTGATGAGCACTTGCTTCCTCCGTTACGTCGGGCGCCCGCCATATGACGCCACGTCGCGAAGCGGCCGCCCGGGCCGGGCGGCCGCCCAAAAGGGACTTACTTCGAGTAGAGCTCGACGATGAGCTGCTCCTGGACCTGGGTGTCGATGACCTGCCGGGCCGGCAGAGTGTGCACCAGGATCTTGAGCTGGCTGGGGATCGCCTCCAGCCAGGCCGGTACCGTCCGCGACCCCGCCTCGGCGGCGGCCACGATGAAGGGGGTGAGATCGCGGGACCGCTCCCGTACCTCGATCACGTCGTGCTCGCTCACCCGGTACGACGGGATGTCCACCTTATTGCCGTTGACCAGGAAGTGGCCGTGCTTGACGAGCTGCCGCGCCATGTCGCGGGACTTGGCGAAGCCGGCCCGGTACACGACGTTGTCCAGCCGGGATTCGAGGATCTGCAGCAGCACCTCACCGGTCTTGCCGGGCTTGCGCACCGCCTCGTCGTAGTACCGCTGGAACTGCTTCTCCAGCACGCCGTACACCCGGCGGGCCTTCTGCTTCTCGCGGAGCTGGAGCAGGTACTCGGTCTCCTTGGGGCGCCCGCGGCCGTGCTGGCCGGGCGGGAAGGGGCGGGACTCGAACGGGCACTTCGGCCCGTCGCACTTGCTGCCCTTGAGGAACAGCTTCATCTTCTCGCGGCGGCAGCGCCGGCAGTCCGCACCGGTGTAACGCGCCATGTCAGACCCTCCTCCGCTTCGGCGGGCGGCACCCGTTGTGCGGCTGCGGGGTGACGTCGGCGATCTGGCCGACCTCCAGCCCGACGGCCTGCAGGGAGCGGATGGCGGTCTCCCGGCCGGAGCCCGGGCCCTTCACGAACACGTCGACCTTGCGCATGCCGTGCTCCATCGCCCGGCGCGCGGCGGCCTCGGCGGCGAGCTGCGCGGCGAACGGGGTCGACTTGCGCGAGCCCTTGAAGCCGACCTGCCCGGCCGAGGCCCAGGAGATGACGGCCCCGTTCGGGTCGGTGATCGACACGATGGTGTTGTTGAAGGTGCTCTTGATATGCGCCTGTCCGTGCGCGACGTTCTTGCGTTCCTTGCGCCGGACCTTCTTGACGGCGGCGGCGCCGGTACGTGCCTTGGGCGGCATAAGCTTCTGCGCTCCTAATGCTTACTTCTTGCCGGGCTTCTTCTTGTTGGCCACGACCTTCTTCGGACCCTTGCGGGTACGCGCGTTGGTCCGGGTGCGCTGGCCGCGCACGGGAAGCCCACGGCGGTGCCGGATGCCCTCGTAGCATCCGATCTCGACCTTGCGACGGATATCCGCGGCGACCTCGCGGCGCAGGTCACCTTCGACCTTGTAGTTGGCTTCGATGTAGTCACGGAGCTGAACGATCTCTTCGTCGGTCAGGTCCCTGGCCCGCTTGCCGGGTTCGACCCCGGTGGCGGTGAGCGTCTCCGCGGCGCGGGTGCGACCGACGCCGAAGATGTAGGTGAGCGCGATCTCCATCCGCTTATCGCGGGGGAGATCGACGCCGACGATACGTGCCATGGCTGGGCGCACTCCTCAACTTCGCGGAGGTCTGACGCCCGTCCGTCCCTGCCTGCCCGGGCAGGGCCCCGGCCTCCGACCGGGGGTCGGCCGCGATTGACTTGCGCTGGTCGCGGCTGGACGAGCCTGTCTTGGTGGTACCGGCGCCAGGAGCGCGATTACCCCTGGCGCTGCTTGTGGCGCGGGTCAACGCAGATGACCATGACCCGACCGTGCCGGCGGATCACCCGGCATTTGTTGCAGATCCGCTTGACGCTCGGCTTGACCTTCACGGGTTACCTTTTCGGATCGCGACGTCACTTGTACCGGTAGACGATGCGGCCTCGGGTGAGGTCGTACGGGGAAAGCTCCACGACGACCCGGTCCTCGGGCAGGATGCGGATGTAGTGCTGCCGCATCTTGCCGCTGATGTGCGCCAGTACCTTGTGGCCGTTGGCGAGCTCCACCCGGAACATCGCGTTCGGGAGTGGCTCGATGACCCGGCCCTCGATCTCGATGGCACCGTCTTTCTTGGGCATGTCCTCCGCTACCTGACGTCTGCTTCAGTGACAGGCTCACAGATCCATCACGGGTGATGTACCACCCGCGCCAGCCGCGGTAACCGTCTCGCCCGCCGAAGCGCGGAACAGGCATGACAGAGTGGACGCTGTGCGCCGAACGGCAAGTCTACGCGTACCGATCGGTAACGGCAAACTGCGCTCTTGGCGCTCGCTGCGCCACCTCAGGGCTATCGGTAGCGGCGGCGCTCCCAGCGGTCGTGCCGGCGCTGCCAGCGCTCCTGCTGCCGCTGCCGCTGGCGCTCCCGGTGCGCCTGGGTATGCCCCTCGGGATCACCGCTGGCGACCGCGACCACCGTCCGGACCAGCAGGACCGCACCCCACGGCCCGGCGACCCACAACGGCCAGGGGTACCCTGCCCCGGTCAGCGCCCATATCACGAAGCAGATGACGGTGGTACAGAGCCAGCTCCCCCACAGCGCGATCGCCCACGGTGCGACGGGGCGCCGGTCCGGAGCGGCCGACGGGGTCGCCGGGGTGGTCCGCGCCACCTGCGCCTTCGCGGGAGGTACCACGGCGGGCAGGTCGTTCAGGAGCTTGTCCAGCTCGCCATAGGTGCGCGCGGCATAGGTCCGCTGCAGCCGGTCGTCGTACTCGCCGAGGTCGAGCCGGCCCTCGTTCAGCGCCTCGCGGAGCCGGTCGGCCACGTACTGCCGGTCCGAATCGGCCGCCCGCATGTCCTCCCGTCGCTGTGCCACGCTAACCTGCCCCGTCCACTCGCTCCCTCAGTGCTTGCCCCGTCCACTCGCTTCGCGGCGCTGTCCGCGCCGACTTCCCTCGTCGCTACGCTCCTCAGTCCAGACGACGCCGCGCCGCTCCCGCTCGCTCCCTCAATGCTTGCCCCGTCCGCTCGCTCCGTCTACGAGGATGGCACGCCGGCCGTGGTCGTTACCAGATCGCCCAGCCGCTCGCGGCCGCCGTCGACGGCGGTGGTCACCAGGACACCGTCGGCGAAGAACGCCACGGTGTGCTCGACGTGTACCGCGACGGACCGGTCCTGGGTGATGACCGTCCAGCCGTCGGCCAGCTCGACGGTGTCCGGGGAGCCGAGCGTGAGCATCGGCTCGATCGCCAGCGCCAGGCCGGGTACCAGCCGGGGGCCCTTGCCCGGCCGGCCGTAGTTGAGCACGTGCGGGTCCTGGTGCATGGCGGTGCCGATGCCGTGGCCGCCGTACCCCCGGACGATGCCGTACCGGCCGGCCCTGCGGATCGCCGACTCGATCGCATACGACATATCCGTCAACCGGCCCCGGCCGGAGCGCAGCGCTCGGGCACCGGCCGCGATGCCGGCCCACATGGCGTCCTGCGCGACGCCGATCATCCGCTCGACCTTGGGGTCGATCTGTCCCACGCCCACCGTGACGGCCGCGTCGCCGTGCCAGCCGTCCAGGATCGCGCCGCAGTCGATGGAGATCACATCACCCTCGCGCAGCACCTGCTGGGGCGAAGGGATCGCGTGCACGATCTGCTCGTTGACGCTGGAGCAGATCGAGGCCGGATATCCGTGGTACCCCTTGAACGAGGGCACGGCCCCGGCCGCGTGGATCGTCTCTTCCGCGATCGCGTCGAGGTCGCCCGTGCTGACACCGGGCGCGACCGCCTCGGTGAGCCGGGCCAGGGTAGCCGCCACCACGAGGCCGGCGTCCCGCATCCGGGTCAGTTGCTCGGGAGTCTTGTACTCGATGTCGAGGGTCGTGGTGCGCACGCTATCCACCGTACGAGCGCAGGGCGTCGATCGCCCGTACCGTCACGTCCTCGACCGGACCGGTCGCGTCTATCCCGACCAGCTTGCCCTGCGCGCCGTAGTAGTCGACCAGCGGCGCGGTCTTCTCGGAGTACTCCCGGAGCCGTTTCGCGATGACCGCGGGCTTGTCGTCGTCGCGCTGGTACAGGTCGCCGCCGCAGCGGTCGCAGACGTTCTCCCGGATGGGCGCCTCGAACTCGACGTGCCAGATCTTGCCGCAGCCCCGGCACTGGCGCCGGCCGGACAGCCGCCGGATCACCTCGTCGTCGTCGACGACCAGTTCCATCACCAGTTCGAGCTGGGTACCCAGGTCCGCCAGCAGCTTGTCCAGCGCGACCGCCTGGGGAACGGTGCGCGGGAACCCGTCGAGCAGGAACCCGTCCCCGGCGTCCGGCTCGGCCAGCCGGTCGCGGACCATGTTGATGGTCACCTCGTCCGGTACCAGTTTGCCTTCGTCCATGTACCGCTTGGCCTCCAGGCCCAGCGGCGTACCCTGCGACACGTTGGCGCGGAAGATGTCCCCGGTGGAGATTTTGGGCACGCTCAGATGTGCGGCGATGAACTCGGCCTGGGTCCCCTTGCCCGCCCCGGGGGGACCCACCAGCACCAGTCGCACCTAGATCGCCTCGCCTCGCGCAACGCTGCCGGTGCGACGCATCGAGCCGCTGGCCCGCTGTCTCCGCTCGCCCACTACCTCAGGAACCCTTCGTAGTTCCGCTGCATGAGCTGGCTCTCGATCTGTTTCACGGTCTCCAGACCGACGCCAACGATGATCAGTACGGCGGTACCGCCGAAGGGGAAGTTCTGCTTCTGCCCGACCATGTTGATGAACAGGTTCGGCAGGATGGCGACGATGCCGAGATAGAGCGCGCCGGGCAGGGTGATCCGGCTGAGGATGAAGTCCAGGTACTCGGCGGTCGGCTTGCCCGGCCGGATGCCGGGGACGAACCCGCCGTACTTGCGCATGTTGTCCGACACCTCGGTCGGGTTGAACGTGATCGACACGTAGAAGTACGTGAAGAAGATGATCAGCACGAAGTACAGCGAGATGTTGACCCAGCTGCTCTGGTTGATGACGTAGTTGTTGATGAGCTTGTACGCGGTGTTCGGGTGGTTCTGGTCCATCAACTGCAGGGCGAGCTGGGGCAGGTACAGCAGCGACGATGCGAAGATCACCGGGATGACGCCGGCCTGGTTGACCTTCAACGGGATATACGTCGACGTACCGCCATACATCCGCCGGCCAACCATACGTTTCGCGTACTGGACCGGTACCCGCCGTTGCGCCTGTTCGATGAAGACCACCGCCGTGATCACGATGATCCCGACGCCGATGATGAACATGAACGTGGGCCACCCCTTGCTCTGCTTGACGCTCCAGCCCTCACTGGGCAGCCGGGCGCAGATCGAGGTGAAGATCAGGACGGACATGCCGTTGCCGACGCCGCGGTCGGTGATCATCTCGCCCAACCACATGATCACACCGGTACCGGCGGTCATGGTCATGACCAGGACGGTGACGGTCAGCCAGTCGGGAACCTTGGTGTGCGGAATGATCGGGTACTGGGCCTGGTCGCACTTGCCGTTGAAGAGCTGTCCGGAGCGGGCCAACGCGACGAAAGCCGAGGCCTGGAGCACCGCGAGGCCCAGGGTCAGGTACCGGGTGTACTGGGTGATCTTGGCCTGGCCGGCCTGCCCCTCCTTTTTCAGCGTCTCCAGCCGGGGGATCACGACCGTGAGCAGCTGCAGGATGATGCTGGACGTGATGTACGGCATAATGCCCAGCGCGAACACCGACAGCTGCAGCAGTGCGCCCCCGGAGAACAGGTTGAGCAGGGTGAAGACGCCGTTGGTATCGGTCTGGGTGGCGAGGAAGATGCACTGCTTGACGTTCTTGTACGACACCCCCGGGCTGGGTAGCGTCGCGCCCAGCCGGTAGATGGCGATCATCGCCAGCGTGAAGAGCAGCTTTTTGCGCAGGTCAGGCGTCTTGAACGCACTGATGAAGGCGGAAAGCACTTTCTTCCTCCTGCGCTAGCGCGCCGCCAGGTTCGGGCGGCACGGACGACCAGACCAGTGTTACCTAGCTGCGAACGGACTCTAACAGCCCGCTCACCCGTTCGGTGCGACGCAGCCGACATATAGCCGGCCGCCGATGCTGATCGTGGCGCCCTACAGCCGCCGGAGGCAACTGACAGAGCGCCACGATCGGGTCTCGCTTTCAGAGTTCAGAGAAGGTACCGCCAGCGGCCGTGATCTTCTCCCGGGCCGATGCGCTGAACGCGTGCGCCGACACCTGGAGCGTGACCCCGCCCAGCTCACCGGTACCTAGGATCTTGACCGGCTGGTTCTTCCGGACCGCGCCGGCCTCGACCAGCTCGTCCGGGCCGACCGCGCCGCCGTTCGGGAACAGCTCGGCCAGCCGCTCCAGGTTGACCACCTGGTACGTGATCTTGAATCGGTTCCGGAAGCCCTTGAGCTTCGGCAGCCGCATGTGGATCGGCATCTGCCCACCCTCGAACGCGGCCGAGATGTTCTTGCGGGCCTTCGACCCCTTGGTACCCCGCCCCGCGGTCTTTCCCTTGGAGCCCTCGCCACGCCCCACCCGGGTCTTGGCGGTCTTGGCACCCGGCGCCGGGCGCAGGTGGTGAACCTTGATCGTCATTACTCGACCTCCTCGACCTTCACGAGGTGGTTCACCGTGAAGATCATGCCCCGGATCTCGGGACGGTCCTCCTTCACCACCACGTCGTTGATCCGCTTGAGGCCCAGCGTGCGCAGCGTCTCCCGCTGGTTGCGCTTGGCCCCGATCTCGGACCGGACCTGGGTCACCTTCAACCGTGCCACGGCGCTCACGCTCCCACACCCGCACGCGCGGCCAGCATGGCGCCCGGCGCGACGTCCTCGACCGGGAGCCCCCGGCGGGCGGCGACCGCCTCCGGAGACTCCAGCTTCTTCAGCGCGGCCACGGCGGCGTGCACGATGTTGATCGGGTTCGACGAGCCGAGGCTCTTGGAGAGCACGTCGTGGATGCCGGCGCACTCCAGCACCGCGCGCACCGGCCCGCCGGCGATCACACCGGTACCCGCGGACGCCGGCTTGAGCAGCACCACGCCCCCGGCGTCCTCGCCCTGCGACGGGTGCGGGATCGTCGAACCGATGCGGGGCACCTTGAAGAAGTGCTTCTTGGCCTCCTCGACACCCTTGGCGATGGCGGCCGGCACCTCCTTGGCCTTGCCGTAGCCGACGCCGACGGTACCGTCGCCGTCGCCCACCACGACCAGCGCGGTGAAGCTGAACCGGCGGCCGCCCTTGACGACCTTGGCCACCCGGTTGATGGTCACGACCCGCTCAAGGTGCGGGGTCTTCTCGGCCGGCGCGCTGCCCCGGCCGCCGTCGCGGCGGCCGTCGCGGCGGCCGCCGCCACCACCCTCGGCGCTTCCGGACCCGCCGCCCCTACGCTGCTGTCCTGGCATGAGGTGCGTTTCCCTTCTAGAACTCGAGTCCGGCTTCGCGGGCGGCATCGGCCAGGGCGGCGATCCGCCCGGCGTACCGGTTGCCACCACGGTCGAAGACCACCTTGCTGATACCGGCGGCCCTGGCACGCTCCGCCAGCAGCGCACCCGCCTTGCGGGACAGCTCGCTCTTGGCCCCCTCGGTGCCACGGATCGTGCTGTCCAGGGTGGACGCTGAAACAAGCGTACGACCCTGGGTGTCGTCGACGATCTGCGCGACGATGTGCCGCAGCGACCGGGTGACGACCAGGCGCGGGCGGGTCGCGGTGCCGAAGACGTTCTTGCGGACACGGAAGTGGCGGCGGGCCTTGCCGATCCGCCGCGCGGCCGCGGTACCGCCGCCGCCGTGCCGCTTCAACAGTGTGGCCGTCACTGCTCTGCCCGCCTCTCTTCGTTCGCGGTGCTCACTTCTTACCGGCCTTCCCAGCCTTGCGGCGAATCACTTCGCCCTGGTACTTCACGCCCTTGCCCTTGTACGGCTCCGGCGGGCGGATCTTACGGATGTTCGCGGCGACCTCGCCCACCTGCTGCTTGTCGATGCCCTCGACGCTGAACACGGTCGGGCGCTCGACCCGGAACGTGATGCCGGCCGGTGGCGAGACCACAACCGGGTGCGAGAACCCGAGGGCGAACTCCAGGTCGGTGCCCTTGGCCGTGACCCGGTACCCGGTACCGGCGATCTCCAGGGTCTTCCGGTACCCCTCGGTGACCCCGACGATCATGTTGGCGACCAGGGTACGGGAGAGCCCGTGCAGTTCCTTGGCCCGCCGCTCGTCGTTCGGGCGGACCACGGCCAGCGTGCCGTCCCCGGCCCGCTGGGCGATGATCGGTTCGGCCAGCGTGTGCTGCAACTCGCCCTTGGGGCCCTTCACCCGTACCGTCCGGCCGTCGATGGTGACGTCGACGCCCGCCGGTACCGGGATGGGCTTGCGTCCGATGCGCGACATGGTTTCCGCCTCCCGTTACCAGACGTAGGCGAGGACTTCCCCGCCTACCCCTCGCTTGCGGGCCTGCCGGTCGGTCAGCAGCCCCTGGGACGTCGAGATGATCGCGACGCCCAGGCCGCCGAGGACCCGCGGCAGGTCCGGTGCCTTCGCGTACACCCGCAGGCCCGGCTTGGACACCCGCCGGATACCGGCGAGGCTGCGCTCCCGGCTGCCGCCGTACTTGAGGTCGACGACGAGCGTCTTGCCCACCTTGCCCTCGTCCGGCTCCTGCACCGACCAGGCGGCGATGTACCCCTCGGACTTGAGGACCTCGGCGATGTTCGCCTTGATCTTCGAGTAGGGCATCGTCACCCGGTCGTGGTACGCCTGGTTGGCGTTGCGCAGACGGGTCAGCATGTCTGCGATCGGATCGGTCATGGTCATTGGTCTGTCAAACCCTTCTCGCCGCGGTTCCCGGTACGGGCCTCCGGCGAAGATCTATTACCAAGAGGCCTTGGACACGCCGGGAAGTTCACCGCGGTGGGCCATCTCACGGATGCACACGCGGCACAGCCCGAACTTGCGGTACACCGCCTTGGGCCGGCCACACCGCTGGGTACGGTGATCGGCTTACGTCCAATGCGCGACATGTGTGCAGCCTCCCGCTACCAGACCCAGGCGAGGACTTCCCCGCCAACGTTTCGCTTGCGGGCCTGCCGGTCGGTCAGCAGCCCCTGGGACGTCGAGATGATCGCGACGCCCAGGCCGCCGAGGACCCGCGGCAGGTCCGGAGCCTTCGCGTACACCCGCAGGCCCGGCTTGGACACCCGCCGGATGCCGGCGAGGCTGCGCTCCCGGCTGTTGCCGTACTTGAGGTCGAGGATGAGCGTCTTGCCCACCTTGCCCTCCTCCGGCTCCTGCACCGCCCAGGCGGAGATGTACCCCTCGGACTTGAGGACCTCGGCGATGTTCGCCTTGATCTTCGAGTAGGGCATCGTCACCCGGTCGTGGTACGCCTGGTTGGCGTTGCGCAGACGGGTCAGCATGTCTGCGATCGGATCGGT
>JBKPCQ010000216.1:0-5356 GCA_046727455.1 Actinomycetota bacterium | reverse complement strand
GCGTACCCGTACTCGCTGTCCGGGCGCAGGTCACGCAGGCGGGCGTGGTGGATGAACACCTCGGTCTTGGACTGGGCGTCGGCGTAGGTGACGGTCTCGGCCGGTACGGCACGACCGAAGTCCTCCCCGGGCCGGCCGAGCAGCACCCGGGGCCGGGCCACCGACTGCGGGGTGAGCCAGGAGACGACGACCTCGCGGGCGGCGTCCGCGCCGAACTGAAGGTGCAGGCCGTGCACCTCGGGCGCACCGGCGGGGCCGGGCCGGCTCCACAGGGTGACCCCGGGGGAGGCGCTCGCGGGGCTGGACAGCAGGGTCGCGCCGGCGGCACCGGCGCCCGCGGCGCCGAACAGGGCGCGGCGGCTGACGGTCGGGGAATCGGTCATGCCGCCATGCTCGTCGACGGCGGTTGAACTCCGCGTACCCGGTCAAGCCAACTTCGGGGAAACCGTGGCGTCCAGCCGGCCGACGGCGGTGGCGAGCAGCCAGTACACCGCGCGCGGGTCGGGTACCACCGTCTCGGTGCGGACGGTAAGGCCGACCACGGTGTCGCCGCGCCGGGCGACCGCGAAGCCGGGCCCGGTGTACGCCTCCTCGCCGATCCCCGGCAGCGGCTGCTGGCGCCGGCCCGAGCGCATGGCGGCCTGGGCCGGTAGGCCGCGCATCACCATCAGCATCAGCGCGACCCGACCGTCCGTGGTGTGGAACTGCGCGGCCGCCGCACCGCCGTGGATTGCGACCGGCACGCCGAGCGCGCGGCCCACCTCCTCGGCCGTCAGCAGCGCGCCGGGCGCGACCTGCGCGACAGCCTGTGGCGCGGGCGCGCCGCCGCCCATGGCGATCGCGACCAGCGCCTCGGTGTTCTGCGTGTCCGGGTCGGCGACGTTGACCCGGCGCATGGTGCCGTGTTCGACGACGGACAGCTCGACGACCCGGCGGCTCCACGGCCGGACCCGGACCGTGACGGTGTCGCCGTCGCTGCACCGGCCGACCGTCCCGCTCGGGACACCCCATGCGGTCGTCCGGTCGTCGGTACCGTCGTCGATCGCCAGGTAGTGCAGCCACGGGCGGGGCGGTGAGTTCTCGCCGCCCGAGGTCTGCCGCCACACCTGCCGCCAGAGCACCTGCCCGGTGATCGTGCGCGGCGCGGCCAGGTCGATCGTCGTGCGGGTCAGCACGTAGAGCCCGTAGAGGAGCAGGACGGCCCCGAGCAGCAGACCGACACTGGTCACCGTGTCCGCGATCCGGGCGGCCCCGCTCCGCTCACCGATCGCCGGCTCGCGCAGCGCCGCGGCGACGCCCTTCGCCCAGTAGTAGAGCAGCAGGAAGCCGATGGCGCTGGCGAGGCCGCCCTTGAAGACCAGGCGCGGCGCGGTCACCCCGTACCGGGGCCAGAACGTCGGGTAGCGCACCCGTACCTGATGCCACGTGCCGCCGAACGAGGACCAGACCCGCTTGCGGTTGCCCATGCCCAGGTCGATCACCGCGCTCGCGAGCCGGGCGGCGCCGAGCGCGTCGCCGTAGGCCAGGTACCGGTCCCAGACCGCCACGGCGGCCGGTGGCAGGTCGGCGAACGCCTCGGTGTTGCGCAGCCACGCCTTGACGCCCAGCCAGCGGGCGGCGACCGCGCGCCCGGCGTCGGTGTCCCGCTCGCCGTGTGACCGGTGCGCGATCCCGCTCAGCACGGCCAGGGTGGCCATCCCGCCGACCACCGCGCCTTGCGGCGCACGGTGCTCGGCCAGCAGGATCGCGCCGCCGACGAGCAGGGCGGCGACCGCCGCGCTCGCGCTGAGCAGGGTGAGCAGGGCCGGACCGAGGCGCCGCCGGGACAGGCCGCGGGCCCGGGCGTCCGCGACGACCTCCGCGCGCAGCCGCTTCTCGAACGCGGCGGCCTGGTCGGGGTCGCGGAACGTCAGGGCGGGCAGCGGTACCACGCCACCGACCGCCAGGCCGGCGACCCGGTCGAGGACCCGCCGCTCGTACGGGCTGAGGCCGGGCGGGCTGGCGTCGCGCACGTGGATGGTGGTCTGCATCGGGTCGTTGCCGGGCTGCCGGAACTCCAGATACCGGCGCGCCGCCAGGTCGATCAGCGTCGACTCCGCGGCGTCCTCGCTCAGCTCCCAGTTCCCCGCCAGCAGGCTCACCACCGCCGGTGGCTCCCCGCCGGGCAGCTCCTGGGTGGCCGGCGCCGGATCCGGCCGCGCCGGGCGGGTGGCGGCGAGGGCCAGCACGTAGAGCAGGAACCAGCCGCCGACCGCCCCGGCGCCGATCACCATCGCGACGACGAGGGTGTTCATGGCGGCTAGAACCGCACCTGTACCGGTCCGCGCTCGTCGCCCATCGCCTGGAACAGGTCACGCGGCCGGAACCCGCCGAAGCCGGCCATGATGTTGGTCGGGATCGACTGGGTGCTCGTGTTGTACGTCTGCACGGCGCTGTTGTAGAACTGCCGGGCGTACGCGATCTTGTCCTCGGTGCCGGCCAGCTCGTTCTGCAGGCCGAGGAAGTTCTGGTTGGCCTTCAGGTTGGGGTACGCCTCGACGAGCGCGAAGAGCCGGCCCAGCGTCTGGGTCAGCGCGTTCTCGGCCTGCGCCCGGGCCGCCGGGGGCTGGCCGACAGCGTTGACGGCGGAGTTGCGGGCGAGGATCACCGCGTCGAGCGTGCCCCGCTCGTGGGCGGCGTACCCCTTCACCGTCTCCACGAGGTTGGGGATGAGGTCGTACCGCCGCTTGAGCTGGACGTCGATCTGCGCCCAGGCGGCGTCCACCTGGTTGCGCTGCCGGACGAGCTTGTTGTACGCCGACAGCGCCCACCCGATGACGAGCACCGCGATCAGGCAGACCGCGCCGCCCAACACGATGATGAGCAGGCTTCCCGATGCCATGGAGGGCCGCGCCTTTCGCCGGGGGGACGGGACGGTGACCATGGTGTCCGCCCCGGACCGGTGAAGCAGCTAACTGTCGCCCACCTGACTGCGCGTCATCCGGGCAGGCGGTGACCGGCGGCGCGCTGGTCGGCCAGCCACTCCTCGACCTCGCCGGAGGCGCGCGGCAGCGCGGCCGAGAGCACCTCCGCACCCTGCGCGGTGACCAGCACGTCGTCCTCGATCCGCACGCCGATCCCGCGCAGCTCGGCAGGCACGAGGTCGTCCTCGGGCTGGAAGTACAGGCCGGGCTCGACGGTCAGCACGTACCCCTCGCCGAGCGTGCCGTCGCGGTACTTCTCCTTGCGGGCCCGGGCGCAGTCGTGCACGTCCATGCCGAGCATGTGGCCGAAGCCGTGCAGCGTCCAGCGGCGGTACACCATGGACTCCTTGTCCATCGCCTCGTCGACGCCGACCGGCAGCAGGCCGAGGTCGTACAGGCCCTCGGCGAGCACCCGCATACACGCCTGGTGCACGTCGTCGTACTTCACCCCGGGCGCGACCGTGTCGATGCCGGCCTGCTGGGAGGCGTACACCAGGTCGTAGATCCGCCGCTGGAGCGGGGTGAAGGTGCCGGACACCGGCAGTACCCGGGTCACGTCGGCGGCGTACAGCGCGCGGTTCTCCACGCCCATGTCCATCAGCAGCAGCGCGCCCGGCCGGGTGCGGCCGGTGTTGCGGGTCCAGTGCAGGATCGTCGCGTGCCGCCCGGCGCCGACGATCGAGCTGTACCCGACGTCGTTGCCGTCGTGCCGCGCCCGCATCCCGAAGACGCCCTCCAGCAGGCGCTCGTTGACCGGCCGGTCGGCGGGCAGTACCCGGGCCACGTCGGCGAAGCCGCGTACCGTCGCACCGATCGCGTCGCGGAGCTGGGCGACCTCCCACTCGTCCTTGACCAGCCGCAGCTCGGACAGCGTCTGGGCCAGCTCGCCGTCGCGTTCGGCGATGCCGCGGACCGCCCGGTCCACGGTCGCGTCCAGGCCGCGCAGCACCCGGGTGCGGCCGGGCGCCAGGTCGTCGAGGGCGGCCGGCAGCCCGTCGAGGTGCGCCGTCTCGATGCCCAGCTCGGTGCCCTTCTCGGCGAGCGTGCGGCGGCGGCCGACCCACAGCTCGCCCTGCCGGTTGCGGAAGAACTCGTCGCTGTCCCGGGTGGCGCTCGGGCGGGTGTACAGGGTCGCCTCCCCGCCCGGCCGGATGAGCAGTACCGACGCGGGATCGTGGTCGCCGGTCAGGTGGGCGAAGTCGGTACCGGGGCGGAAGGGGTAGAGCGTGTCGTTGGCACGGACCCGTTCGGTGCCGGTCGGGATGACCAGGGTCTCCCCGGGAAACGCCTCCGCCACCGCGGCGCGGCGCTTGGCGTAGTGCGGCGCCTGGGGTACCGGCGACACGGCGAGGTCGGTGTCCCGCCACCCGGTGCGCATGAACTCCAGCAGCTTGTCCGGGTAGTCGGGGTCGTGGGACTCGGTACCGTTCTTCTTGTCCTGCTCCGCCATGCCCCTGAACGTAGCGCGGCGGCGGACTACCATGCTCGCCATGTGCGGGATCCTGACCTTCATCAGCGCGCGTGGTGATGCGGCGGCATACCGGCAGGCAATCGCCGAGGCGCTGGAGAGCCTGCACCACCGCGGTCCGGACGACACCGGTGTGGAGGTCGTCGGGCGGGACGCCATCATCGGCCACAAGCGCCTGTCGATCATCGACGTGGCCGGTAGCCACGAGCCCCTGCCATACCTCGACGGCCGGTACCAACTGATCTTCAACGGGGAGATCTACAACTACATCGAGCTGCGTGAGCAGCTCATCCGGGAGGACGGGGCGCGGTTCGAGACGCAGGGCGACGGCGAGGTGATCGCCGCCGGGTTCCACCACTGGGGCGAGGCGGTCGTCGACCGGCTGCGCGGGATGTTCGCGTTCGTCATCGTCGACACCCAGCAGAGGCTGGTCTTCGGCGCCCGCGACCCGTACGGCATCAAGCCGATGTTCCACCTGGTCACCCCGGACGGGCTGTACCTCGCGAGCGAGAAGAAGGCGCTGCTGCCCTTCGCGCCCGCGGCGCAGGCCGGCGACGAGGGGGTCGACCAGGCGGGGCTGTCGCACTACCTGACACTGCAGTACGTGCCCGAGCCCGGCTCGCTGCACCGCGGCATCGGGCGGGTCGGCTCGGGCGAGTGCTTCACGTACCGGGCCGGCGGCGTGTTCGCCACCCGGAGGTACTACCAGCCACGGTTCCGGCCGACCCCGGCGCCCACCCCGGCCGACCTGTACCGGCGCATCCAGGCCACCCTCCGGGAGAGTGTCCGGCTGCACATGCGCTCGGACGTACCCGTCGGCGCGTTCCTGTCCAGCGGCATCGACTCGACCGCGGTGGTCGCGCTGGCCCGCGAGTTCAACCCGAACATCCTGACCTTCACCGTCGGGTACGACGTGCCGGGGTAC
>JBKPCQ010000215.1:0-7517 GCA_046727455.1 Actinomycetota bacterium | reverse complement strand
AGCCGCCGGCCCCGCTCGACCGCCCTGCGGGTGTGCGCGAGAACCTCTTCGCCGACGTCGAAGGACCGGTCCGGGTCGAAGCCGAGCAGCTTCTTGGTCGCGGCGACCTCGTCGGCGCCGAGCGCCGAGCCGTGTGCCTTGCCGGTGTTCTGCTTGTTCGGCGCCGGCCAGCCGATGATGGTGCGCAGGTTGATGAACGACGGCCGGGTGGTCTCCGCCTTGGCCGCCAGGATCGCGTCGTACAAGGCCCGCACGTCTTCGTGGTACCCGTCGTCGCCGCGCCAGTCCACGCGCTGGACGTGCCATCCGTACGCCGCGTACCGGGCCGCCACGTCCTCCGACTTGGCGATGGTCGTGTTGTCCTCGATGGAGATGTTGTTGTCGTCGTAGATGACGATCAGGCTGCCCAGCTTCTGGTGCCCGGCCAGCGAGCTGACCTCGTGGCTGATGCCCTCCTCCATGTCGCCGTCGGAGACGAGGACGTACACGTGGTGGTCGAACGGGCTGCGCCCGGGTTCCGGCTCGGGGTCGAACAGGCCGCGCTCGCGGCGGGCCGCGAAACCCATCCCGACCGCGTTGCCCAGGCCCTGGCCGAGTGGTCCGGTGGTGGTCTCGACGCCCGGGGTGTGCCCGTGCTCGGGATGGCCCGGGGTCCGCGATCCCCACTGACGCAGGGACCGCAGGTCGTCCAGCGACAGGCCGTACCCGGTGAGGTAGAGCTGGATGTAGAGGGTCAGGCTGGAGTGCCCGGCGGACAGCACGAAGCGGTCGCGGCCCGGCCAGCCGGGATCGGTCGGGTCATGCCTGAGGATCCGCTGGAACAGCAGGTGCGCGGCGGCTGCGAGGCTCATCGCGGTACCCGGGTGGCCGTTGCCGGCCTTCTCCACGGCATCCATCGCGAGAACCCGGACGGTGTCGACCGCGCGGCGGTCGAGCTCGGACCAGTCCAGAGTGCTGTCGGTCACGGCGGTCGTGCTCCCCACGAAAGCAGTGGCGCTGTCGCCTATGACCCTACCTATTATCCGGTGCCCGGCCGGCGCGACGTCGCCCGTCCCCCGCGGCGGGTGTGCGATGCGGGCCGGGTGGTCGCGGGTCGCCGCAGGTGGACGCGTACGCTGTCGGGCGGTGTAACCACCAGCTTCCCGGGTAGGCGCGACGCAGTGGAGGTCCGACCCGCATGACCGAGCTAACTGGCGCTCGCCGCGCTCGCGCGGGTCATGCGCTTGGTCGGCCGCCCTGTATCCAACCGTCCGACTCGGTCGCTCCGCTCCCTCGCTCCCGGTCGGCTGCGGGCGGCGGCGCATGACCACGCTCGCCGATCGCCCCGTCGAGGTCGCCGTCGCACCGGTGACCGCACGGCCGATCCCGGTCGCGGCCTTGACGGCGGCCCGGCGGCGGACCGGGCCGGCCGCCGTCGTACGCGCGTATGTCGCGCTGACCAAGCCGCGGATCGTGGAGCTGCTGCTGGTGACGACGGTACCGGCGATGTTCCTGGCCCGGCAGCGGCTGTCCCCGCTGTGGTTGACCCTGGTCGTGCTCGTCGGAGGCGCGCTCGCCGCGGGCGCCGCCAACGCGCTCAACTGCTACCTCGACCGCGACATCGACCAGGTGATGCGCCGCACGTCCGGCCGCCCGCTGCCCGCGCACACCGTGTCGCCGCGCGCCGCGCTGGTCTTCGGGCTGACGCTCGCCGGTGTGTCGCTCGCCCTGATGGCGGCGTTCACCAACTGGCTCGCCACCGGCCTGACCGCGGCCGCGATCCTCTACTACGACCTCGTGTACACGATGTGGCTCAAGCGGACCACGCCGCAGAACACGGTCTGGGGCGGCCTGTGCGGCGCCCTGCCGGTGCTGATCGGCTGGGCCGCGGTCACCGGCTCGCTGAGCCTGCGCGCGGCGCTGCTCTTCGCGGTGGTGTTCCTCTGGCAGCCGCCGCACTTCTACGCGCTGGCGATCGCGTTCCGCGAGGACTACCGGCGGGCCGGCATCCCGATGCTGCCGGTCGTCGCGTCGCTCCGGCGGGTCGGGCTGGAGGCGGTGGTCTACGCCTGGTTGACCGTGGCCGCGTCGCTCGCGTTGTGGCCGCTCGGCATGACTCCGCTCTACGGGCTCACCGCGCTCGGCGCCGGCGCGTTGCTGCTGGTCGAGGCGCACCGGCTGTACCGGCGCACCCGGCGCGGCGAGCCACCACGGCCGATGCGCCTGTTCCACGGGTCGATCACGTACCTGACCGTGCTCTTCGTCGCCGTCGCCGTGGACGCGCTCATCCAGTAGTGGCATTTCGACCGGTTCGCCCGGGACGCGCCGTGATTCCGCCGCCAACCGTTGCCGATTCGCAAGCTCCCGAATTTCGTACTGATTTGTTCGCCAAACTAATTGCCACAAGTCGGATATGGCACTGATGTCGACCGGCTTCATCGGCCGTTAGGAGTGTCACAATCACCGGTCGGATGGCGCGCGACCGCGCGACCGTCTGCCTACTCTGCAGGACATGGCAGATGGTTCCGATTCGACCTTGACGATGGAACCGGCGGCCCCCTCGGGCGGCCTGGTCTCCGACATCAGGTCGTTCGCCGCCGGGCACGGCGGCGCGAAGGCGGTCATCGAGTACATGGGTCGCCGGGGTGCGAAGATCGTCCTCGTGGGGGAGGACGGCACCTGGGCAGACCAGTTCGTCAGCGGCACCGACATCGCCCGGGAGGCCTGCGAGAAGGCCGGTGTCGAGGTGCAGAACGAGTGGGAGCGGGAGCTGATCGAGCAGATGCGTCCGAGCAACGACCTGTGGCGATCGATGGGCCGCCGGCAACTTTCCCGCTCTGTACGTCGTCCATGTCCACGGCGGCCCGGGGATCCTCCCCGGGCCGCTTCTCGTCGTCCGCGTTCTATCGGCCCACCGCTCCGGACTGACTTGCCTCACGCAAGGAAGTACCCGTGCCGGGTTCCGGGAACCGGGCGGCGCCGCTTGCGGCGAGCACGCCGAGCGCCGCCACCCAGACCGCGCAGGCCCCCGCCATGTGCAGACCAACCGCCAGTACCGGCAGGTGGGTGAGGTACTGGAAGAGCCCGATCGCGCCCTGGGCCAGCTCCACGCCGACCAGCACGGCAGCCGCCCGGCGCAGCCCGGCCGGTGCGAAGATCAGCAACGCCACGGACAGGCCGATCAGCAGCATGACCAGGTCGGCGTGCACCTGGGTCACGCTGGTGAAGTCGAGCCCGGTACGTTCCGCGCTCGCGTCCCCGGCGTGCGGCCCGCTGCCGGTGACCACCGTCCCGGCCACGAGGACCGCCGCCGTCACGCCGACCACCAGCCGGGCGAGCAGTCGCACCCGGGCCGGTACCGCTCCGGCGGGGGGCGCGGGATCGCGCGCCAGCAGCCAGAACCGGTACGCGGCGGCGATCAGCGCCATGGACAGCAGGAAGTGCGCCGCGACGATCCACGGGTTGAGCACGCTGTCCACCGTGATCCCGCCGAGGACGGCCTGGCCGGCGATCCCGGCCAGCACCAGCGTGGCCCAGGTGATCCGGTCCCGGCGGCGGGGGAGCTGCGCGAGCGCGAGGACCAGGCAGGCCACCGCGAGGCCACCGACCACGCTGATCAGGGTCCGGTTACCGAACTCGATCGCTCCGTGGTACCCCAGCTCCCTCGTCGCGGTCAGCGAGTTCCGGTCGCAGCGCGGCCAGGTGGGGCAGCCCATCCCGGAGCCGGTCAGCCGGACCACGCCACCCGTGATCACGATGCCGACGTTGGCCGCCAGCGAGGCCAGGGCGGTGCGGCGGAGCAGGCCGGGCCGGTCCAGCAGCAGGTGGAGGCGACTCACCAGGTCATGGTACGAAGGCGGTGGGATGGATCACCGGCGGGGCGGTTTGCGGTTGGCCGAGGAAATACGCAACACTGGTGTAGTGAAAAACAGCACGGTGGCCCCCGCGCCGGTCGATGCCGGTGCCGATCACCGTACCCGGGACCGGGTCTGCCAGCTCCTGCTGGAGCACGGTACCGCCACCGCCGGCCAGCTCGGCACGGCGCTGGGCCTCAGCCCGGCGGCCATCCGGCGTCACCTCGACGCCCTTGTCGCGGCCGGCGACGTCGTCTCCCGTGAGCAGCGCACCCCCGGGCACCGCGGCCGCGGCCGCCCGGCCAGGGTCTTCCTGCTCACCGACGAGGCCCGGGTGCGCCACGGCCGGCACCACTACGACGACCTGGCGGCGGCGGCGCTGCGCTGGATCGCGGCGCAGGGCGGCCCGCGGGCGGTGGACGAGTTCGCCGCGCAACGGGTGGCGGCGCTGGAGGCGCGCTGCCGGGCCGCCGTGGAGGATGCCGGCGACGACCCGCTCGCCCGGGCGGAGGCACTGGCGCAGGCCCTGACGACCGAGGGCTACGCTGCGTCGGCCACGACGATCGCGTCCGGCGGGCAGCTCTGCCAGCACCACTGCCCGGTCGCGCACGTCGCGGCGGAGTTCCCCCAGCTGTGCGAGGCGGAGACCAGGGTGATCTCCCACCTGGTGGGTACGCACGTGCAGCGCCTGGCCACGATCGCGCACGGCGACGGGGTCTGCACGACGCACATCCCGAACAAGATCGATAGCATGAGGACGGCATCATCATGACCGATCAGCTCACCGCCCACGACCAGCTCGCCGGGCTCGGCCGGTACGAGTACGGCTGGGCCGACCCGGACACGGCCGGCGCGTCCGCGCAGCGCGGCCTGAACGAGGCGGTGGTGCGCGGCATCTCGGCCAAGAAGAACGAGCCGGCCTGGATGCTCGACCTCCGCCTGAAGGGCCTGCGGCTGTTCGGCCGCAAGCCGATGCCGGCCTGGGGAGCCGACCTCAGCGGGATCGACTTCGACAACATCAAGTACTTCGTCCGGTCCACCGAGAAGCAGGCGACGACCTGGGACGAGCTGCCGGCGGACATCAGGAACACCTACGACAGGCTGGGCATCCCCGAGGCGGAGAAGCAGCGGCTCATCGCGGGCGTGGCCGCGCAGTACGAGTCCGAGGTGGTCTACCACAAGATCCGCGAGGACCTGGAGCAGCAGGGCGTCATCTTCCTCGACACCGACACCGGGCTCAAGGAGCACGAGGACCTGTTCAAGGAGTACTTCGGCACGGTCATCCCGGTCGGCGACAACAAGTTCGCCGCGCTCAACACCGCGGTCTGGTCCGGCGGCTCGTTCATCTACGTGCCCAAGGGCGTCCACGTGGAGATCCCGCTGCAGGCGTACTTCCGGATCAACACCGAGAACATGGGCCAGTTCGAGCGGACCCTGATCATCGTCGACGAGGGTGGCTACGTGCACTACGTCGAGGGCTGCACCGCGCCGGTCTACTCGTCGGACTCGCTGCACTCGGCCGTCGTCGAGATCATCGTCAAGAAGAACGCGCGGTGCCGGTACACCACGATCCAGAACTGGTCGAACAACGTGTACAACCTGGTCACCAAACGCGCGGTCGCCCACGAGGGCGCCACGATGGAGTGGATCGACGGCAACATCGGCTCCAAGGTCACCATGAAGTACCCCTCGGTCTACATGGTCGGCGAGCACGCCAAGGGCGAGGTGCTGAGCGTCGCCATGGCCGGCGAGGGCCAGCACCAGGACGCCGGGGCGAAGATGGTGCACGCCTCGCCGCAGACCTCCTCGACGATCATCTCCAAGTCGATCGCCCGGGGCGGCGGCCGCACCTCGTACCGCGGCCTGGTCCAGGTCCTGGAGGGCTCGCACCACAGCCGCTCCACGGTCAAGTGCGACGCGCTGCTGGTCGACACGATCTCCCGCTCGGACACCTACCCGTACGTCGACATCCGCGAGGACGACGTGGCGATGGGGCACGAGGCGACCGTCTCGAAGGTGAGCGACGACCAGCTGTTCTACCTCATGTCCCGGGGCCTCACCGAGGACGAGGCGATGGCGATGATCGTGCGCGGCTTCATCGAGCCGATCGCCAAGGAACTTCCGATGGAGTACGCCCTGGAGCTGAACCGGCTCATCGAGCTGCAAATGGAGGGAGCCGTCGGCTAGCCGCCGACGGCTGCGGGCGCCCCGGGTCATTGTCCGAGAAGCAGGAGAGCATGAGCATCCCCACCATCGCGCCGCCGAAGACCAAGTCGCAGGCGCTGCGCTCGTTCGACCTCGCCGACTTCCCGGCCCTGACCGGGCGCGAGGAGGAGTGGCGGTTCACCCCGCTGCGCCGGCTGCGCGGTCTGGTCACGGCCGACGGAACGGTCAGCGCGGGCCCGACGTCCAGGTACGAGCACGACCCGCTGCCCGCCGGGGTCACGGTGTCCACTGTGGACAGGAGCGACCCCCGGCTCGGTTCGGTACTCACGCCGTTCGACCGGATCAGCGCGCTGGCCTGGACGCACGCGGCCCAGGCCCAGCTCGTCGCGGTGGCCCGGGCAGCGGTGCCGGAGACGCCCGCGGTGGTCCGGCTCGTCGGCGGCGGTACCGACGGAGTGTCGTTCGGCCACACCTTCGTGGAGATCGGCGAGCTGGCCGAGGCGACGCTGGTCCTGGAACACACCGGCAGCGCCACGCTCGCCGACAACGTCGAGGTCACCATCGGCGCGGGTGCCCGGCTGACGCTCGTCACCGTCGCCGACTGGGCGCCGGACGCGGTACAGGCCCAGCACGTGAAGTTCCGGCTCGGCCGCGATGCCAGGCTGGTGCACATCCAGGTGTCCCTCGGCGGCGACCTGGTCCGCCAGTACCTCTCGGTGGACTACACCGGCCGGGGCGGCGAGGCGGAACTGCTCGGGCTCTACTTCGCGGACGCCGGCCAGCACTTCGAGCACCGGATGCTGGTGGACCACTCGGTACCGGACTGCCGCAGCTACGTCGGGTACCGGGGCGCGCTACAGGGCGACGGCGCGCACACCATCTGGGTCGGCGACGTGCTGATCCAGGCGGAGGCCACCGGCACCGACACGTACGAGATCAACCGCAACCTGGTGCTGTCCGACGGCGCGCGGGCCGACTCGGTACCGAATCTGGAGATCGAGACCGGCGAGGTGGTCCGCGCCGGCCACGCCAGCACGACCGGCCGCTTCGACGACGAGCAGCTCTTCTACCTCATGTCCCGGGGCATCGCCGAGGCCGAGGCGCGCAAGCTGGTCGTGCGTGGCTTCTTCGCCGAGCTGCTGAACAAGATCCCGGTCGCGTCGCTCCATGACCGCCTCGCCGCCGCTGTCGAACGCCGCCTTGCCGATCCGGCCCAAGAGCCGGCGCGCGACGAGGCCCGGCTCGCGGAGGCCAACGCGTGATCAAGGTCTGTGCGGTCGACGAGATCGAGCCGGGTACCGCGATCAGCGCCGAGATCGACGGCGTGCGCGTGGCCGTGGTGCGGTGCACCGACGGCAGCGTCCACGCGGTCTACGACGAGTGCTCGCACGAGGCGGTACCGCTGTCCGAGGGCGACATCGAGGACTGCACCCTCGAATGCTGGCTGCACGGCTCCCGCTTCGACCTGCGTACCGGCGCGCCGATCGGGCTGCCCGCCACCGAACCCGTCCCCGTCTA
>JBKPCQ010000214.1:0-4260 GCA_046727455.1 Actinomycetota bacterium | reverse complement strand
AGGGGCTGCAGAGCGCCGCACGCGACCGGCCGCCCGTCGACGAAGCCGGCGATGTACTCGATGCCCTCGGGTAACGGGTACCTGTCCCCGGCGGCCCCCAGCTCGTTCTGCTGCTCCCGACTCAGTTGCGCGACAACGGGATCCCAGGGATCGCGAGGCTCGATCAACACCGGATGAGCGTAGTCCAAGCCGGTTTCCGGACAGTTACCGGAGGGCGGCCGGAATCGGTACGACATTCACTCCTCGCCCTCGGGTTGTTGCCGGCGCGCCTTCCGGGCGGCCAGCCGTTCCGCCGCCGAGTGGCGGATCGGCACCTCCTCCAGGCGGTAGTCGGTACCCCGGTTGCCCGGCTGGAACTCCGACCCGGCGTACACGGCCGGCCGCCAGTCGAACTCCCGGGTACCGATGCGGACCGTGGCGCCCGGTTCCGCGCCCGCCTTGGCCAGCGCCTCCTCGACACCGAGCCGGGCCAGCCGGTCGGCGAGGTAGCCGACCGCCTCGTCGTTGTCGAAGTTCGTCTGCCGGACCCAGCGCTCGGGCCGCTGGCCGCTCACCACGTACACGCCGTCGTCGACGGTGACGGTGAACCCCGCGTCGTCGACGGCGGGCGGCCGCAGGATGATCCGCGCCGGCTCGGCCGGCGGCGCTGCCGCCCGGCGCGCGCGCACCACCTCGGCCATCGCGTACGTCAGCTCCTTGAGCCCTTCGTGCGTCGCCGCGCTCACCTCGAAGACCCGCAGCCCGCGCGCCTGCAGGTCGGGCCGGACCAGCTCGGCGAGGGCGCGCCCGTCGGGTACGTCGACCTTGTTGAGCGCGACCAGCCGCGGCCGGTCGGTGAGCCCGCCGTAGGCGGCCAGTTCGGCCTCGATCACATCGATGTCGCTGATCGGATCGCGACCGGGTTCGAGGGTCGCGGTGTCCACCACGTGCACGAGCACCGCGGTGCGCTCGATGTGCCGGAGGAACTCCAGACCCAGCCCCTTGCCGGTGGCGGCGCCCGGGATCAGGCCGGGTACGTCGGCGACGGTGAACGTGTCGTCGCCGGCCTGGACGACGCCGAGGTTGGGCACCAGCGTCGTGAACGGGTAGTCGGCGATCTTCGGCCGGGCGGCGGAAAGTACCGAGATCAGCGACGACTTGCCCGCGCTCGGGAAGCCGACCAGACCCACGTCGGCCACGCTCTTGAGTTCCAGGACGGCGTCCAGCCGGTCGCCGGGTTCGCCCAGCTCGGCGAAGCCAGGTGCCTTGCGGCGCGCGTTGGCCAGCGCGGCGTTGCCCCGCCCGCCGCGCCCGCCCCGGGCGACGACGAAGCTGGTACCGGCGCCGACCAGGTCGGCGAGCACCTCCCCGTCGAGGCTCTGCACCACGGTGCCGTCGGGTACCCGCAGCGTCAGGTCGCTCCCCCGCGCGCCGTCCCGGTTGCCGCCCTGCCCGCCCTTGCCGGCGCCGGCCTTGACGTGCGGGTGGAAGTGGAAGTCCAGCAGCGTGTGCACCCCCGGATCGACGACCAGGACCACGTCGCCGCCGTGCCCGCCGTTGCCGCCGTCCGGCCCGCCGAACGGCTTGAACTTCTCCCGCAGGATCGACACGCAGCCGTGTCCGCCGTCGCCGGCCTGCACATGCAGGGCGACGCGGTCCACGAACGTGGTCAAGCGCCCTCCTGGGGAAAGCCGCGGGCCGGCGGGGCGACACGCCCCAGCCGGCCCGGTACGTGGTTGGTTATTGCGGGATGATGCTGACCGTCTTGCGGCCGCGCCTGGTGCCGAACTGGACGGTACCGGTGGCCAGCGCGAACAGCGTGTCGTCGCCGCCCCGGCCGACCAGGTCACCCGGGTGGAACTTGGTGCCCCGCTGGCGGACCAGGATCTCGCCGGCGTTGACGAGCTGCCCGCCGTACCGCTTGACACCGAGCCGCTGCGCGGTCGAGTCGCGGCCGTTGCGCGAGCTGGACGCACCCTTCTTGTGAGCCATCGTTGACGCCTACTTCCCGGTCGCGATACCGGTCACCTTGACCTGGGTCAGCGGCTGGCGGTGACCCTGGCGCTTGTGGTAGCCGGTCTTGTTCTTGAACTTGTGGATCCGGATCTTGGGCCCCTTGGTGTGCGCGACGACCTCGCCGGTGACCGCGACCCGGGCGAGCGCGGCCGCGTCGGTGACCACGTCGGCCCCGTCGACGACCAGCACGGCGGACAGCGACACCGCGTCGCCGGGCGCCCCGGCGAGCTTCTCGACCTCGATCACATCGCCCTCGGCGACCTTGTACTGCTTGCCGCCGGTCTTGACGATCGCGTACATCGGAGGCGGACTCCTGTCCTCGCTTGGCGGGTGGGGCATGGTCGCGCGGCCCGGTTAGGGGCGCACAACAACCGGGCGCACGAAGTGCGCCGAGGGACAAGGGTACGTCATCACGCACCGGGTCCCCAAACCGGGCCGGTCAGCGGGACCGGCGGGACCACCGTCGCCCGCGCCGCCGGCCGCTCGCCAGTACCTCCTCGTCGTCGGCGTCCTCGTCCGGCTCCCCGGCCGGCCCGTCGAGGACCTCGACGACCTCGACGTCGGTATCGGCGGACACGGCGCCCGGCTCCTCCTCCACCGATTCGGCGACCTCGGGCTCCTCGTCGAGCACGACCGCGGTGGATCGGCGGCGCCGGCGGCCCGACCCCTCGACCGGAGCGGCCGCGACCGCCGCGACCGCCTTCGCGGCCGGCCGGCGCTCGGTCACCGGTTCGGTGTGGATGATCAGGCCGCGGCCCTTGCACACCTCGCAGGTCTCGCTGAACGCCTCCAGCAGCCCTTGGCCGATCCGCTTGCGGGTCATCTGGACCAGGCCCAGCGAAGTGATCTCGGTCACCTGGTGCTTGGTGCGGTCGCGGCCGAGGCACTCGGTGAGCCGGCGCAGTACCAGCTCGCGGTTGGACTCCAGCACCATGTCGATGAAGTCGATCACGATTATCCCGCCGAGGTCGCGTAGCCGGAGCTGGCGCACGATCTCCTCGGCCGCCTCCAGATTGTTGCGGGTGACCGTCTCCTCCAGGTTGCCGCCGGTACCGGTGTACTTGCCGGTGTTGACGTCGATGACCGTCATCGCCTCGGTCCGGTCGACGATCAGCGAGCCGCCCGAGGGCAGGAACACCTTGCGGTCCAGCCCCTTGAGGATCTGCTCGTCGACACGCCGCTCGGCGAACACGTCACCCGGGCCGGCGTACCGGTGCAGCCGCTCCAGCAGATCGGGTGAGACGTGCTTGAGGTACATCTCGACCTGGTCGTAGGCGTCCGTGCCCTGGACCACCAGCTCGCGGAAGTCCTCGTTGAACAGGTCGCGGACCACCCGGATCACCAGGTCCGGCTCCTCGTAGAGCAGCACCGGGGCGCCGCCCTGGCCGGCCTTGGCCTCGATGTCCTCCCACTGCGCCCGCAGCCGCTGCACGTCCCGGGCCAGCTCGTCCTCGGACGCGCCCTCGGCGGCGGTCCGGACGATGACGCCTGCCCCGTCCGGTACCAGGGACTTCAGCGCGTCGCGCAGGCGCTTGCGCTCGGTGTCGGGCAGCTTGCGGCTGATGCCGGAGGCGTTGCCGTGGGGAACGTAGACCAGGTGCCGGCCGGAGAGCGCGATGTGGCTGGTGAGCCGCGCTCCCTTGTGCCCGATCGGGTCCTTGGTCACCTGTACCAGCACCGAGTCGCCGGACTTGAGCGCCTGCTCGATCGAGCGGGCGCGCCCCTCCAGGCCCGTCACGTCCCAGTTGACCTCGCCCGCGTACAGCACGGCGTTGCGGCCCCGGCCGATGTCGACGAACGCGGCCTCCATGCTGGGCAGGACGTTCTGCACCTTGCCCAGGTACACGTTGCCGACCATGGAGGCGGCGCTGGCCCGGGTGACGTAGTGCTCGACGAGCCCGCCGTCCTCGAGGACGGCGATCTGGGTACGGTCGCCCTTGTGCCGGACCACCATGGTCCGGTCGACCGCCTCGCGGCGGGCCAGGAACTCCGACTCCGACAGGATCGGCGGGCGGGTCCGCCGTTGGTCGCGGCCGTCCCGGCGGCGCTGGCGCTTGGCCTCCAGCCGGGTCGAACCGGCGACCCCCTGCACCTCGTCCCGCGCCGCGCGCGGCTGGCGGACCTTGACGACCGTGTTGGCCGGGTCGTCGGGAGCGCTCTCGACCTCCCCCGCGCCCTTGCGGGTACGCCGACGCCGGCGCCGGCGGGTGACGCCCTCCTCGGCCTCCGCCTCGGTGTCGTCGGCCTCTTCCGGCTCCTCAGCCT
>JBKPCQ010000213.1:0-10908 GCA_046727455.1 Actinomycetota bacterium | reverse complement strand
GCACCTCGGTGCTCCGCCTGATGCGCGACCTCGACGCGGCCGACGAGGCGGTCCGCGAGCGGGCCGGCCGGGTCGTGCGGGCGCTGCGGGCGGCCCGGGCGCGGCGGTCGCAGCCGGGCCGCGACGACAAGGTGGTCGCCGCGTGGAACGGCCTGGCGATCACCGCGCTCGTCGAGGCGGCCCGGGTGCTACCCGGCGCCGACGAGCTGGCCGAGGCTGCCGGAGGCGCCGGCTCGCTGCTCGCCGACCGGCACCTCGTCGACGGGCGGCTGCGCCGGGTGTCCCGGGACGGCGTGGCCGGGTCGGCGGCCGGGGTACTCGACGACTACGGGTGCGTCGCCGAGGCATTCTGCGCGCTGCACCAGCTCACCGGCGAGGGGCGCTGGCTCGACCTGGCCGGGCGGTTGCTCGATACCGCACTGGCGCACTTCGGCGACGGCCGGGGCGGCTTCTACGACACCGCCGACGACGCGGAGACGCTGGTCACCCGGCCGGCCGACCCGACCGACAACGCCACCCCGGCCGGCCTGTCGGCGATCGCCGCGGCGCTGACGACCTACACCGCGCTGACCGGGCAGGCCCGGTACCGGGAGGCGGCCGGGGCGGCGCTGGCGACCGTCGCGCCGATCGCGGTCCGGCACGCGCGGTTCACCGGGTACGCGTGTGCGGTCGGGGAGGCACAACTCTCGGGCCCGTACGAGATCGCGGTCGCCGGTGACGGGACGCTGGTCGAGACCGCCTGGAAGCTCGCCCCGCCGGGCGCCGTGGTGGTGTCCGGGCAGCCGGACCAGCCGGGGGTACCGCTGCTGGCGGACCGGACGATGCTCGGCGGGCTGCCGACCGCGTACGTCTGCCGGGATTTCGTCTGCGACCGGCCGGTGACCGACCCTGCGGACCTGGCCACCCTGCTGGCTGGTTAGCCCTCAGCGAACAGCCTCCCCCACGACGGTGTAAGCATGTAATCATAGAAACGCGAACATGGGGAGGAACGCATGAAGCATTTCGCGGGACCCTGGGGCCGCGGCGGGCGCGCCGAGGCGCCGCCCGCCGACGACGCGCCGGCCTGGATCCTCGGTGCGCTGCCGGAGGAATGGTTCACCGAGCGCCCGGACATCACCGTCGACCGCGACGAGATCCTGATCGTCGGCCGGCTGCCCGAGCCGGCGCTGGGCGAGGAGGCGTCGGCGGCCGAGCGGGCCAGCGCCGAGGCCGGCCGGATCGCGAGCTTCCGGGAGTCCACCCGGGACCGCCGGATCGGCATCGCCCGCCAGGCCGAGCACCGGTACCGGCGGAAGGTGTCGTGGGGCGCGCGGGCCGGCGGTACCACCGAATTGTTCACCACCTACAGCGCGCCGGTCATGACCCGGCTGCGCCAGCCGGACCGGCAGGTGCTCGACACCCTGATCGACGCCGGCGTCGCGCGGTCCCGCTCCGAGGCGCTGGCCTGGTGCGTCCGCCTCGTCGCCGAGCACGCCGACCAGTGGCTGGGGCAGCTCCGCGAGGCGATGGGCGCGGTCGACGAACTGCGCAGGCAGGGCCCGAACCTCGAATAACGCCGCGACGGGGGGCAGCGGGACGACTAACCTGCCGGGCATGGTCGTTCCGCTGCATCCGGCGCAAGCCGACGACGAGCTGCTGGGCCGGATATGGGCGCTGCGACGTGCGTGCTCCCCGCCGGGGGACCCGATACCGCCCCGGGCCTACTCGATCGCCGTCATGCGGCACGGCACCGGAACGGCGTCCTGGTGGCACTGGATCGAGGGCGACGCCGACGGGTACGCCGCGCTGGTCGTGCGGCTCGGATCGATGACTGGCATCCTCACCGACCTCGTGGTCGCGCCCGGCCGGCGGCGTCTGGGCATCGGCCGGGCGCTGCTCGACGCGGCCGCCGCGCAGTCGCGGGACGTCGGCTGCACCCACCTGGTCGGCAGCTACCGGGACGGGCCGGGTGCCGGCTTCGCCCGCGCGGCCGGCGCCCGGGACGGCACCGACCGGATCCGGCGTAGCGCGCTGCCGCTGCCGCTGACCACACCGCCGGCACTGCCGGTGACCGGGTACCGGATGGTGTCATGGACCGGCGCGGCACCCGAGGAGCTGCTGGCGTCCTACGCCGAGGCGCGCAACGCGATCAACGACGCCCCGCACGACGTGGCGGTCGACGACGACCGGTACACGCCGGAGCGGATCCGGGCGATGGAAGCCGCGGTCGCGCGTCGGGGTGCCGAGATGCGGGTGACGGTGGCCGTCGACGGGGCCGGTACCGTCGCCGGGTTCACCGAGGTCCGGGTACCGCCCGAGCCCGGCGCCCCGGCGTTCACCGAGGACACCGCCGTCGTGGCGGCGCACCGGCGGCGTGGCCTGGCCATGTGGATCAAGGACGCGTCGCTGCGGAGCCTGGCCCGGGACCGGCCGGACGTACCGGTCGTCGTGACCGACAACGACCTGACCAACACCGCGATGCTCGCCGTCAACGACCGGCTAGGGTTCGTCGTGACCTCGGTCCGCACCGGGGCAGTCCTCGACCTTTAGGGCTTCCCGGCTAGGATCGCGGCCGAGATGGATGCCCGTACCGGTCTGCCCGTGGTCGGCATGGTGGGCGCCGGCCAGCTGGCCCGGATGACCCATCAGGCCGCGATCTCCCTCGGCCAGTCCCTGCGGATCCTGGCCGCCTCGCCCGACGACGGGGCCGCGCTCGTGGCGGCCGACGTGCATATCGGGTCCCACACCGACCTCGACGCGCTGCGCGCCTTCGCCAAGGGTTGCGACGTCGTGACGTTCGACCACGAGCACGTCCCCGCCGGGCACATCGAGGCGCTGGTCGCCGACGGGGTCGCCGTACTGCCGGGGGCGGCGGCGCTGCGGTACACGCAGGACAAGCGGGCCATGCGGGAGCGGCTGGCGGAGCTGGGGGTACCGGTGCCGCGCTGGGCGCCGGGCGTGAACCTGGCCGGGTTCGCGGCGGCGGTGGGCTGGCCGGTGGTGGCGAAGGCCGTCCAGGGTGGGTACGACGGCCGGGGCGTGTGGGTCGTGAACGAGGGCGACCCGGTGCCCGGCCCCGGCGGCGGGGCGGGGCTCATCGTCGAGGAGTTCGTACCGCTGCGGCGCGAGCTGGCCGCCCTCGTGGCGCGCTCGCCGTTCGGGCAGGTCGCCGTGTACCCGATCGTCGAGACCGTGCAGCGCGACGGGATCTGCGTCGAGGTGCTGGCCCCCGCGCCGGGCCTGGATCCGGAGCGGGCCGTCGAGGCCGAGCGGCTCGCCATCCGGCTGGCCGTCGAGCTGGACGTGGTGGGGCTGCTGGCGGTGGAGCTGTTCGAGACCGGTACCGGCCTACGCGTCAACGAGCTGGCGATGCGCCCGCACAACTCCGGCCACTGGACCATCGACGGCGCCCGGACCTCGCAGTTCGAGCAGCACCTGCGGGCGGTACTCGACTACCCGATGGGAGACACCGGGCTCACCGCGCCCGCGGTGGCGATGGCCAACGTGCTGGGCGGCGAGCCGGGCGGGATGTCGATCGACGAGCGGCTGCACCACCTCTTCGCCACCGACCCCGGGGTGAAGGTGCACTTCTACGGCAAACGGGTGCGGCCCGGCCGGAAGATCGGCCACGTGACCGCGCTCGGCGCGGACCTGCCGTCGGTACGGGCGCGGGCCCTTCGGGCCGCCCGGTGGCTTCAGGAGGGACGATGACCGCGGTCGGCATCATCATGGGCAGCGACTCGGACTGGCCGACGATGTCGGCGGCGGCCGATGCGCTCGCCGAGTTCGACCTGCCGTACGAGGTCGGGGTGGTCTCCGCGCACCGGACGCCGCAGCGGATGCTGGCGTACGCCGAGCAGGCCGCCGGCCGGGGACTGCGCGTCATCATCGCCGGGGCGGGTGGGGCGGCACACCTGCCCGGCATGGTGGCGTCGGCGACGACGCTTCCGGTGATCGGGGTACCGGTACCGCTGAAGTACCTCGACGGGCTCGACTCGCTGCTGTCGATCGTGCAGATGCCGGCCGGGGTACCGGTCGCGACCGTCTCGATCGGCGGAGCCCGCAACGCGGGCCTGTTGGCGGTCCGCATCCTCGCGGTGTCCGACCCTGACCTGACCGCCCGCCTGGCGGCCTACCAGCAGAAACTGAAGGACCTGGTCGCCGAGAAGGACGCGGCTCTAACGCAGGCGGCCGAACGCCCCGCGTAGTCGCATGATGTCGCGGCGCCGTTTCTCGAAGTTGGCGCCCAATGCGACCAGTGCCGCGCCGACCAGCGCCATGATCGTCCAGAGCAGCGCGGCGGTGGACAGCACGGCCAGCTCGTGCAGCGCCGCGACGATGAGCACCCCGGAGCCGACCATCACCGGAGCCTGCTGGCGTCGCCAGGCGCCCCCGGCGACGCACGTGGCGGCGGCCACGATCAGCAGCGCGCGGCGCAGCGGTGTCTGCCCGGTGGAGAGCACGATCGCGAGGCTCGGCAGGAACCCGGCGAGCAGCGCCACCCCGTACGCCGTCCAGCTCGACAGGTCCGGGTGCCGGCGGACCTCCACGTACCCGGTGATGAGCGCGACGAACGCGACCGCGAGCGTGTACGCCTCCGGGACGAACACGCCCCCGAGGTGCATCAGCAGCCACCACGCCACGACCTCGTGCGCGGCGCCGAGCCAGATGAGCGAGCTGCGGTACAGCCGGGCCCGGTCGGGCTTGGTCGCGGCCACGCCGAGTACCGCGCCCCATGCGGCGGTGTACACGGCCAGGTGCGGCAGCGACCGGGCGGCGAGCAGCAGGCCGAGCACGCCGCCGGCGTACCCGCAGACCTCCACCGTGAGCGTCTCGTTGATCGCCTCCGGCCGGCGGAGCTGGGGCAGCAGGGCGGCCACGACGAGCTGCGAGCCGGCGACCAGCCCGACGAGGAACGCCGACTCGTACACCGGCAGGCCGGCGATCGACCCGACCACCAGCGCGAGGACGTTGCCGGCCGACGCCGAGACCAACCACCCGGCGATGCGGGACGGCTGGGCCACGCCGAACACCGCCGCGACGAACCCGGCCAGAGCGGTGACGGCCAGCGCCGCCACCGTGAGCGGCCGGGTGGCGAGGCTCCCGGTGAGCCCGGCGGCCCCGGCGGCGACACAGATCACCACGACGATCCGGCGCGCGGCGCGCAGCGGCTCGGCGGCCAGGTTGTCCGGTGGCGCGTGGGTCAGCGCCACGCCGAGCCCGCAGAGGACGCTGACCGCGACCGCCGCGACCGGGCCGTGGGGCCACGGGACGCGCAGCGCGTACGGCGCGATGAGCAGCGTCACGGCGACCCCGGGGATCACCACGGCGACGGTCCTGGCCTGCACCGCCGCCGCGTTGCCGCCGAACCCGAGGGCGCCGAGTGCGGCCGCGAGGGTCAGGACGATCGCGGCGAGTACCTGGTTGCCGTCGCCCACCCAGGACGCCAGCCCGCCGAGGGCGGACAGCGAGTCGTGCGGCTGCGCCTGCCAGACGTGGTTCACCCAGTGGTACGGGCCGACGAGCGCGGCGATCACCGACGGCGCCAGTTCCAGCAGCGCCAGGACGGTGGCCGGGCCGGCGGCGAGCAGCAGGACGTACCCCTGCCGGCGGGGTAACCGGCGGGCGATCACCGGGTGCACCAGGCCGGGTACCGGCCGGGGCGGGCGCAGGCGGGAGCCGGACCGGTTCGCGTGACGGGCGGCGACCGCCGCGCGCAGCAGTTCGGCGATGACGGCGAGCAGGGCGGCGGCGGCCGCGTACACGGAGACGGGCAGGTTGGTGTTGAGGGTCGCGATCGCGATCGAGGTACCGCCGACCGCCACGCCTCCCGTGGCGAACGGCAGGAACGCCTCGCTGTCGGCGGTGACCGCGACGACCGCGAGGGCGAGGCACAGCCCGGCGAGCGCGGCGGTCAGCACGAGCGCGCGCGGCTGGTGCAGGGCGGCCGAGCCGCACCCGGCGGCGGCGGTCAGCGTCAGCATCGCGCCGGCCAGGCCGGCCCCGCCGATCTGCACGAGGTGCTCGGCCCCGACGTCGCGGTACATCCGGATCGCGGTGGCGGCGACCGTCGCGTAGATCACCGACGACATGAGCAGCGTGGACGCGGTCACGTCCGGCCGGACCAGGCTGGCGGCGACGGTGTCGGCGAACAGTACCGTCGCCACCCCCGCACGGGCCCAGGCGATGGTCGGGTCGGCCGACCTGGCGGCGGCGATCCCGGCCACGGTCGACACCAGGCCGCTGATCAGGATCGGCGACCACCACGGCAGGGCGAACGCGGCCGGTACCGCCAGCGCGGCGAGCCCGACCAGCACCACGCTCGTCGCCTGCCCGGCTCGCCGGGGTAGTACCGCGACGGCGGCGACGGCGAGCAGCAGCAGCGCCACCGGGATCTGCCGGCCCGGCCCGCCCGGCTGGTGCGCGTTCCAGGTCGCGAGGTCGGCGTGCCAGATGTGGTGGTTGGCGCGCAGGGCGTTGACGCCACCGATCACCGCGGCGATCCCGGCCACCCCGGCGATGACGCCGCCGACGAGCGTGCAGCCCACGATCGGGCCGCGCCGCATACCTTCCGGTACCCCGCGCAGCCCGAGCGCCACCGCCAGTACCACCCCGGCCGCCATGGCCAGCGGGTACTGCGGCACCAGCAGCGCGGCCACCCGCGCGACGGCCGCGATTGCGGCGGTGGTGACCCCCATGGCGGCCAGGTCGGAGCCGTCCAGCCGGGCACTGGGCTGGCGGCTCGCGTCCAGCCAGGGCGCCAGGATCAGCAGCACCGCGCCGGCGAGCAGCAGCACGGCGACGCCGATGTCGGCGAGCGCGACGTGCGGGGCGATGAACGCGGCCAGCGACACGGTGAGCGCGCCGAGCGTCGCGCCGATCATGGGAAGGGGGGTGGTGGCCGCGCGGGCCACCCGGGCCAGCGCGGCGGCGCCGAGGGTACCGGAGACGGCCAGGAAGCCGGCGGCGAGGATCGGTCCGGGCGCCTTGCTCTCCGGGGCGAGCGAGGCGGTGGCGAAGGCGACCGCGCCGGGCAGCGCGAAGGCCGCACCGCCGAGGGCCGCTTCGGCCACCAGGTCGGCCGGCCGGCCCCCGTCGGTGAACTCCAGCCAGGGCGCCAGGCCGATCAGCACGCCGGCGACGGTCAGCACGGTCAGCGTGACCGCCGCGGCGCCGGGCCGGCTCAGGCTGAGCACCGTGGCATAGAACCCGAGCAGCGCGGCCGCCGCGATACGCAGCCAGGCCGACCGCTCGGTCCGGGCGGCGAGCCCGAGCGCGCCGATGGCGACGGCGCCGGCCACCAGCACGGCCGGCCCGGCGGCCCACGGCAGGCGCAGCGTCGCCGGGCTGAGGACCAGGGCCAGGGTGAGCCCGATCGCCGTGCCGTCCGACCGGTATCCGGGGGGCAGCATCATCATGGCGGCGAGCGTGAGAATCAGCGCGGCCAGCGCGAGCTGCCACGAGTCCGGGCTGGTGGCGACCGCCACGCGGTGCCCGTACTGGCTCAGGTCGGCCTTCCAGGACGGCGTCGCCGCGCGCAGCGTCGCCACGATTCCGTCCTCGCCGCGCGCGAAGACGATGATCGCGGTGGTACCGGTGGCGAGCAGGCACGCCACCCACGCCCCCCGGACGGCGACCCTGGGCAGGAACCGCATCCCGAGCCCCGCCAGCACGATGGCCACCGCCGTGGCGACCAGCCCCCGGCCCGGGAACGCGACGGCCGTCAGCCGCCCGGCCGACAGGATCAGCGCCAGTATGAACAGGCCGGCGCCGATGTCGGGGAAGGGTACCCGGCGCATGGTCAGCCCGCCGTCGAGCCCGACGGTACCGGCGAGGATCAGCGCGGCCGCGCCGGACAGCGCGTCCGATACCGTGTGCGCCTGGGCGAGCGCGGCGGTTGCGAAGGAGACCGACAGGACGACCGCGGCGCCGTGCAGGACCCAGGCCGCGTTCTCCAGGTAGCCGGTGCCGTTCGGGCGGCTGCGCAGCGCCATGGCCATCGTGAGGTCCTGCAGGCCCACCGCGGCCAGCACCCCGGACCAGGCCACGGCGCTGTGCAGCAGGGAGCCGGCGAGCAGCGGGATGACCGGCTGCAGGAGCAGGACGGTGGCGAACCGGGGCGCCTTGAGGTGGGAGAGCTTGCGGTACCAGGCGGCGACGCCCGCGGTGGCGAGGAAGATCAGGCCGGCGAACGTGGTGCGCGGGATCGCGGTGTGGGCGAACCAGGCCGACCGGATGGCGAACGCGTCGAGCAGCACATAGAGCAGGCCGACCGAGGCGATCGTCTCGGCGGTGGACATCAGCGCCCGGCGCGCCACCGGGATGGCGCCGGCGAGGATCGCCGCGGCGAGCAGGGTGAACACCGCGACCCGGCCGCCGCCGGCGAGGGTACGCAGCAGGTAGGCGGTACCGGTGACCGCGAAGAGCAGCGCGCCGAGCCAGAGCAGCACGTTCTGCATGGACAGGCTGGAGACCTCGGGTCCATGGGGGTGTACCGGCTCGCCCGGTACCGGCGGACCGCCGTTGCCGGGCAGCCGGCTGAGCGGGATCGCCTTCCCCGGCTTGACCGGCGCCAGGCGCGGACCCGGTACGACGGTGCGGGCGCCGCCGAAGCCGACCGGCGGCGGGCTCTTCACCCGGAACCGCCGGCCGCTGCTCTGCGCCGCCTGCTGCTGCTCGGTCGCCTGGATCAGCAGGGACCGGGTGGCGATCGCGCCCTGGATGCGCTTGAGCAGTACCCCCCGCGCCTCGACCATGTCCCGGTTGCGGAACTGCATTTTGGTGATCACCTTGCTCAGCTCGGTGATCTCCTGCTCGACGCTGCGCCCGCATTCCGGGCAGCCGGTCACGGTGTCGGCGCGTGCGCCGCAGTTCGAGCAGGGGTATGTCCCCACGGCTGCCCTCCTGTCGGGGTTCTCCCGAAAAGCATGCCGAGTGACCGGTGCCCCTGGCTAGCCCCGAAGATCCCGGCGTGCCCGATCAGGTGAGCGTGGGTCGTCCCATGCCGCGGTACGCCCAGCCCGCCCGTACCCACGCCGGCTGGTCGAGGCAGTTCCGCGCGTCGATCACCCGGCGCCCGGCGACCAACTCGGCGAGCGCCACCGGGTCGGCGTTGCGGAACTCCTCCCATTCGGTGAGCACGCACACCAGGTCGGCGCCGGTCACCGCGTCGGCGAGCGTCTTGGCGTACCCGACCTCGGGCGCTTCGCGCTCGGCGAGGGCCATCCCCTCCGGGTCGTACACCATGACCGTCGCGCCGGTGCGGTGCAGCTTGCGGGCGACGGCCAGTGCCGGCGAGTCGCGCACGTCGTCGGAGTTGGGCTTGAACGTGGCGCCCAGGGCGGCGATCTTCAGCCCGCTCAGGTCCGGCCCGGCCGGCCCGTTCGGGCGCGCGAGCAGTTCGGCGGCGAGCTGGATCACCCGCTGGCGGCGGCGCTGGTTGATCAGGTCCACCTCGTGCAGGAACCGCAGCGCCTCGCCGACCCCCAGCTCCTGGGCGCGGGCCTGGAACGCGCGGATGTCCTTGGGCAGGCACGCGCCGCCGAAGCCGAGTCCGGCCCGGAGGAACTTGTTGCCGATCCGCGGGTCGTACCCGATCGCCCGGGCGAGCTGCGACACGTCGGCGCCGCTGGCCTCGCAGACCTCCGCCATCGCGTTGATGAACGAGATCTTGGTGGCGAGGAACGCGTTGGCCGCCACCTTGACCAGCTCGGCGGTGGCGAAGTCGGTGACCACGACAGGTACCTCGCGGTCCTCGTTCTGGGCCAGGTCGAACACGCCCTTGTGGGCGGCGTACAGCAGGGCCTGCGCCCACTCGCTCTTGACCCCGAAGATCACCCGGTTGGGGCGCAGTACGTCCTCGACGGCGAAGCCCTCTTGGAGGAACTCCGGGCTCCAGGCGACCTCGATCCCGGCTTCCGCCGGGCTGAACCGGTGCACCAGCTCCTCGACCCATTCGGCGGTGCCGACCGGCACGGTGGACTTGCCCACGATCAGCGCCTTGCGGGTCAGCCGCTGGGCCAGGTTGGTGACGGCGGTCTCCACGTAGGACAGGTCGGCGGCGAGGCCGTCCGGCCGCTGCGGGGTACCCACGCAGATGAAGTGCACGTCACCGAACTCCGCCACCTCCTCGTACGAGATGGTGAAGCGCAGCCGGCCGGTGCTCAGGTTCTTGCGGAGCAGCTCGTCCAGGCCGGGCTCGTGGAACGGCACCTCGCCCGAGCTGAGCTTGGCGATCTTCGCCGGGTCGACGTCGAGCCCGAGCACGTCGTAGCCCATCTCCGCGAAACAGACCGCGTAGGTGGCGCCGAGGTAGCCGGTGCCGAGGAAGCTCAGCCGAGGGCGCTGGGCGCCGGACGGCGGGCTGACCGTCAACGGGGACTGCAGGGCCTGGTTGTTCGGGTACGCAATGGTCACGCCGGTTCTCCGCTCGTAACGGGGGACACGAGGTGCTAACGCCGTCCCGGCGAGGATAGTCGGTACGGCGGCACCGGGCGCGTCAGACGATGCTACTAGCCGGTAGGTTAGCGGCTCACAGCTTGCGCGTCCTGTCCGGATCGGCCGGTGGCTCCGGCTCCGCCCCGGGCGGCGGCCCGCTCGGCGCGGGCGGGTTGCCCGGCGTGGGCGGGAACGGTGGCGGCGGGTAGCCCGACGATGGTGGCTGCGGGTAGCTCGGCGATGGTGGCTGCGGGTAGCTCGGCGATGGTGGCTGCGGGTAGCTCGGCGACGGTGGCTGCGGGTAGCTCGGCCCGCCGCTCGACGGTGGCCCGGACGGTGGCGCGGAGGATGGCCCGGCCGGCGGCAGGTAGCTCGGCGGCCCGCAGGGCCGGGACCCGGCCGGCGGGGCGAAGCTCGGGGCGCCGCTGGACGGCGGGTAGCTCGGGGCGCCGGTGGCCGGCGGGTAGCTCGGGGCGCCGCTGGACGGCGGGT
>JBKPCQ010000212.1:0-12530 GCA_046727455.1 Actinomycetota bacterium | reverse complement strand
CCGTTCGGGATCCAGTGGATCCTCGTCGAAGCCGAAGGCGGCGATGACGACCGGGGCGCCGCGCAGGTACCCGGCGACCGCGGAGCGCTCGAAGCCGTCCAGCCGGGGCCGCCCGGAGGCGGTGGGCCGGCCGGCGTCGTCGCGCTTGACCGCGGTCCAGCGGAGGGTCCCGTCCGCCGGAGCACCGGCGGCCAGCCGCCGTAACCCGGTCAGGATCCGCGCGGCCCGCGCGTGCTCCACCCGGTCCAGGTCCTCGCCCAGCTCCCCCAACTCGGCCTGGTTGAGCGCCTCCGTCGGTCGCCAGGTGCCCGCGCGGTCGAGCGCCTCGTCGACGATCCGCCAGCCGATCCGGATCCGCCGCAGCAGCTCCGCCGGCCGGTCCACGGTGCCGCCCGCGCCCGGCCGGGCGTAGTACGCGATGTCCAGCGGGTCCAGCCCGAGCTGTGGCAGCGGATGGTCCCGCCCGGTGTCGGCGAGCCAGCACCGGTACGCCAGGTCGTCGGGGGTGTCGAAGACCTCGCGCAGCTCCGCCACCAGGTGGCCGGCCAGCCGGCGGTGCCCGGCGGCCGGCGCCGGCCAGTCCAGCGTCGCGGACCAGTCTCCGGGAACCTCCGCATACAACCGGTCGGCGTCCTGCCACAGGTGCGCGTGGTACCCGGCCTCTTCGGGCGGTACCGCCGGGCCGACCTGGAGCACCGCGCCCTCGGGCAGCCGGCCGAGGACGTCGGCCAGACCGGCCTCAAGCTCCTCCCACGTCGTCATGGCTCGTCCAACTCCCGCTCGGCGTCGAGCGCCCGGGCGTACGCCTTCGACAGCAACGCCAGCGACACGAACACCCCGTCGTCGCGCAGCCGGCCGACCCCGCTCGCGACGGCCCAGCGGATCTCCGGCGCCGCACCCGGCAGCCGCTGCGCCGGTGCGCCGAACTCCCCGGTGAGTACCCGCGCGGCAGCCGCGAAGGCGTCCCGGCGGAAGTCGGTGGCCGCGTCGCTCTCCTCCGGCGTGCCGTCGGTGAGCGGGACGGAGATGTCGGTCACCAGCGTGCCGCCGCCATCGAACCCGATCTCCGCGAGCCCGTCGAACGGCGCGAGGCCGGTCCGCGCGACCAGGCCGGCCTCGCTCGGGCCCGCCGCTACCTGCCAGCCGAGCCCGCTCAGCACCCGGTCCACCTCGGCGACCGACCACGACCACCGCAAGGATCCGAGAGCGCGGGCCAACCGCGCCAGCTCCTCCGGTGCCAGCCTCCGCCACGAGTCCACCGGGAGATCCTAACGGTCATCAGTCGTCGGTCAGGGTGGTCACGGCCGCGTGGTAGACGCCCCACGCCGCCTCCAGCCGGATCCGCCGGAACCGCTCCGGCTCGGCGTCGCGTACCGCACGGCCGCGCGCCGACCAGAACGCCGACTCCGGTACCTCGTCCGCGCCCTCGGGAAGGAACTTCAGCACCTCGTCCAGGGCGGCCGCCGCGGCCAGCAGATCCGTGCGGACCCGCGGACCCGGGTCCGGCCCCGTGCTGCCGTACGTGTCCGCCACGAACAGCCACTCCCCCGCGTCGAGCAGCTCCGACGGCTGCGGATCCGGAGCCCACGCACCCTCGCCCGGCAGCGCGATCTCCTCCGGCTGGCGGAACTCGAACACCCGCTCGCGCCCGCATTCCACGCACCGCCCGCTGTACCGGCTGATCCAGACGCCGGCCACCCGCGCGACCGAGCTGACGGCGTCGAAGTCCGCCTCGCCGCACTCACACGGGTGCAGCTCCATGTACAGGTGGGCCTCCTCGTTGGTGCGGGCGAGCGGTGCGGTCACGCGGTCACGCTCCCGTCCTCCGGCAGCGCCGCGAGGAACTCACCCAGCCGGGCCCACCGGTCCGCGCGCTCGCGGACCAGCCGGTCGCGCCGGAACAGGTCCGGATCCAGGCGGTACACCTCCTGGCCCGTGGGGGTCCAGAAAGCATCCGGCGGTACCGCCCCGGCGCCGGGGGGCAGGAACCGCAACGCCTCGTCGACCGCGGCGGCGGCGACCGTGAGGAGTTTGACGATGTCCTCCTCCGCCACACCGTCCGCCGCGGCCACCTCCTCGGCCCACGCGCCGTAGGCCACCGCCGTGGCGACCCAGTCGCCGGGGTCGAGCACCCGCGACGGACCGTCCTCCGGGTAGCTCAAAAGGTACGGCGACTCGGGCGGTACCCCGGGCCGGTTCGGCAACCGGAACCGGAAGTCCCGCGGCCGGCCGCAGCCGTCACACGGCCCGGCGTAGCGGACCACCAGCCCGTGCGTGTCGTCGCTGGCCAGGACCTCCATCCCGCCCCGGCGGAACTGCGCCGAACCGCAGGCACACGGATGCAGGTCCATGTAGATGTGCGCCTCGCCGAAGGTGCGCGCGGGCGCGGCCGTCGGCGTCCTCGGCGGGGCCGCGACCTCCAGGACCACCTCGGGCGCCGGCCGGAACCGGTCCGCGAACCCGTCCCGGTGCTGGCGGTACCGGGATGCCGCCGCGGTCAGCCGGTCCCGCCGGAACGCCCCGGGCCGCGCCAGGTATGCCGAGCGGCCCTGACCGGTCCAGCAGGCGGCGGCCGGTACCGCGTCGGCATCGTACGGGAGGAACTTCCCGATCTCCTGCACGGCCGCGCGGGCGCTGTCGAAGGCGCGGTAGATGGCCTGGTACGTCTCCTCGTCCGGCAGCCCGCCGGCCAGCCGGTCCAGGCCGGCCTGGGCCATCCCGGCGTACCCGCACTCGATCAGGTACCACTGCCCGGGGTCGATGAGCGTGGACGGTCCGGAGCCGAAGGTCAGCTCGGTGTCGTCCGGATCGGGGCGGGTGGCCACCGCCACCTCGACGGTGCCCTCGTCGCCGCCCACGAACCGCAGCAGGTACCCGTCGCCGACGCGCTCGACCGTGCTGAACCGCTCGAAGTCCAGCCAGCTCTCCCCGGCCGGGAGGGTCAGCTCCAGGTAGGCGTACGCCTCGTCGAGGGTACGGGCCTGTGCGCGCCGCACGCCCTCACCCGCCGGTCTCGCCGGTATCGCCGAAGGCGGCGACCGTCTCCCGCAGCTCGCGGGCCAGCTCGCCGTCGGGGCCCTCGTACTCGACGACGAGGTTGGCCAGCACGGTGATCTCCAGCTTCGCCTGGTCCACCTGGCCGGCCCGGACGAGGGCGTCGCAGCGGCGGATGCGCGCCCGCAGCGCCGCCCGGGTGTGCCCGCTGACCCGGGTGAGCTTCGCGTAGTCCCGGGCGATCTCGCCGAGGGCCACCGCCAGCTCCGCCCAGCGGCCCTCCTCCTCAAGCTGCCGGAGGGCCAGCTCCCGCGCCATGACCCGCCGGTACGCCCTGGCCGCCCGCGCCTCGCGCCAGCGGGTGAACCAGCCCGGTCGCCGCTCAGCCACGATCGGCCAGCCTAGCGGCGCGCTCCGGCGCGCCGGCATCCAGCGCCCAGATCCTGCCGGGGCCGCCGACGAGAACGGTGCCGTCGGCGCCGGCCGCCGGCCGGAACGTCAGCGGGACCGGCGGGTACCACGTCCAGAGCGCGGCACCGTCCGCGCCCACGCAGCGGACGAAGCAGTCGCCGGACAGGTCGTACCACCCCTGGTACCGTTGCCAGCGCCCCAGCGGCGGGCTGCACATGGCCGCCACCCGCCCGGAGCCGGCCGCGACCAGCGCGAACGGCTCGGCGCTGAGCCGGTGGGCCCAGCGCACCGGACCCACCGGGTCGACCAGCACCACCATCCACCTCCAGTGGCCGCGCTCGACCTCCTCGGCCGGCCCGAGCACCGCAAGCCCGTCGGGCGGGACCACCGCCAGCGGCGGGCGGATCGCGATCGGTGGGCGGATCGGCGACACGGTGCGGGCGCGCGGATCGAACAGCACCAGCCGGTGCCCGTACCGCTCCGCGACCTCGGCGACCAGCCGGCCGTCCGCCAGCGCCACCGGACCGCCGTGCACCATCCCGTCGGCCACCTCGGCCGCCGGCGCGTCCGGTTCGCCGAAGCTGCGCGCACCGGCGATCCACCGCGCCCGGCCGGCATGGTCGTAGCCGCGCAGCAGCGGCCCGTCGGCCACCACGACCAGGTCATCGACTATCACCGGCGCCGCCAGTAGCTCGCCGACCAGCGCGGCCGACCAGCGGACCGCACCGTCCGGCCCGATCCGGCGCACCACCGGACCGCGCGCCGACCGCACGCCGCATACCAGGTCGGTACCGAGCGCGGCGAGCGCCGGCGGCCCGCCGACGGGCACCGCCGCCACCTGGACGCCGGTCGCGCCGTCCCGGGTCACCACCGTCCCGTCCTCGTACCGGCTGATCCGGCCGTCGGCCAGGAGTACCGGCGCGCCGAGCAGCCCCACCGCGGTCTCCACCACCCAGTCGACCACCCCGGGCGGGCGGGCTACCGCCAGGAAGCGCCGGGTGGACACCACCACCTGCCCGTCCGGGCCGGTCAGCAGGTGCCCGTCGTCGGCCTCCGGAAGCGGGGCCGACCAGGCCACCCGCTCCGCCGCCGAGGCGTGCGCACCGGGGCCGGTCATGGGGCGTCGCCGAGCCACGTGACGCTGTCCGGACCGATCCCGCTGGCCCGCAGTACCTCCGCCACCGCGCTTCCGGCCGGCTCGCCCGGCTGCTGGAGCACGAGCGTACCGGCGGACCGCCCGCCGACCTCCCGGGCCAGCGCCACCACCGGTCCGGCGGCGAGCCGGAGCACTGCCAGCTCCATCGTCATGCCGTCCTCGACCACCCGCTCGAACAGCACGCCGAGCAGGTTGCCCAGGCGCACCGGAGGCAGGCCGAGATACGCGATCGGCCGCACCCGCGACGAATCCCACGTGGCGGGGTCCACCTGCTCGTACAGCCATTCGGGCCACGGCCGGGATCCGTCCAGCCGGGCCGCCAGCCGGCGCAGGAAGTCGCGGAACTCCGGCTCGGCGAACCCGACCGGTACCAGCTCGGTCACCGTGACGGGACTGGCCAGAGCGAGCGGGATCGCCTCCGCCATCCGCGCGGGCGGCTCGTGCAGCATCCGGGTATGCAGGATCGCCTCGGCCGTCTTGTGCACCACCGCGTCGTCGAGCCTGGTCTCGAACCGGATGAACTCCAGGATGTCGGCGATCCGCTCGGCCCAGGTGCGGCCGGTGCCTTCGATGGGCGCCGGCGCCGCCGGCTCTGCCGTCGCCGGCGCTTGCGCGGGCCGGGCGGGCGCCAGCCAGGCGGTGTAGGCGTAGTCACCGGGATCGTCGACGCGATCGAAGACCCACGTGGTGCCGCCGACTGAGAACCGCTCGCCCAGGTGCAGGGTCACCCGGTACCCGGGGGCGTCGTCGGGCATGACCGACAGCACGAGCCGCATCGGCTCGCCGTCCACCTCCGGATCGCTGAGGAAGTGCACCGCCGCACGGGCCGGGCCGAGGTCGCTCACCCGGCCATGGCGCAGTCCGATCGCCCCGGTCACGGTCCTCCCTCGTGTCAGCCCCGGTCCGGATCGCCGGAGCCGGCCCCCCAGCATATGACGTTGCTCCCGCCGCGGTGGGGCACCGGTGCTGGCGAGATCTTGGACTCCTATACCCCCTCCGGGACCGTCGGGGATCACATCCTGCGGGTGCGGTCGGGAGGTCGTCGTTTCCAGGCAGATCCCGAAGTCTCGCTGCGGGATCTGCCGGCAACTCGTGATCTCCCGGGGTCCATTCCACGTCGCCGGACGGGCATTGGCCTATGTGCCGCGAACCGGACCGCTCGGCCGGGCTTGTTGCCGCGGTTCGGTCACCGCCCACCGGCACGCAGCGGGGTCAACGGGACCAGCGACCCGGGCGCGAGCGGCCTCGATGGTCGCCTTGAGGACGGCCACCCGGACGAACCCGCTTCCGTCAGCCGTCCGCACGATGTCCATCCTGACCTGGTCGTCGGGGAGCCCGGACATGTCGATGCCAAGTTCCGAAAGGCGCTGCGCGGCGGCTGCCTTCACCTTGTCCGTATCTCGACCCGAGGAAAGCTCGACCCAGTCTGAGGCACCCGTACCAAGCTCGCCTACCTGCGTATAGGCGCCTTCGTCACGTGCCCTGATGCTTTCCAGTCGCCAGGTACCCCGGACACCATCGTCCGTCATGATGGCGAACAGGACCGGGACGGTGCGGCGCCCAGTGCGGAAACCCGCCTCACAAAGCTCGGTGTCACGAGGCATTCCACTGGGAAACGGTGTCGCGCGTCGCGTCGATGACGCCTACTGGTCACGGTCGACGGCCAAGCATTGCGGCGTCCTCCGGGTCGAGCCACCCCGAATCAACCACCTTCCGCTCAAGAAAGAGGACCACTTCGAACCTCCGCAAATCGGATGCGCGTTCCTTCGGCCACTTACTGAAAACCAGCTCGCTGAGCCGCTCCAATTCGGCGGCGTACCGGTCGAACTCCGCCGGCATCACGTAGAAGACGACACTCTGGCTTCCTTCAGGTTCGCCGTCGGCGGACCATTCCACCCGCTCGACGGTACCCGCCAGCTCGACATTTGGAGTGACCAGGTACGGCGACGTGAACGCTGTCACGATCCTCGCCTGCTCCACAGTGGTCAACCCATCGAGGCTTCCGGGCAAGGTATGGTAATCCCATGGCGGCGCGACAGCACTGACGTCGGGAACAAAAACAACATCGACCGTATGATTGAGGACAGCACGGAAGATACCCTCGAACAGCCCTTCTACGAGGCCCTCCCTCTCCTCCACCTCCGGTATCACCTGTATAGGGAAGTCGGCCTTTGGGCTGACCTTCATGGCGGACACCTCCTGCTGAGCAACGCTATCGGCCCACCGGGCCCGGCCCACCGGGCATGAGTCGACCCGTGGCGGCGCCGGAGGCCGGCTCGACCTGCCCGTATACCTGGCGCTCAAGCTCTGGAATATCGGGGAAATGCTGACCGGACCAGGCGGTTCGCTCAGCCGCGTAGCCGCTGCGGAACATCTCTCTGCGGAATGTCGCTCGCCATTTGTTCACGCCGACGGCGTGTTCATCCAGAAGCTCGGGCGACACCCCGCGCGCGCAGAGAGCCGAAGGAATTCCTGCAGCCGTACGTGGTACTCGATGCAAGCGTCCTGCCATCGCTTCAGCTCCGGACCGTGCAGCTTTGCCTTCACTCGAACTCCGTTCGGGCGCTCGAAGACATGCTCGGTGGGCAGCGGCCCGTCCGGGAAGCGCGCGGGACCGGTGAGCTGGTGCACATGGCCCAGCTCATGTTCGAGATCCAGGAAACGCATGCCGGGTCGGAGATGAATCTCGCGCTCAGCCCCCAGGACATTGCCGTGCCGGTCGACTATGTGGCGGATCACGACATGCGGATCGGCCGCCGTCTCCACCAGCTCATAGCCTAGCCGGCGCAGCTCGTTGACAACCTGGGGAAACTCGGGGTGCTCCTCCATGCGAACGGTCCCGTGCTCGATCGAGCGCTGGGTGGGTGGTCGCCGACCTGGGCGCCTGTGGCCAGATGCTCGTTCGTCGGCTGAGCCCGGCCCGTTCCGTGGTCGGGCGAGAAGTCCCCGTCGGCAAATGCACCAGCGTGCCGGCGAGCCGGGCCGCCAAACGGTGTGCCGCCGCCGCGGTGCGTACCGTGCGCCGTGGGTTCCAGGGTGACGTACCACCGGTCCAGCTCGCGCACGCCCAGCAGGTCCGGCACGGTCACCGGTACCGGATGATCCTGGCCCCACGGGTTGTGCAGGTGTACCAGGCCCTGCCCGTCGATCTCCACGACCTCGTAGACATGCCCGCCCACCAGGTCGTACGGCATCTGCACGCGCCTCGGCGGCGCGTCGAACGCGATCAGGACCGGCCGCTCCTCGGCGAGACACCGCCGCCAGGCCGCCTCGACGTGCCGGGGCGAGGTGTCCAGCCGTTCGACGACCGCCACCCGGCCGGTCAGCTGGGTCAGCAGCTCGGCCTCGTCCACCGCCGAGCCACCCTGGTTGAGCCGCTCGTACCCGAGCTGGGCGGCGTGCAGCCGGCGCCCCGGCGACCAGGTCTCGTCCAGCCCCGCGACCGCCTTCTCCAGGATGCCGGCCCAGGCCGTGCCGTTGCGCGACTGGTCCATGTAGAGCGACCGGTCGGGCCGGTTCGCGGAGGTCGGCACCTCGGGGCTGACGTCGAGTTCGAGGATCCGGCCGGTCGGCTCCGCGCGGCGGCGGTCGGCGGACAGGCGGGTCTCGTGCAGCCGGACGCGGTACGAGCCGTCCGGGTTCTCCCGGACCGCCGAGGTGATCGCGGCCGGGTCGTGCCCGGCGACCGAACCGATGACCGCGACGGCGTAGCAGTCGCCGAGGTATCCCTGGCGGACCTGGTCGCGGGCTGGCGGTCCGTCGAACAGCGCCGGCGGCCGGCCGGTCACCCGGTCGAGTGCCCGGTCGTACCCGATCGGCCCGGTCGACGGGTCGGGCGGCGGGAGGGCCGGCTGGTCGACCACGACATCCGCGGGCGGTACCGGTGGCGGTACGAGGGCCGGTACCTCGGGCCCGCCGAAGGTCTCCTGGACCCGGGCCGCGCTCAGGTCGGCGCCGGACCCGCGCATGAGGTCCACGAACTGCCGGACGAACCGTGCCTCGGGCCGGTAGTGCTCGCTCTTGCCGTTGACGAGCTGGATCCGGCCGTCGCGTACCTCGATCATGCCCGCTGCGGCGACCGGCTCGCCGGCCAGGAAGCTGGAGTGCTTCATGCCGGACCGCAGCGCCTTGGCGGCGTACAGGTTGCCGTGCCGGTCGACGACGAACATCGCCTGGTGGGCCTCGGGGAACGCCGGCCCTCCGGCGGCCCGGGTGTCGAAGAGGTCCCCATCGGTGGTGTGGAGCCGGCCGTCGATGACCACCAGGCGGTACCGCTCGCGCTCCGCCTCGTCCATGTACCACGTGCTCGGGTGCGAGGTGAGCAGCGGGTGGTCCGGCGGCAGGTCGGGGCTCAACGCGGCCGCGATGAGGTTGATCCGGTCCTCGCCCCGGTACCGGTCCAGCATCGGGGTGGTGCCCTGCGGCGGCTCGCCGACGGTGTACCGCGGCGGGATCCGCGCCGGGTCGACGCCCGTGCCGTGCGCCGGCTCCAGACCGCGCAGCGCGTCCGCGACAGACGTTTCCGCAGGCGCCGCGGCATGGCGGACCGGCTCACCCGGGTGGGTCCACAGGTCGCCGTCGGGGCGCGGCAGGCCGAGGGCGTCATGCAGCTCGCCGAGCTGTTCCCGGGCCCGCTGCGTCATGTCCACCCGGGGTGTCACGTCCGGGCGTACCTCCCCGAACAGCACCCGGCGGGTCTCCTCCAGGCTCAGCGCAAGCCCGCCGGCCCGGTACAGGTCCAGCGCGTGCCCGGGCAGCGGCCGGCCACCGTACTCCAGGTAGCCGGCGCGCAGGGCCGCCCGAAGCTCGGGCAGTAGCGGCGACACGTCGAAGTTGTGCGCGAACCCGGAGAGGTCCCCGTCGAAGAAGCCGAGGTCGAGCGCTGCCGGCCCGACCGGGCGGCCCCGCCCGTCCATCGAGGCGTGCATGCCCTCCAGGTCGATCAGGGTCACCTTGCCGGTGACCGGATCGTGGAGGAAGTTGCCCGGGTGCGCGTCGCCGTGGACGAACCCGGCCGGCCCCGGGTCGCGCCGGACCTCGTCGAGCAGTTCGGTGAACCGGTCGAGCACCCGTTGCCCGTCGAAGCCCAGGTACCGCTGGAACCGCTCGTCCGCGGCCAGCGCCTCGACCGCCTCGACCACCCATGTCGTGGGCGACCGCTCGGCGAACCAGTCGGCGACTCGGCCGCCCGACTCCGCCGGGTGGTTGTGCAGCTCGGCGAGCGCGGCCCCGGTGTCCCGGAAGGCGCGCAGCGCCTCCGCCACGGCCCGGTCGCGCTGTCCCGGCGGGGCGTCGCGGACCGCGGCCAGCAGGTCGTCCAGCGGCCGGCCGTGGGCCACCGCGCTGACGAGCACGCCGGCCCCGCCGACCCTCATTCGGTCCGGAAGGGCGCCCTGCGGCCCGGAGGCCGAATGCGGGTCACCCGCGATCCCGAGGCCGAGCACGTCGGGCGCCGCCAGCCGCTCGAAGCGCTCCGCGTGCAGCCGGTCGAGCGCGGCCGTCTCGCGGGCGAACTCGCGCGGGTCGGGGAAGACCTTCAGCACGGCGACCCGCCCGCCGGCGGCGTCCCGCACCCAGTACACCGGCGCTCCGGAGACGCCCTTGGCGCCGCCCTCGCCGCTCACCGGCTCCAGGCTGAGCCCGGCCGGGTCCCGGGACAGGACGTCCGCGGCGAAGTCGCGCAGCGCCGCCCGTTCGGCGGGACCGGGCGCGGACGGATAGGCGTCGATGCCCGGTACGCGCGGCAGCCGGCCCAGGAAGCCGGCCAGCGCGGCGTCGTCGAGGTGGCCGGTGTCGGAGCGTACCGACTGGGCGTGGCCGAGCAGATCCGTCGATCGCGCGGCGTCGACCGGCGCGAAGCCTGCGAGCAGCCGGTCCGCGGACAACCCGGGGTCGGTGAGCCGGATGCCGTGTAGCACGTCGGCGACCGGATGCCCGCCGGCCGATACGAGCCACTCCACCAGGGCGCGCGCGAAGTGCTCCGGCTCGACGCCCGGTACCTCCAGCCGGTGGAAGGCGGACATCAGCCGGGCGGCGGTACGGGCGGCACCGGCCGGCGGCTGCGCGACCTCCACCGACACGGCCGGGCCGTCCGGCCCGTATTCGACCTGGAGGCCACGCACCGTGAAGAGCGCAGCGTGCTCGTCCGGTACGCCCTCAGCGAAGGCTGCCAGCATGGCCCGCAGGTCGCCACTGACCCGGTCTTCCGCGGACCCGTGCCGTACCTCCGCCAGCCGGCGCAATGCGGTCTCGACCGCCGCGTGGGCGCGCGGATCGGGCGCCGACCCGCCGAGGCTGACCGGATCGCGCGGCGGGGTGAGGTGCCCGTTCCGCAGCGGCGCGGGCCGCTCCTGCGGCGCCAGCGCGTCCGCGATCTGTTCGAGGTGGTGCAGCCGCTCGTAGGCGTGCCACGCCCGGTCCATCAGGTGGTCGGCGTCGGTGGCGGCGAGGGCGAGCTGCTCCTCCGAGGCGGTACCGAAGTGGCGCAGCACCAGCTCGCGCCGGGTCGCCGCGGAGACCGCCTCGTGTGCGGTGCGGGACGCGTCGGTGACCTCCCGCGCGCCGGCTCCCGCTGTCGCGTTCGTGGCCCAGGCGCCCTGGGCGACGACGTCGTCGGCGAGCTTCGGGTGGCTGCCGACGGCCAGGCTCACCCCGCTCGCGACCGCCTGGCCGGTGGCTTCCCGGGTGAAGGACAGCAGCCGCCCCTTGGCGCCGGGCAGCCCGGACGGCGCGTGGCTGGCCCGGTCGATCTCGTCGACCAGCCAGCGCCGGACGTGGTCGGCCACCTCGGCGGGCGGTCGGGTCGGGTCGACGCGCAGGGCGTGCGTCACGTCGGAGTCGACGCGGTGCGGGCGTACCGGTGCCCCGCCGGCGTGCCCGGTGCCCAGCTCGAAGGTCATGTTCTCCGGGCGGCCGGCGGCGCCCCGGAAGGTGACCCGGAAGGTGTTCGGGGCGTCGGCGACGGCGGAGAGCCGGGCGTTGCGGGGCAGCCCGGCGAAGTCCGACACCCGGTCGGCGACCTCGGGCAGCAGCGCGGCGTCGGCCGCCGGCAGCTCGCCGAGCCGGGCGCGCAGCCGCGCGACCCGCTCGGCGCCGTCCGGGTTGCCGGCGAGCTGGTCCTCCAGGTCCCGGACCCGCTGTTCGAGCCGCTCCACCGGCGTGCGCTGGGCACCGAGGGACTCGCGGAGCAGCTCGGGCGGTACGTCCTCGGCGTGGGTGCCGGCCAGTACCTTGTTCAGCTCGATGTCGTTCATACGGAGCTGGTGGAGCCGGTCGATCCAGCGGCTCGCGACGTGCGCCGTGGCGCCGACGCCGGCCAGCGTACCGGCGGCTACCTGATGGGCCGGGCTGAGCGCGCCGACCCCGACCGAGGTGCCGATCCGGACCGCGGCGGGCAGGAAATCCTCGTACAGGCGGCGGCCGATCGGTACCCGGTGCTCCCGGTCCCACATGATGTTGTCGGCGACGTGCCGCAGCGTGTCGGCGATCCGCTCGGGGCTCGCGTCCTCGTTGACCAGGAACTCGAACTTCCCCCGGGTGACCCGCGTGCCGGACGGCACCACGGCACGGCCGTCGTCGACCCGGGTGAACCGCAGGCGCAGCTCCACGTCGTACTTCCAGCCCGGCTCGTCGGAGCGGTAGGTCGCCCGGGTGAGCCGGCCGGCGCCGTCGAACTTCGCGGCCGTCATCTGGAACTTGCCGCCGTGGCGCTGGTTCACCGCCTCCATCGCGTCGCGGACGGCCGCGACCGCGCCGTCGCGCCCGGCGGCGTGGCCGGCCGGCGGCGGCCCGCTCACCGGGGTCGCGGCGCGGTCGACCATCTCCAGCAGCCGCTGCGCCACCACCTGCCCGTTCTCCGTCAGGTCGACCACCTGGTTGCCGAGGTTGCGCCGCTCGTCGCCGGACAACCGGGTGGCGCGGTCGGTGTCCCAGCGGGCCCGCCGGTCGGCCCGCTCCAGATCGCGCTGGC
>JBKPCQ010000211.1:0-5569 GCA_046727455.1 Actinomycetota bacterium | reverse complement strand
ACCCGATTTCTACCCGAGGTGACCCGCGTGCCCGAGCGCGACGACCGCTCCGACGACCGGCGACGGCCGGGCGGCCCGGCGTGGGCGACGGTGCCGACGATGTCATGGAGCAGGGTCGTGCCGCGCGACGAGGACGAGCGCCCGCGCGCCCGGGGTGGACGGGCTCCGACGGAGCAGGCGGTCCCGGTCAGCCCCGCTGTCGGTCCTGGACCGCCGGTACCGCGGCCGGATATGCCGGTACCGTCTCGGCCGGCGCCACGGCAGATCCTCGGACCGCCCGGGGTGGCCCCGCTGATCCTGCGCCCCGACCTGATGGAGGCGCTGATCGCGCCCACCCCCGCGGGTGGGCTGCCGGCGGACCCCGGGCGGCCCGTCGCGGGCGCTCCCCCGCCGGCCGCGGAGGAGCCGGCCGGCACCGATCCCGAGCAGATCCTGTCCGCCTGGACCTGGACCTTCGACCCGGACACCCTGCGCGAGGTGGCCGACGACGTGGACCGCCTGCGGGAGGTCCGCGACATGCTCACCGGGAAGGTGACCGACAACCCGGACAACGCCGCCCGCGCCCGGCTGCTCAGCCTGCGGGCGGTGGTGTCCCGGATCCTCGGCGACCAGCAGCAGGCGCTGGCCGACGGCAAGCTGGCGCTGGCCCACGCCGAGGCGACCGGCGAGCTGCGCCGGATCGCGATCACCCAGGCGCGACTCGCACACGTGCTCCAGTGGCAGGGCGACTTCGCGGAGGCGGACCGGCTCTTCGCGCTGGCCAACTCGACCGAGCTGCCGGACCGGCTGCGGGCCACGATGTACCAGCACGCCGGCAAGTCCGCGTACGACCAGGGCCGGTACATCGAGGCGTGCAACCACTTCGAGAAGGCGCTCGAACTGCGCAAGACCGAGGACCCCGAGCTGATCGCGCAGACCGAACTGGCGCTGGACGCGGTGTTCCGGAAGGTGGCCGAGAACGGCTGGGGGCCGTACCCGCGCCAGCGCGAGGAGATCCTGCGGATCGCCAAGCCGCCCACGCCTGCCCGGGACGAGAAGACCGGCAAGTGGGGGTTCACCGGGGAGGACGGCGAGACCACCATCCCGGCGAGGTACGCCGACGTGCAGCCGTTCCGCGACGGGGTGGCTTGGGTGCAGCGGCCCGGGTACCGGTCCTGGGAGCTGATCGACGAGGCCGGCCGGACACTGATCCCGACCCGCTCCGGGTACACCGGGGTGAGCAGCTTCTCCGACGGGCTGGCCTGGGTCTCCCGGAACGAGAGCGGCGCCTGGATCGCGGTGGACAAAACCGACACGGTGGCGATCCCGGCCGGCTTCGACGACGTGCGACCGTTCCGGCGGGGCATGGCCGCCGTCCGGCGGGGCGCCCAGTGGGGTGCCGTGGACGAGGCGGGACGGGTGGTCGTGCCGTTCCGGTACGACGCGTTCGCGACCGCGATGTCGGACGGGCGGTACATCGACGGGTTCTCCGACGAGGGGCTGGCGGTCATCGAGCTGGCCGGGCGCAAGGGCGTGGTGGACCGGACCGGGCGGGTACTGGTCGAGCCGGTACACCCGGCGCTGGTGATCCACCCGGTGGCCTTCCTGGTCACCGATGCCGCGGCCCGCTGGGGCGCGCTCGACCGGCACGGCCGGCTGATCATCCGGCCCAGCCATCCGAGCCGGATGGCCGTCACCGAGGAGATCGACCGGCTTCTCGCGGACACCCGCCCGATGCTCTGAACCCCGGTTGGCTAGGGTCGGGGGATGGAGTTTCGTCATCTGGGCCGGTCCGGCCTGCTGGTCAGCGAGATCGCGTACGGAAACTGGATCACGCACGGCTCGCAGGTGGAGGAGGAGCAGGCGACCGCCTGCGTGCGCGCCGCCCTCGACCTGGGAATCACCACGTTCGATACGGCCGACGTGTACGCCGGTACCCGCGCGGAGGAGGTACTCGGCCGGGCGCTGGCCGGCCAGCGACGTGAGGGCCTGGAGATCCTGACCAAGGTGTACTGGCCCAGCGGCCCCGGGCGCAACGACCGCGGCCTGTCCCGCAAGCACATCCTGGAGTCGATCAACGGCTCGCTCCAGCGGCTGCAGACCGACTACGTGGACGTGTACCAGGCGCACCGGTTCGACCACTCCACGCCGCTGGAGGAGACCATGGAGGCGTTCGCCGACGTGGTCCGCGCCGGCAAGGCCCTCTACATCGGCGTCTCCGAGTGGAGGGCGTCGGAGATCCGCCGGGGTCACGCCCTGGCTCGCGAGCTACGGGTGCCGCTGGTGTCCAACCAGCCGCAGTACTCACTGCTCTGGCGGGTCATCGAGGCCGAGGTGGTACCGACCTGTGCGGAGCTGGACATCGGCCAGATCGTCTGGTCCCCGCTTGCCCAGGGCGTGCTGACCGGCAAGTACCTGCCCGGCGAGGCCCCGCCGCCCGGCTCGCGGGCCACCGACGAGAAGTCCGGTGCGCGCTTCATCGAGCGCTGGATGACCGACGAGGTGCTGTCGACCGTCCAGGGCCTGGCCCCGCTCGCGTCGCAGGCCGGCCTGACGATGGCGCAGCTCGCCATCGCCTGGGTCCTGCAGAACCCCAACGTGTCGGCGGCGATCGTCGGGGCGACCCGGCCCGAGCAGCTCCAGGACACGGTGAAGGCATCCGGGGTGAAGCTGGACGCCGACCTGCTCAAGGCGATCGACGAGGTGGTCGACCCGATCGTCGAGCGCGACCCGGCGAAGACCGAGAGCCCGGCGGAGCGGCCGTAGTTTGCCCCACGTGCCCGGCGCTAGTACCGCCAGAACTGGAACAGCGCCCGCCCCTCGGCCGTGAGGTACGGCGGCAGCCCGAGCAGGTCGCCGATGTCGTACACGAGCCCGAAGAAGAACGCGTTGACGAACGGGACCAGCAGGAACGCGAAGAGCAGCAGCATCCCGTACGGCGCGACCTTGTCGAAGAACTGCCGGTACTCGTAGGAGGACACCCAGGGCCGCAGCGCGTTGCCGCCGTCGACGCCCGGGATCGGGGCCAGGTTCAGCAGCACGGCGGTGAGCTGGAGGAACGCCAGGAACGCCAGGGCCGCCCAGAACACCTGGTGCCCGGACGTGTGCATGCCCAGCGCGAACGGCGCCACCGTGGCGAGCAGGCACAGCACGTTGACCAGCGGGCCGGCCAGGCTGACCAGGGTCTCCCGCAGCCGGCCCCGGATCGCCCCGTGGTCCACCCACACCGCGCCGCCGGGCAGCCCGATCCCGCCGATGAGCAGGAAGACCAGCGGCAGGATGAGCGACATCAGCAGGTTGCTGTACCGGCGCGGGTCGAGCGTGAGGTAGCCACGCGCAGCCACGCCGTGGTCGCCCGAGCGGTATGCGGTGAGCGCGTGGCCGAACTCGTGCAGGCACAGCGAGACCAGCCAGCCGGAGACGACGAACAGGAACACGTTCAGCCGCGTGGGGCCGTAGCCGGCGAAGGCCAGCCAGCCGCTCACCGCGAACACCGCCACCAGGCCCAGGAACAGCCCGCTGGGCCGGAACGCCGCGCGGCGCTCCCATGTCGTCCCCCGGTACGCCACGGCTATTCGCTCGCCGGCAGGAGGCTCATCCGGTACTCGACGCGGTCGTCCTCGACGAGTATCGCGGTCACGACGCCGAGGCCGGCCAGCCGCCGCCAGGTCTGCCCCAGCCACGACTCCGCGTCGGCCTGACTGGTGAAGGTTTCCGTCGGCCCTTCGGCCGGCTTGCCCTCACCGTTCTCGTACCGCCAGGTCCAGGCCATCCTGTGCAACTCCCCTCGGGCCCTGGCCATCTTGCCGGGCGCCATCGCAAGCCTAGTGCGCGGGAAATAGGGTACGGGCATGCCGCACGACGGGTACCGCGCCACTCTTGTCCTTGGCGGAATTCGCTCGGGCAAGTCCGAGTACGCCGAGTCCCTGGTCAGTCACGTGACCGAGGTCCGGTACGTGGCGACCGCCGCGCCGGCCGGGGACGACCCGGAGTGGGCCGCCCGGCTGGCCGCACACCGCGAGCGGCGGCCGGCGACCTGGCTGACCGAGGAGGTGGGCGCCGATCCGGGCCGGCTGGTCGAGCTGCTCGCCGAGGCCAAGCCGGATCAGACCCTGCTGGTCGACGACCTGGGCGGCTGGATCACCGCGCTGCTCGCGGCCGGCGGGCCGGTGCGGGAGCGGGTCGACGCGCTGGTCGAGGCGGTACGCGAGACCGCGGCCCGGCTGGTGGTGGTCTCCCCCGAGGTGGGGCTTTCGGTGGTACCGGCGACCGCGCTCGGGCGGGCCTTCGCGGATGCGGTCGGTGCCGCCAACCGGGCGCTGGCCGAGGTGTGCGACACGGTGGTACTCGTGGTGGCCGGGCAGCCGACCTGGCTCAAGCGCGGTGTCCCGGGAGCCCGGACCGTCCCGGTCAAGGCTCCCGCGGCGGCCTCGGTCGTCGCCCCGCCGGCCTTCGCCGGTGACGACGATCTCGCCATCGAGCCCGGGGTCAGCCTGCCGGTACCGGACCAGGAGGCGGTGGTACAGGTCACCGAGCGGCTGGTCGGTGCCGGCCTGGGGTCGCTCGCCGACGTGGTCGCGTTCGCGGCCGGCGCGCAGGGTACCGCCGAGCCGCGGCCGTTCCAGGCGGTACGGGTCCTGCTGGTGCACGGCGCGCACGAGGGCGGGTTCGCCGCCGGGGAGGATGCCGGGGCGTGGGAGCGCCGCATGCGGGAGGTGGCCGAGGGCGGTGGGCCGCTCGGGCTGCTGGCCGCCGAGGCCGGGGCGAGCGTCCAGCTCGTCGACCCGGCCGCCGCGGGGCTCCCGGCCGCCGCGCCGGTCGAGGTGCGCGACGCCGCCGGCGCCGCCGACGTGGAGACCGCGCTCCGGTACGGGTGGCGGCTGGCCGAGGCGGCCGTGGACAGCGGTACCGACCTGCTCGTACTCGCCGCCGGCGGGGCAGGTCAGGAGACGGCCGCGGTCGCGGTGATCGCGGCGACCACGAGCCGGGAGGCGTTCGCGCTGCTGCCCCGGGTACGGCAGCCGGGCGGGCGGTTCGACGACGTGGCGTGGATGGTGCGGTGCGCGGCGGTGCGCGACGCGCTGCACCGCACCCGCGGCCGGGCGCGCCAGCCGAAGGACCTGCTCGCCGCGCTCGGCGGTACCGACCTGGCGGTCGCGGTGGGCGTGCTGCTCGGCGCGGCTTCCCGGCGTACCGCGGTGGTCATCGACGGCCCCGTCGGCGTCGCCGCCGGTCTGGTCGCCCGCGACCTGGCCACCCAGGCCCGGCTCTGGCTACTGCTGGCCGACCACGGCGCCCACCCGGCCACCGAGACCGGGGCCGACATGCTGAGCCTGACCCCGGTGGCCGACCTGAAGCTGGGCGTCGGCGAGGGCGCCGCCGGCCTGGCCGTGCTGCCACTGGTCCGGTCCGCGCTGTCGCTCTCGGCCCTGGATGCCAGTGCGTGACGGGCTGCGGCTCGCGCTGACCACGTTCACGATCGCCCCGCTGCGCGTCGGCCGGGTCGACCGGGCCGCCGCCCGGGTGGCGATGGCGCTGGGCCCGCTGGTCGGCGCGCTGCTCGGCCTCTGTCTCTTATACACATCTGACG
>JBKPCQ010000210.1:0-5175 GCA_046727455.1 Actinomycetota bacterium | reverse complement strand
GTGTCCAGCAGGTTGACCTTGACGCCGTCGTGGAGCAGCGGCGCGCAGGCCAGGCTCACCGAGCGTTGCTGCCGGACCGCCGCGGCGTCGTAGTCGGACACCGTGGTGCCGTCGACGACGGACCCGGCCCGGTTGATCGTCCCGCTCGCCGCGAGCAGCGCCTCGACGAGCGTGGTCTTACCGGCTCCCGAGTGGCCGACGAGCACCACGTTGCGTACCCTGCCGGGCTCGTCCACCACCGGCGCCGGGCCGGTGAGCCCCTTCTCCTGGGTCTTCTGCGCCATCGTGCGCGCCTCCCTCAACGGTTGTCAGTCACCTGAACGCGGCGTTACCTCTTGGTTGCGATCCCACACCCGCGTGGCCGAGCGCACAACCCCGACTCGCGAAACCACTCCGTGCGGCGGTATGCCCGGCCACGTCGCGCCGTTATGGTGGGAGCGCCATGGCGAAGATCCTCAGCGGCGTGGCCCGGGCCGGCGTCGACCACGTGCTCGACCCGATCGCCCGGGCGCTGGTCCGCGCGCACGTCTCCCCGGACGCGGTGACCGTCGCCGGTACCGTCGGCGTGCTGATCGGAGCCATCGGCTTCGGCGCGCGCGGCCACCTGGTCGCCGGTACCGTGATCGTCACGTTGAGCACGATGACCGACCTGATCGACGGCACGATGGCCCGGATGCGCGGCCGGGTCGGGAAGTTCGGCGCGTTTCTCGACTCCACCATGGACCGGGTCGCCGACGGCGCGGTGTTCGGCGCGGTGGCGTACTGGCTGGCCACCCAGAGCCGGCACGCCACCCTGGCAGCCTGCCTGATCTGCCTGGTCACCGGCCAGATCGTGTCCTACGCCAAGGCCCGCGCGGAGGGCCTCGGCATGACCGCGAACGTCGGCATCGCCGAGCGCTTCGAACGGCTCGTCCTGATGGGGCTGGGCGCGCTGATCGAGGGCTTCGGCTGGCGGCACGGGCTGGACGTGACCCTGTGGCTGCTCGCCGTGCTGTCCGTCGTCACGATCGGCCAGCGGATCGCCGTGGTGTACCGCCAGGACCGGGAGGCCGCGCGGTGAACCTCACGGAGACCGCCTACGCGGCCGGCTGGCGGCTGGTCCGCGCGCTGCCCCGGCCGGTCGCCGCGGCGCTGTTCGCGGCGGGTGCCGACCTGACGGTACGCCGGGGGACGCGGGGGGTGGCGCGGCTGCGGGAGAACCTGCGGCGGGTGGCCGGGGACGCGGACCTGGACGCGCTGGTACGCCGGGCGATGCGCTCCTACCTGCGGTACTACCTGGAGGCGTTCCGGCTGCCCTCGATGAGCCGGGCGCGGATCCTGCGCGAGTTCCGGCTGGACGGCGAGGAACTGCTGGAGGACGACGTGACCAGCGGCCGGGGCGCGATCGTCGCGCTGCCCCACGGCGGCAACTGGGACCTGGCCGGCGCCTGGGTCGCGGCGCACGGCTGGCCGATCGTCGCGGTCGCCGAGCGGCTGCGGCCCGAGGGGCTGTACCGGCGGTTCGTCGAGTTCCGCGAGGGGCTCGGGATGGAGATCATCCCGCTGACCGGCACCGAGAAGCCGCCGCTGGACCTGCTTGTCGAGCGGCTGGCCAAGGGGTACGTCGTGGCCCTGCTCGCCGACCGGGACCTACCCGGGCGCGGGATCGAGGTGGAGTTCTTCGGCGCCCGTACCACCATGCCGCCCGGCCCGGCGCTGCTCGCCCTGCGCAGCGGGGCGCCACTATACGCGGTAGATATGTGGTATGAGCGGGCCGGTGCGCGGGCGAAGCTGAACGGACCAGTGGAGCTGCCACCGCCGGACGCCGGCCCGCTGACCCAGCGGGTCCGCCAGGTCACCCAGCGGATGGCGGAGTGGTTCGAGGCCGGGATCGCGCGACACCCTGAGGACTGGCACATGCTCCAGCGGATGTGGCGGTAGGGGAGGCGGCATGCGCGTCGGGATCGTGTGCCCGTACTCGTTCGACGTCCCGGGCGGCGTCCAGAGCCACGTCCGCGACCTGGCCGAGACACTGATCGGCCTCGGGCACGAGGTGAGCGTCCTGGCGCCGGCCGACGAGGACGCGCCACTGCCGCCGTACGTGGTCTCGGCCGGCCGCGCGGTACCGGTCCGGTACAACGGCTCGGTGGCCCGGCTGGCGTTCGGCCCGATCTCCGCGACCCGGGTCCGCCGCTGGCTGTCCGGCGGCCGCTTCGACGTGCTGCACGTCCACGAGCCGATCACGCCGAGCCTGTCCATGCTGGCGGTGCTCTACGCCCGCACGCCGGTGGTCGCGACGTTCCACACCGCGACGACCCGGTCCCGGGCGATGGCGGCGGCGCAGGGCGTGCTCCAGGTGGTACTGGAGAAGATCACCGCACGGATCGCGGTGTCCGACCTGGCCCGGCGGGTCCAGGTGGAGCACCTGGACGGCGGCGGCTGGGAGATCCCCAACGGGGTCTCGGTGGGCCGGTTCGCCGACGCGGTACCGCTGCCGGGCTGGCCGGGCGCGGGCGGCACGGTGGGCTTCCTCGGCCGCTTCACCGAGCCCCGCAAGGGCTTCCCGATCCTGCTCGACGCGCTGTCCCGGCTGATCCCGCACCGGCCGGACCTGCGGCTGCTGGTCGCCGGGCCGGGCGACCCCGAGGAGCTGATGGCCGAGCGGCCGCGGGTGGTCCGCGACCGGGTCACCTTCCTCGGCAAGGTCTCCGAGGACGACAAGGCGCGGATGCTGCGCAGCGTCGACCTGTACGCCGCGCCCAACACCGGCGGTGAGTCCTTCGGCATGATCCTGACCGAGGCCATGGCCGCCGGTACCCCGGTCGTGGCCAGCGACCTGGACGCGTTCCGCCGGGTGCTCGACGGTGGCCGGGCCGGCGCGCTGTTCCCCGCCGGCGACCCGGAAGCGCTGGCCGGGGTCATCGCGGAGCTGCTGGACGACCCGGCCCGCCGGGCCGCGCTGGCCGGGCGGGCGGCCGAGGTGGTCGCCGGCTTCGACTGGCCGGTGGTCGCCGCGCGGGTCCTGGAGGTGTACGCCACCGCGATCGAGGCCGCCCCGAGTATGGGCGGGGTGGCGGGGTCAGAAGTTAGTCCGGTGCCGGACTTCGACTGACGCGACCGGTCGGTAGGCTCGGCGCTCATGTGGTGGATCGTCGCGGTCGTGGCCGCCGTCGTGCTGGTCGCCACATACGTGACGTGGATCGCCGCCCGGCTGGACCGGCTGCACGCCCGGGCCGCGGCGGCGCAGGCCGCGCTTGACGCGCACCTGGTCCGCCGGGCCGCGGTCGCCGCCGAGGTGGCCGAGGCGTTGGGCCGCGGTGAGCTGCGGCAGGCAGCCCGGGCGGCCCTGGAGGCGGTACCTGACGAGCGCGAGCTGGCCGAGAACGACCTCACCCGGGAGCTGCGCCGGATACCAGCGACCGACGGGACGGCCGGCGTCCTCGACGCCAGCCGCCGGGTCGCCCTGGCGCGGCAGGTGCACAACGACTCGGTACGCGACGCGCTGGCGGTGCGCCGCCGCCGGCTGGTCCGGCTGCTCCGGCTGGCCCGGCGGCACCCCGCGCCGCGCTACTTCGACGTCGACGACCCCATGCTCGACCCGGGGGTTCCGGCTTCCTGAGCAGGCCACGCGTTGCCGATTGGCCGTCGGAGCCGGATCGGGTGCGCGGATAGGATTTCAGGCGTGTCCGAGAATCCAGTGACCGGGACCGCCCGGGTCAAGCGCGGCATGGCGGAGATGCTCAAGGGCGGCGTGATCATGGACGTGGTCACCGCCGAGCAGGCGAAGATCGCCGAGGACGCCGGGGCCGTCGCGGTGATGGCCCTGGAGCGGGTACCGGCCGACATCCGGGCGCAGGGCGGCGTGGCCCGCATGTCCGATCCGGATCTCATCGACGGCATCATCAGCGCGGTCTCCATCCCGGTCATGGCCAAGGCCCGGATCGGGCATTTCGTCGAGGCTCAGGTGCTGCAGGCCCTCGGCGTCGACTACATCGACGAGTCCGAGGTGCTGACCCCGGCCGACTACGCCAACCACATCGACAAGTGGGCGTTCACGGTGCCGTTCGTGTGCGGCGCGACCAACCTGGGGGAGGCCCTGCGCCGGCTGACCGAGGGCGCCGCGATGATCCGTTCCAAGGGCGAGGCCGGTACCGGCGACGTCTCCAACGCCACCACGCACATGCGCGGGATCCGCGCCGAGATCCGCCGGCTCACCTCCATGAGCCGGGACGAGCTGTACCTGGCCGCCAAGGAGCTCCAGGCCCCGTACGAGCTGGTCCGCGAGGTCGCCGACACCGGAAAGCTGCCCGTCGTGCTGTTCACCGCGGGCGGGATCGCCACCCCCGCGGACGCGGCGATGATGATGCAGCTCGGCGCGGAGGGCGTGTTCGTCGGGTCGGGCATCTTCAAGTCCGGCAACCCGGCGCAGCGGGCCGCCGCGATCGTCAAGGCGACCACCTTCTACGACGATCCCGACGTGGTCGCGAAGGTGTCCCGTGGGTTGGGTGAGGCGATGGTCGGGATCAACGTCGACGACGTACCGGTGTCCCACCGACTCGCCGAGCGCGGCTGGTGAATATCGGCGTACTCGCCCTGCAGGGCGATGTCCGGGAGCACCTGCGGGCGTTGGAGGTGTGCGGGGCAGCGGCCCGGCCGGTACGCCGCCCCGGCGAGCTGGACGACGCCGACGCGCTGGTCATCCCGGGCGGGGAGTCCACGACGATCAGCAAGCTGTCGGTCGAGTTCGGGCTGGCCGATCCGATCCGCAAGCGGATCGGCGAGGGCATGCCCGCGTACGGCTCCTGCGCCGGCATGATCATGCTGGCGACCGAGCTCCTCGACGGCCGCCCCGACCAGCAGTCCTTTGCCGGGATCGACATGACGGTCAGGCGCAACGCGTTCGGCCGGCAGGTCGACTCGTTCGAGGCGGACCTGTCCCTCGACGGGGTGCCCGGCGGGCCGTTCCACGCCGTGTTCATCCGCGCGCCGTGGGTCGAGCGGGTCGGTCCCGGGGTTCAGGTCCTCGGCCGGGTACCGGCCCGCGCGGGGACCGGCGGCCCGGACGGTAGGATTGTCGCGGTTCGGCAGGGCAATCTGCTCGCCACCGCCTTCCACCCGGAGCTCGCCGGTGACCTGCGCGTCCACCGCCTCTTCGTGGAACTGGTGCGCGAGGCACAGACACAGTAGCGGAGGGGT